>NZ_JBRIMD010000039.1:0-28794 GCF_052977325.1 Shewanella sp. 0m-6
CCGATGGTAGTGTGGGGTCTCCCCATGTGAGAGTAGGTCATTTCCAGGCGCCTAATTATTCTCGAAAGAGAAGCGATAAAGCCCGTTGCTAACGCAACGGGCTTTTTTCGTTTTTGTCTGGACTCTTTATTACGAGAATTGACCAAACGAACATGGGGGTATAGAGAGTGCATTCGAAGCATGCTTCAAATCATGTGCACCCAGAGGGCATAATAAATAGTAGGGTGAAGCCCTTGTGCTTATCAAACGAAGTTTGATGCATGGTCAGGTAGAAAACTGTTCCTGACATTTTCGACATTCCCCACATCCATGTGGGTCAACGCGGAGAGCTTCGATAACTGCTCCTGCGTTATTCTAATTACCGCCATCCATGGCGGCATGCTCGAAGCTGGCCATTTCCAGGCGCGTATACGAAAGGACACTCCCTCTATGTTGCCACGCAGCTGCGCTTGGCCAGAAACCGCGTCCATGCGTTTCAGGCATTTGGCACACCTGACGTTTAGGGCTAACAAATGCCATGATGACAAGGATGTCATTGAAAGGCCTTATGCCTTGCCCCAACTACGAAGACAAGCTTCTCCGCGAACAAGCTAGTCTGAATGCTACGTATTCAGAACACCTTGCTTTGCCCCTGTGTGTTTGATGTGGCGTGCGCGAACTACAGGCGTTTATATACTCCTGCATAATAGACACTTCCCGCATTGATGTGGTTCGTAGGTCACTTCCGATGCACTCCCAAATTTGGCCGTGAGAAGTCACATACACTTTATAGGATAAGAGTAACAGGGCTTACTCTAGAGGGAATACTTATCCTTGAGTGCCATGTATGGCGTCGGGTGTTTTTAGAACACTGAGCGCTAACGTACCCAGAATAGAGCTACCTATTTTAGGTGGCTTATCCACTTAAGCTGCGAAACTCCTGATATTCATAGCTGAAAGCCTTCGATAGAGGGGGAGGGAGGCTCATAAAATATTTTAAGGCTTGTATGAACCGCTATCTTCCTATCTATAAGTTTGAGTTATTCAGAACTGCTAATATACGATGTGACCTGCTAAGCATCCCTTTGCTCTTTTCTAGTTGTATGTCCTGTTTCGGAGGCAATCTCTATCCAGATGAGTATAAGAAGGCTTTTCACAATAATCGGTGCGCGAGTAGATAAACCTGCCATTGTTTTAAAGCTTAAGGTGAACCACTAGACTGGCTCGGTAGCTATAATAACTGCAGCTCATTTATAGTAATCTGGGGAGTGAAATTTAAGTCTCACTAATTTTTCTTGATTGTAAGCGTAGAGGTTGCCTATATTGTGCTGAGCTTATAATACCAGCGAGCAGTGTTGTGAGTGCTGTTTATTGAGCTATTTCAGTCGGCAAAGTGATCAAAACACCTGCTGAGCGCTCGAAAAACCTGCAGGCGGTAGTTATTAGCAAAAAAATACTTTACCTTTTACTCAACATTAAGCAAAATCAGTGTCCTCAAAAGGGGTGTAGCTCCAATTGGTAGAGCGCCGGTCTCCAAAACCGGATGTTGTGAGTTCGAATCTCCCCACCCCTGCCAAATTAGAGAAAGCCGAGCATTAGCTCGGCTTTTTTGCATCTGCGGTTTATCGTTTCAGTTATAGCGCTTTTTTGTGTTATTTAAGGCTCTGGATGTTACTAGGTTTTGCTTTTGTCTGAAAAATCCACACTTGATGGGCTTTAAATAAAAAAAGCTTTACCTTTCGGGGCAGATTACGCATAATCCGTTTCGTCAACAGGGGTGTAGCTCCAATTGGTAGAGCGCCGGTCTCCAAAACCGGATGTTGTGAGTTCGAGTCTCCCCACCCCTGCCAAATTAGAAAAAGCCGAGCACTAGCTCGGCTTTTTCGCATCTGCTATTTGCGATAGTGTTTGCTTTTCGTTTTGCTCTATTGCTTCACTGAATGCCACTCATCGATATTGTAGATAGCTTATTAGTCTTAATAGTAAAAGCATCTAGCTCAGTGCTACATTGTTTCTGCGCACTCGTCTAAACTATGTTACCTATTAGAGGACTAACTGCTATGCTAGCCACTCTAACGTTATTATCCCCCTTTGAGTGAGTCATGATGGAAAAGAGTGCTTACCTAGATGCCATGAGCATTACTCGCTGGAAAAAAGCGATTCCCCAAACTGATATAGCTATTGTCTTAGTGAATCCTTTACGGATTAAAGATGTCGATAGCCCAATCATCTGTACCGTACTAGGTTTACTCGGAGTCAATATGGATCATTGCCGTTTTGCTGTTAGAGCTGAACCAGGAGCTAAGGTGATTTGGGATATGCGTGGTAAGCAGACAGTTGTTAATGACAGCACTTTATTTTCAGCCCCCATTAATGAACTTGAGAATAACCCTGAAGCTAAAAAGACGTTGTGGCTTAATATACAGTCTTTTATGGCTCAAAAGGATACGTAGTGGAACTTACACTGCTAAACGATGAAATGTCTGCTCAGATGGCTGCTATAGCGGTTAAAGCGCATAGCCACCCAATGAGTGAGTCAACGATAAAAAGTTGTTTCGGTAATTTGTATCACTGCATTGGGTTATTGGATGGTGATGAGCTTTGTGGCTTTGCTATCTTGCATCAGATTTTTGAAGATGCGACCTTAATGGATATCTGTGTTGAACCCAGACTGCAGGGCAAAGGTTACGGTAAAATGCTGTTAAAGGCTGTAATCGTCGAGGCTAAAGATAAAGGGGCTGAGGTATTACTGTTAGAGGTTCGTCAGTCTGCGATTGCTGCAAGAGAACTTTATGAGAAAGTTGGCTTTAAGGAAACCGGTATTCGTAAAGGTTACTATAAATCGGATACTGGCACTGAAGATGCGGTATTGATGCAGCTAAGTTTTTAAACGCCTTGTTGCCAATAAAAATAGCGCCTAATTAGGCGCTATTTTTGTCTTAACTTATGCTATCGAGCGCGAGGTAAATTTACTTAACTTCTTTACCTTGAGCCTGAAGATCTGCATGGTAACTTGAACGTACCAATGGACCACAAGCTGCGTGAGTAAAGCCAATGCTTTCAGCAAGCTCTTTTAGCTCATCAAATTCCGCAGGTGATACATAGCGCTCAACTGGCAGGTGGAATTTAGAAGGTTGTAGATATTGACCTAAAGTCAGCATCTCAACATTATGAGCTCGCAGATCATGCAGTACTTGTGCAATCTCTTCGTTACTCTCACCAAGACCCATCATCAGACCTGATTTTGTCGGAATATTGGGGTGGCGGTCTTTAAATTTCTTCAATAAATCGAGTGACCATTGATAATTAGCACCAGGTCGCGCTTTACGATAATGCATAGGCGCAGTTTCCAAATTGTGGTTAAACACATCTGGTGGCTCAGTCGCCAAGATCTCAAGCGCTGCATCAATACGACCGCGGAAATCGGGTACTAAGGTTTCGATTTTAATTTGCGGATTTAATAAACGGATCTCACGGATACAGTCAGCAAAATGCTGTGCACCACCATCACGCAGATCATCACGGTCTACAGAGGTAATAACGACATACTTAAGCTTCATATCTTTGATCGTTTGTGCAAGCTTCTTAGGCTCTTCAGCATCAGGCTTTAGAGGACGACCATGAGCAACATCGCAAAACGGGCAGCGACGGGTACAGATAGCACCCAAAATCATAAATGTTGCGGTGCCATGGTTAAAGCACTCTGATAGGTTAGGGCATGAAGCCTCTTCACAAACAGAGTGGAGACCATTTTTACGCAGTGCTTGCTTGATCTCGGTAATACGCTGATTTGAAGCGGGTAGCTTTACTCGCAGCCAGTCAGGTTTTCTTAGCATGGTGTCACGTTCAGATGGCACCACTTTAACAGGGATGCGTGAAACCTTGTCTGCGTCTCTAAGTTTAACGCCAGGTTGTAATCTTTCAGGCCTATTCATATGACTCTGGTAATCCTTGGTGGTGAACTAGCTTATCTAAACCGAGTTCTTGGCTGAGGGTTTCAATCAGTTGCAGACCTGCCTCTTCGACAGTTTGTGGTCCACCGAGCTGTTTGCACTGGATCATTTCCATGCCAGCGTAACCGCAGGGGTTAATGCGCTGAAATGGAGACATGTCCATATCGACATTGAGGGCGAGTCCATGGAAAGAGCATCCTTTACGGATCCTAAGACCGAGTGATGCGATCTTACGTTCTTCAACATAAACACCAGGCGCATCAGCTTTTGCATAAGCTTCAATCTGATAGCGCACAAGCATGTTGACGATACTCTGTTCAATGTGAGTGACAAGCTGACGTACACCGACTTTGAGGCGTTTAATATCGAGAAGAGGGTAGACGACAAGTTGCCCCGGGCCGTGATAGGTTACTTGGCCACCTCGATCAACCTGAATAACAGGAATATCACCAGGATTTAGGATGTGCTCACTCTTGCCTGCTTGGCCTTGTGTGAATACTGGCGTATGTTCAACAATCCAGATCTCATCTTGACTGTTCTCATCGCGATTATCGGTATAGTGTTGCATCGCGTGCCACACTGATTCGTAATCTTGTTTACCGAGATGACGAATATGCAAAGCGTTATCGTACAAGGGCAACCTCTCCCCTCAAATATTTGTGCGGGCTATTATACGCTTCAAAATGATAAATGTAATACGGATCACATTTATCATTTATGATTAATATTTATAGTACGCGTTTAACGCCCTCAATCGCAGCAAGTTCGGTGTAAAGTTTCTCTATCTGCTCTTTACTTGTAACGGTTATACGTATGGTGACCGAATTGTAAGTGCCTTTGCTCGACGCTTTTGTTGTTGGCGTATAGTCATCTGGTGCCAAACTTTGGGCGACTGCTACGACACGATCAGCTAGCGTATCGCTTGCATCTCCAACAATTTTAAATGGAAAAGAAGCTGGGAATTCCATTAATTCATCAAATTTAGTATCTAACATTTTTCACTCTCATAGATTGCAATAACCATAATATGGTGACGATTATACCTAATACCAAGCTAAATAAATATTTGATCATTCTTGCTGACTCAAATTCGAATCGCAGTGTAATGAATTTTTAAATGAGAAGAATGAGTTAACGGTTATTCATTGCTTAATATGGCAACTTTAATTTAGTCATTATTGGGTCAATGACTAATTGGTTAGTATGGTTCAAGTTCACAAGGTTTGTTTGGCTATCAAATGCAAGAAGCCACCTTGCGGTGGCTTCTTTTTTGTATACAGTATGGTTTAGCTAAACCAACCTGCAAACATCTGCTTGAAGTAATCCATTAATTGGCTAAACCAGCTGCCTTCATTCACTTCTTGTAGCGTGACAAGTGGGAACTGAGCGATATCTTTTCCATTTAATTGGAAGTAGATACGACCGACAGTCTCGCCTTTTGCTATAGGGGCGTTAAGCTCTTTTGTGAGTTCAAAGTTAGCTTGTAAATTTTTAGCTTGGCCGCGACTAATGGTAATAGGGGTATCAGTGACAACACCTAGGTCAATCGTTTCACGGTCGCCATACCAGATTTTTTGGGTAACGAAAGTATCGCCAGCTTTGTATGGTGTAACAGTTTCAAAGAAACGGAAACCATAGTTAAGTAGCTTCTTACTTTCTGCCTTACGTGCGGCTTCACTCTTGGTGCCTAATACAACAGAGATAAGACGCATACCGTCTTTAGTTGCTGAGGTTACCAGGTTAAAACCTGCACCAGAAGTGTGGCCTGTTTTAATACCGTCAACGCTTAAGCTCTTATCCCATAACAAACCGTTACGGTTGTATTGCTTAATACCGTTGTAGGTAAATGATTTCTCTTTATAGACTGCGTACTCTTCTGGTACATCGCGAATAATTGCGGCGCCAAGAATAGCCATGTCATAAGCGGTACTTTTATGGTTGTCAGAGTCTAAACCATGGCTATTTTCAAAGTAGCTATCTTGCATTCCTAGCTGTTTAGCCCATGAGTTCATTAAGTCGACAAAGCCATCTTCAGTACCAGCAATATGTTCAGCCATTGCTACGCACGCATCGTTACCCGATTGGATAATAATGCCTTTGTTTAGATCTTCAACAGAAACTGTTTTACCGACTTCGATAAACATTTTAGAAGAGTCGGGGAAGTTTTTTGACCATGCTTTTTTACTAATGGTTACTTCATCAGTGGGGGCAATGTTACCGACTTTGATCTCATGACCGATCACATAACTTGTCATCATCTTGGTCAAGCTAGCTGGGTTTAAGCTTTCGTAAGCGTTTTCTTCAGCAATGATTTGTCCGGTGTTGTAGTCCATTAGCACGTAAGCTTTAGCTGCCACTGTTGGTGCATTTGGGGTAACGACTGGCGCTGCTTGTGCTGATAATGCGGCGACAGAGGTCGCGAACAAAAGCGTTTTTAAAGGTTTGTTCAGTAAATTCATATTAATAATGCACGTCTTAATAGTTTAGGTATGAAGAAAGTGTAATTCCAACGAGTATAACATTAGTCGACAATGGAATTCAGCCTAGGTTCATTAATCTTGGTTCATTCAGTAAGCAGGTAACTTTGAGGGTAACCCTCTTGCTTGAGCTTTTCTGTTAGCTTGTCAGCTAGTTGCTGCTGACCGATTGGGCCTAATTGCAAACGATACAAGTTATTTACGCTTTGAATGCGGCTCTTGACTTGATATTTTTGCTCTAGGCTATTGGCTAGATGACCTAAGCGTTCTTTGTTTGATGATGCTACAACCTGAATATAGTGAAGTTCAGTGCCTTTTAGCTCGGCAAGTGCACTCGATTCAGGATTGGCAATATAGATAACTTCTAGGCTTACATTTGCGGTACCGGTTTTTAGCATGTCGAGCCGGTGGGCAGCAGCATAAGATAGATCGATAATTCTATCTGCATGAAATGGCCCTCTGTCGTTGACTCGTACAATAACCGTTTTATCATTTTTAAGGTTGGTGACCTTAACGTAGCTAGGTAGTGGTAAGGTTTTATGGGCTGCAGACATCGAATACATGTCGTAGGTTTCACCGTTTGATGTGAGGTGCCCATGAAACTTAGCGCCGTACCAAGATGCAATTCCTTTTTCCGCGTAGCCAGCACCTGAGTCCATGACCTGATAACTCTTACCTAATACCGTGTAGTTCTTTTTGTTTCCCCCACGGCTATATGGCTCATATTTAGGGTGAGCATCTTCAACCTTGGTGACATCAGGAGCTGATGTTGGCGCTTTATCGTCATCAAGTTCATAGCGACCACCGCTCGAACACGCAGCTAATGTGGCGGTTAAGAATAAAATGGCAAGGGTATTATTGCGCGACATAAGCTTTGTTTAATTCCTGACTAAATTGGTAAACCGCCATAGCGTACAAAGGGCTGCGGTTATAACGGGTAATAACATAAAAGTTTTTGAGACCTAACCAATACTCATCGTGGTCGGCTTGTTCAAGCTTTACCACTAATGCTGGTTGTGACACATCAATATCCATTGATTCAGCCAGTGCAACGTTCGGTGATAGTATGTCAGCAACGTTATACTGCATTTTCTCACCAGACCACGTTTTCACTGTATCAGGTAAGTCTTTATTCAACGTTAATTGCAGTGTTACCGGCTGGTTTTTCTGCCAACCATGTTGATGGAAGTAGTTAGCTACACTACCAATAGCATCGGTAGTGCTATTTAATAGATCGCGGCTACCATCATTATCAAAATCCACTGCGTAATGGCGGTAGCTAGACGGGATAAACTGACCAAAGCCCATAGCACCAGCATAGGAGCCTTTCAGGCTATTAATATCTAAATTTTCCTCTTTTACCAGTGACTGCAGGTTGGCAAATTCACTACGGAAGAATGTTGCTCTCGGCGGATAATGGAAACCTAAGGTGTAGAGGGCGTCTTTAACAGGATAATTGCCCATGTAGCCACCGTAAAAGGTTTCAATGCCAATAATTGCGACGATGATTTGTGGATCAACATTAAACTCTTTTGAGGCTTTAGCGATAGTGTCAGCATGTTCTTGCCAGAAGGCTAACCCAGCTTCTAGACGTTTTTCTGTGAGAAATATAGGGTAGTACTGATGCCAAGGCTTAGCTTCCCATGGCTTGGTCATCGCGTCGATAACCGCTTGGTTATATTCGGCGTTGGCAATGAACGCTGCTGTTTCTTTGCTATCGAAACCTTTATCGCTTTGGGTTTTAATAAACTCAGTTTTAAGCGCTTTGACGTCTGAGTCAGAATCTGCCGCAGCTGAGCATGAAAAGAGAGTCAATGCTAAAGGTGCAAGAATGCGTTTTAAAAGCGTCATTTATGAGGCAATCCTTAATAGTCGATAGGCATAGTGATTAGGTCACTCGAATACGTCACAATGCCATCGAAGGTTAAATCTATATAAAGAGTGAGGCTTTATCAAATAGCGTCTTAAGGCTATCTGTCGATAAAACGTCTGTGAGTGTGAATACTCATTAAGATGCCAAATCCTGTCATCAATGTCAGCATCGAGGTACCACCATAACTGATTAGAGGCAGAGGAACACCTACAACAGGTAAAAGACCTGAAACCATACCAATATTCACAAAAATATAGACGAAGAATGTTAAGGTTATACTGCCAGCTAATAAGCGAGCAAAACTGGTTTGTGCGCGAGAGGCGATAACTAAGCCTCGGCCTATTACATAAAGATATAGTGCCAGCAGAATTAACGCACCGATAAGCCCAAATTCTTCTCCAATAACCGCAAAAATAAAGTCAGTATGCCGTTCAGGCAAAAACTCTAGTTGCGATTGAGTGCCTTGAAGCCAGCCTTTGCCCCACAATCCGCCAGAGCCGATGGCAATTTTAGATTGGATAATATGGTAGCCTGCACCTAATGGATCTTTTTCTGGATCAAGCAAGGTCAATACGCGGGTACGCTGGTAGTCATGCATCAAGAAAAACCACAGCACGGGTAGCATCGCCAATACACTGCCGATAAAGCCACCAACAATACGCCAACTCATACCGGATAGAAACAGTACAAAGATGCCTGAAGCGGCAACAAGGATAGAGGTACCTAAATCTGGCTGCTTAGCGATGAGTAATGTGGGGACAAGTAACAGTATTCCTGCACCAGCAAGGTAGCGTTTCTTGGGGGGGAGTGGGAACTTACTGATATACCAAGCCATGGTAATAGGGAAGGCGAGCTTAATAAGTTCAGATGGTTGAAACTCCATAAAGCCTAAGTTTAACCAGCGCTGAGCACCTTTATTGATCTCACCAAAAAAGTGCACTCCAATCAGTAAGATGATCCCAGTAATATAAATGGGGAACGCCCAACGCCTAAGCACTTCAGGGTTAATCTGCGCCACAGTAAACATCACTAATAGCGATAGCCCCATACGGAACAGTTGGCGATCCATTAGCGCTAAGTCTTCACCGCCGGCAGAATAAATAACAACAAGTCCGAAAGCCATGAGTGCCAGCAGGCCTAACAGCAATGGCAAGTCTATGTGTAAGCGCTGCCATATGTTTGGTCGGCTATTGTGTGCACTCATTCTGTTTTATCCCATGAATCTCTTAACAAATACTCGTCGAGTAAAGCGCGAGCTACTGGCCCAGCGTTAACGCCACCCCAACCCGCGTTTTCAAGTACTACAGCGAGAACAATTTTAGGGTTTTCGTAGGGGGCGTAAGCAATAATTAAAGCATTATCACGTAGACGTTCATCAATGTTTTCCGCATCGTATTCTTCATCTTGCGCAACACTAAATACCTGTGCGGTACCCGTTTTCATCGCCGCGGTGTAGCGCGCGTCGGTAAAGCGAGACTTATGCGCTGTATCACGCATGGCTTCATTAATGATGTCCCAGTTTTTAGGGTTCGATAGTACGATAGGCGGCAGCTCATCGGGCGGCGTGTCGATTTTAGCGGTTTGATCTTGAATCGACTTAAGCATGTGTGGCACAAAACGGCGGCCATTGTTGGCTAAAATAGCGGTAGCATTGGCAAGCTGCAGCGGCGTTGTTGTCCAGTAGCCCTGACCAATACCAACAGAGATGGTATCGCCGATATACCAAGGTTGGTTATAGCGTAAACGCTTCCAATCTTTAGACGGCATGTTACCGGCGGACTCTTCAAAAATATCAACGCCGGTACGTTCACCAAATCCAAAGGGTTGCATAAAGTTGGCGATAGCATCAACGCCTGTTTTATAGGCAAGATCATAAAAATAGGTGTCACAAGAGCTAACAATGGCGCTGTTAACATCAACCCAGCCATGACCCCAGCGTTTCCAGTCACGGTATTTACGTTCAACACCTGGGATCTGCCAAAAACCAGGGTCCCAAATACGCGTTTTTTGGGTAACGGTTTTATTTTCTAAGCCTAATAACGCCAAGTGTGGCTTAACGGTGGATGCTGGGGCGTATTGACCCTGAGTCGCACGGTTGATAAGTGGGCGTGACTTAGAATTGAGTAATTCGCTATACGCCTTACTACTAATGCCATGCACAAATTGGTTAGGATCATAAGTTGGGCTAGAGATTAGCGCTAAAATACCACCATCTCGTGGATCGATTGCAACAATAGAGCCACGTCGACCATTAAGTAGCTCCATGGCTTTTTGTTGAAGCTTTAAATCTAAGGTCAGGTGGATATCTTGCCCGGGCGTTGGCGGCTCAGATTTTAAAATACGAATGGTACGACCGCGGTTGTTAACCTCTTCTTCGAGGTGCCCAGGTTTACCAAGTAGCAGGCTCTCGTAAAACTTTTCGATACCTTGCTTACCGATATCTTTTGTTGCCGCATAGTTTGCCCACAAGTTATTACGGATAAGCGAGTCTTGATCTCGGCTATTGATTTTGCCGACATAGCCTAATGCGTGAGTCATTAAACCATTGTACGGGTAGTGGCGCTTGAGGCCCGCGTCAACAGAAATGCCCGGAAAGCGGTGCTGATTCACACTGAATTTTGCAACTTGTTCTTCGGTCAGTTTGTTCTTAATTGTCAGAGGCTTAAAACGACGGTGATACTTAAGTGCATCGATTACGTTTTCTTTTTCATCTGCCGACAAGTCGATAACGAGGCTGAGCTCATCTAAGGTCTCACTGACATTTTTAACCTTTTCTGGCACCATCTCTAATGAGAAAAAAGGTTGGTTTTCGGCGAGTAATTGGCCGTGACGATCGTAGATTAAGCCACGACTAGGCGCGACAGGGACGACACGAATACGATTGTCATTAGAGCGAGTTTCGTAATCTTTAAAGGAGGTGATTTGCAGGTTGTAGAGGTTAACCAGCAACAAGCTCAGCAGGATAAATACAGATAAGAACGTAAACAGGGCGCGACTTTTAAATAGCGACGCCTCGGCCGCATGGTCGTTCATGGTTATGCGCTTTCTTGGTGACACTTACATTCTCTCCTGCTTAAAAAAGGGTGCCAAGCACATATCCTATTAAGGTCTGTTTAGTTTTATAGGGTGTCGATATTATTCTCTATGGTAAGGGTGATTATTGTTGATACTCCAGCCACGATATAGGCTTTCGGCAACAATCACTCGTACCAGAGGATGAGGTAGAGTTAAGGCTGATAAGCACCAGCTTTGCGCAGCGGCTTTTTTACACTCAGGTGATAAACCTTCTGGGCCTCCAATTAACAAGCTAACATCGCGACCATCAAGCAGCCACTTGTTCATTTGCTCTGCTAATTGCGGTGTTGTGAGGTTTTTACCCGGTAAGTCCAAGCTGACGATATGATTCCCTTTCGGGATCGCCGCCAACATTAACTCGCCCTCTTTTTGGAGAATGCGAGCTATATCGGCATTTTTACCGCGTTTGCCAGCAGGGATCTCAATTAATTCAAGCGCCATATCTCGAGGAAAGCGGCGCTGATATTCTTTGAAACCTGTTTCGACCCAATCTGGCATGCGGGTCCCAACTGCGACTAACTGAATCTTCATTACTCAGGCTTTTCTGACCAAAGTTTTTCAAGCTGGTAGAAGTCACGAGTTTGATCTTGCATAACGTGCATAATCACATCGCCTAGGTCTACTAGAACCCACTCGCTGCTCTCACGACCTTCGACACCAAGAATGTGCAGACCGGCACGCTTTGACTCAACCACTAGATTTTCAGCGATTGCTTTAACGTGTGTTTTTGAGTTACCCGTACATACCACCATAAAATCGGCGATGTTTGATTTCTCAGATATGTCGATTACAACGATATCTTTTGCTTTAAGGTCTTCAACCTTATCGATTACAAATTGCTTTAACTCTGCGCTTTCCACGCTGGTACCCCATTAATTTTAAGACAGCGCGATAGTATAGCAGTATTTCAGATCCAGATTAATAGTTCTGTATAGAAATATCTGTGTTTGAATGCGGTTTAATGTTTATTAGCTGTAGGATCGGCTAGATAATGCCAATCAACATAAGAAAGAGATCTACATCTTTATACTAATTGGTATAAAGCTGATTACATCGAATGTAATCTTGAATCGAGACGGGTAGTGCTGCATTTGGCATCAGGCCCTGCATGAGTCGCTGACGTATTTGCGTTGAGGAGAAATCTTGTTCTGCTACATCAAGCATAAAAATTTTACCGAATTTTTGTGGCGTTGTTTGGGTGTTATCGCTAAGTCTGGGCTTTAAGATTGCCTGAATTGGGTCGTTAGTAGCAAGTTGCCAGCCGGGGCGCTTGCAAACGACTAAGTGGCATAGGTCTAACAGTTGTTGCCATTCATGCCAGTGAGTAAAGCTCAAAAATGAGTCCATGCCCATAATGAAGTAAAACTCATGCTCTGGGTGCATGTTGCTTAATTTAGCTAAAGTCATGGCTGAATAGGAAGGTGTATCGCGTTTCGCTTCAATATCACAAAGTTGAAATTGAGGTAGTTCATCACAAATAAGCTGCGCCATGGCGAGTCTATCGGCAGTGGAGACATGAGTGCCGGGTTTGTGCGGTGGAATATGGTTTGGCATAAGCCAAACCTCATCCAAATTAAGCTGGTTCTTTGCTTCGAGTGCAGGACGAATATGACCAAAATGGATAGGGTCGAAGGTGCCGCCTAAAATGCCAATTCTCATGCTCAAGACCTATATTAATCTAATGTTATATGGGCGAGTTTGGCGTGAGCTTTAGCATCGAAAAGTAGACTAATGTGACTCAATCCAGTCCAGTCTTCAATGCCTTGTTGTTTGAGCTTAAGCTCAATGGCTGAAGCGCCAGCAAGCAAGGTTTCTACATGATTCAATTCAAGACGGTTAAGTGCATTTTGATAAATGGGCTTACGTTTATCCCAAATGCGCAACTTGCTCCAAAGTCCCTGTAGAGGCTCGCGCTTATTCTGTGCTGTCTTTAGTTGTAACAATACGGCGAGCTCTTTAAATAACGACCATAGGATAATTGGCATCGCCACTCCCTCACTTTTAAGCTGTGAAAGAATATGTTGGGCTTTATCTTGTTGGTTGTTGAGCATGGCGTCAGTTAATTGAAATACGCTGAAGCGTGATTGATCTTCAAAGTATTGGCTTAGTTGGTCGCAATCAATCGGCTCATTAGGACTGAGCAGTTGCAGCAGTTGCAGTGCTTGGTCGGCGGCAAGCAAGTTACCTTCGTAAAGTGCAAAGAGCATTTCACGCGGGTCTCGTGCCAATGACAAGCCGTAATGCTGAATTCTTCCATCTAACCAACGTTGAAACTGTGCGCCCTCTGGCGTCGTGCAAGGTACGTAAATCCCTTTTGCATCAAGCACCTTAAACCATTTACTCTTGGTTTGTTCGCTCGCAAGCTTAGGGCCAGTTAAAATCAATAATACATCTGGATTATCCATCTGCATTAGCGATTGCAGCATAGTGCTGCCTTCAGCCCCTGGTTTTGCTTGTGGGAGGGTTAACTCAATAATACGACGGCTTGAAAACAAGCTCATCGCTTGCCATTGCTCAAAAAGCTCATTCCAACTAAACCCCGTTTCTTGGGTTAACTGGATCTTTTCTTCAAAGCCTTGACGTTTAGCTTCACTGTGCAGAGCTGCACGGCTTTGCTCACATAACCATGGATCGTCGCCAAAAATAAGGCAACATTGGGGTAATGGAGAAAGTTGGCGCGTTAACTGATCTGGATAGACCCGCATTAATTAACCTTTGTAGAAGCCAGAGTTTGAATAATTCTGTCAGCAGCTTGAACTCGCATCTCTTTGAGTAAGAGCTCCATTTCTCGGCTCTTTGCTAAAGCCGTACGCGGATCGTCAAGGTAGTCACGGTGGATAGCTACATCAAAGCGTTGAGATTCAGCACCTGGCATCTGTACGGCAAAACTTACCTGGTAGATAAGCTCATATTCAGCAACGTTACCCGTTGGGTAGATTGATAGCGTAGAGCGATCGAGTGAGTCACTGATAAGGCGCAGAACTGGAATGTCATTCGCGGGCTTAACTACAGCAATACTGTTTAAGCGCAGGCGTTCACGTACTAGACGTGTTAGTTCACTGTATTCATCTTGACTGCTAAGGCTTAAGGTTTGTAGCTGCTCAGGGATAGAGTAGCTACCTTGTAATCTAAAGCCGCAACCGGCACTGAGCAAAATGCTCAGTGCCAAGGTTGCTAAAAGTATGCGTTTAATTAGCATAAGCTTTGTTTTGTCTTCCTTGGTTTTAGAAGGATTAGTTAGCCACGATATTGAGCAACTTGCCCGGTACGTAGATAACTTTACGAACAGTTTTACCTTCAGTGTGTTTAACCACACCTTCTTCGGCCATACCTGCTGCTTCAACTTCTTCTTTACTCGCATCTGCTGCAACAGTGATCTTCGCGCGCAGTTTACCGTTCACTTGAACAATGATTAGCTTGCTGTCTTCAACCAGTGCAGACTCGTCAACTTCTGGCCAAAGTACATCTTCAATCGCACCTTGGTTACCAAGATCGTTCCATAACACAAAACATGTGTGTGGAATGATTGGATAAAGTAAACGGATAACAGCGTTCAAGGCTTCTTGCATCAATGCCTTGTCTTGCTCTGTCTCAGTCGGCGCTTTTTGGAGACGGTTCATTAGCTCCATAACTGATGCAATTGCGGTGTTGAACATCTGACGACGCTCAATATCATCACCCACTTTTGCAATGGTCTTATGCAGTTCACGGCGTAGCTCTTTTTGAGCAGCGTTAAGTGACTTAACGTCAAGTTCTGCAGTTGGACCTGAAGTAATATGGTCGTGTGCAGTTTTCCACAAACGCTTAATAAAGCGATGTGCGCCTTCAACGCTCGACTCTTGCCATTCAAGTGTTAGCTCTGGTGGCGCTGCAAACATCATAAATAGACGAACCGTGTCAGCACCGTACTTATCAACCATCTCTTGCGGGTCGATACCGTTGTTTTTCGACTTAGACATCTTGCTCATACCGGTGTAAACCAGCTCGTTACCTTCGCTGTCTACGGCTTTAACGGTACGGCCTTTGTCGTCAGTTTCCTGCACAGTCACATCAGATGGAGCAACCCAAACGCGCGCGCCTTTCTCATTGTTATAGTAGTAAGCATCAGCGAGTACCATACCTTGAGTTAGCAGACGTTTAGCTGGCTCATCAGAGTTGACTAGACCTGCATCACGTAGCAATTTGTGGAAGAAGCGGAAATACAATAGGTGCATACAAGCATGCTCGATACCACCAATGTATTGGTCTACAGGTAACCAGTAGTTTGCCTTTGCAGGATCAAGCATTTCATCTGCATGGGGGCTACAGTAGCGTGCGTAGTACCAAGATGATTCCATAAAGGTATCAAAGGTATCAGTTTCACGGAACGCTTCTTGACCGTTAACCTGAGTCTTAGCCCACTCTTTATCTGATTTTATTGGGCTTTGGATGCCATCCATAACCACATCTTCAGGTAAAATCACTGGTAATTGATCTTCAGGTGTCGGAATAACCGTACCGTCAGCCAAAGTGACCATTGGAATTGGTGCACCCCAGTAACGTTGACGTGAAACACCCCAGTCGCGTAGACGGAAGTTCACTTGACGCTTACCTTTGCCTTCAGCTGTAAGCTTGGCATCGATTGCATCAAATGCTGCTTGGAAATCTAGACCGTCAAACTCAGCAGAGTTAAATAGTACGCCTTTTTCAGTATAAGCTTCTTCGCTGATATCGACTTCACCGTCAGCTGGCTTAACAACCGCTTCGATGTTTAGACCGTACTTTTTAGCAAACTCATAGTCACGCTGATCGTGAGCGGGTACAGACATCACTGCGCCAGTACCGTAGTTCATCAGTACAAAGTTACCAACCCATATAGGCACTTGTTTGCCAGTAATTGGGTGGATAGCATTTAGGCCTGTCGCAACACCTTTCTTTTCCATCGCTGCCATAGCAGCTTCGGTGGTATCGGCGTTTTTACACTCTTCAATAAACTCAGCTAGCGCTGGGTTATTGATAGCAGCTTGCTCTGCTAGTGGGTGCGCGGCTGCAATCGCAACATAAGTTACGCCCATCACTGTATCAGGACGCGTAGTATAGATATCAAAGCTCTGGTCACTATCAGCAACCTTGAACGTCATCTCGATACCTTCACTACGGCCAATCCAGTTACGCTGCATGGTCTTAACTTGTTCAGGCCACTCTTCTAGCGTATCAATATCGTTTAGCAGCTCTTCAGCGTACTCAGTGATTTTAATAAACCACTGCGGGATCTCTTTTTGCTCAACAGTGGTATCACAGCGCCAGCAGCAACCGTCGATAACCTGCTCATTGGCAAGCACGGTTTCATCGTTTGGACACCAGTTAACTGAAGCTGTCTTCTTGTATACCATGCCTTTTTCATAAAGCTTGGTGAAGAACCACTGTTCCCAGCGATAGTATTCAGGCGTACATGTAGCGATTTCACGTGACCAGTCATAGCCAAAACCTAGCATTTTAAGCTGGTTTTTCATGTAATCGATATTTTCGTAAGTCCAAGGCGCAGGCGCAGTGCTGTTTTTGATTGCCGCGTTTTCAGCGGGAAGACCAAAAGAGTCCCAACCGATAGGTTGAAGCACGTTTTTACCTTGCAGACGTTGGTAACGAGACACAACATCGCCTATGGTGTAGTTACGTACGTGACCCATGTGCAGTCGACCCGATGGGTACGGGAACATAGAAAGGCAATAGAACTTTTCTTTGTTTGCGTCTTCGGTAACTTCAAATGTTTTTGTGTCTTGCCAGTGCTGCTGCACTTTAGCTTCAATTTCTGAAGGAGTATATTGCTCTTGCATCAATCTATTTCCGGCTATGCCGCCTATTGTTTGATCTAGCGCTATTTCAGCGCGAGTGATATCGACATAGAATAAACTAGAAGTGCGTCATTAAAAAGGTTCGTTGAAGGAGTATTTACCATGAGTGAACAAAGTACTGAGTTACTTTCGCTATATAAGGCACTTATTGACCAATTGCAATCGCAATACAATGATGATAACTCATTGACTGTAAAGAGTTTGTATGCACAAATGCAAGCGTGTAAAGAATACTTGGCTATAAAACAGCAAGCGAAGCAAGAAGAGCTTGCTTTAGTCGAACAATTTTTAAAACGTGACATTGCGAGTTTCTTGCAGGAAAAAAATGCCACCGATTTAAGCCATAGCCCAACGGTTATCACAGTTGAGAGCACATTATGGCACTGGTTGGGAGAGATCACCGATCGTAGCCAAGTGGAATGGCATGAAGTCGCGCAAGATTTTAAACATCACGGTTACTATGAAAGTGGTGAGATTGTCGGCCAAGGTACTATGGTGTGTACGGCTTGTGGCCATGAGTCAAAAATAGAATTCCCTGGAATATTGCCTGACTGTACAGAGTGCGACAATAACGAGTTCACTCGCGAGGCATTAGCTCCATAGCCCATATTGGCAGTGGATAGATGCAGCTTGAAACTAATAGAGAACGGCGCTTATGCGCCGTTTTTACGTTGAGCTGCTAGCAACCATCATGCATGGTTTCATACTTGGGCGTGCTAGTGGCCGTTGCTTGTTGGTATCTAAAGTAGCAAAGGTCGTCACTGACCTTGCCATCATCATCGTCATCGTAGCCAATGTAGGTAAGGTTAACACCTTGCTCCTCGATAACAAAAACAGCGTCGAGATCGAGCCTATTAGCGAGATCGGTATTATCCAAATAGCCTGAAAGTAGGCGCGTTTCAAAGCTACCGTTGCCATCAAGATCGATATCGATAATATCATTGCGGGAGCTATGTGGTTTAGTTGCCGTGCCAGGAATTTGCGACTTAGCATAGACCAATTGATTGGCGGTCTTACTACTGGCTTCAATTTGGTTAATCGATTCAGCTCTTGCTTCGCTAGAGAGTCCGATAAATTTAGGCGCGGCAACAATCGCTAAAATGCCCAGAATGATGATAACCACAACCAGTTCAATGAGTGTAAATCCATTTTTCTGCTTATGTTTTATCATTGAATTTTCTTTCTAATTGCCACGGCAATCGCGATAAGAAAGCTTACTATTAACACTGGCCATTGGCCAACAGTGGTAAATAGTGTGTGGCCTTTCATTAGCACAATATCTGCAACCAGCACTCCGGCTTCAAATTGCGGTAGCTGGTGGGTGATATTGCCCTTTTCATCGACGACAGCAGTAACACCGTTGTTGGTTGCGCGCACTAATGGTCGACCTAGCTCTACCGAGCGCATCTGCGCGATTTCCATATGCTGCAGCGGGCCGTTTGAGCTACCAAACCACGCATCATTGGATACCGTCATCAGTAAGTCGGTATTGTCATTCATATTGGCACGCAGCTGTTCAGGGAAGGCAATTTCATAGCAGATGGCGGGTGATATCTGGTGGCCGACGGCATTGAGATTTGGCTGCATAAAATCGCCTCTGGCAAAGGAGGACATCGGCAGATTAAAAAATGGCGCGAGTGGCCGTAATAGCGATTCAAACGGCACAAATTCACCTATAGGCAGGAGATGATGCTTCTTAAATTCGTTACTGCCGTTACCTAAGTAATCAGCCTCTGATTGCTGTTTGTGATTGTAATTGCCAAGGACTATTAGTGAGTTATAAAAAGAATCCTCTCTATGGCTAATAATACCTGTGATGATGGCGGTATTATTTAAGTTAGCGACTTTATTAGCGTTATAAAGAAAGTCCTTCACCATATATTCTGGTGCAGGGATCGCCGCTTCGGGCCAGATAATTAAATCGGCTGATAACTCAGGTCGCGATAGATCCATATATTTGAGCATGGTTGGCCATAGGGCATCAGGTTCCCACTTCATGCTTTGTGGGATATTCCCTTGAACTAATGCAACTTTGATGGATTCGCCATTAGGCTTAACGTGTGAGGTCATCGGTGCAATAAAGACGAGCATTGTAAGCACGGGAAGCGTGATTGCGAGACTTTGCCAGCGCTTAACGGCTAACAGCGCCAAAGCGCCCGCGAGCATAGCGATAATAAAGCTTAGCCCTAAGGTGCCAAACATTGAGGCGATAGGCTTGAGCGGACCTTCTGTTTGACTGTATCCCGCCCATAACCATGGAAAGCCTGTTAATACCCAGCCTCGTGCCCATTCGGTAATGGTCCAGAGCGCAGGGAACACAAGTAGGTTACGTAACAGCGATGTATTTGGTGTCAGCTTTTGCAGTAAGCAACCAGCAAGTGCAGGATAAAGTGCCAGATATAAGGCAAGTAGTGCCATTAAAGCGATGGAGGCGATAAGCGGCATACCGCCATAGATATCCATGCTGACATGGACCCAGCTGATCCCCACAGAGAAGCAGCCAAAGCCAAAACTCAGCCAATAGCGAAAAGCTTGCTTAGGGGTTAAGTCTGCACTTTGATGCACAATGTAGGCCATCGCAACTAGATAGATTGGCCAGATAGAGTAGGGAGCAAAGGAGAGCGCCGTAGTGGCGCCAGCCGCATAGGCTAGCACCATTTTCGAACGCGAATGATGGGCTAATGCCCGAAGTTTATTCAGCATATAGCCTCATCATTGGGTCGTGATAACGGAGTTAGTTGCTAGGCAACCGTCTAATCATTGCTATGATTGTTATCTGCAAATTTTACTCTAAGTTGAATTAAGCGACGGGTGTCGGCATTAACAACTTTAAATTCAATATTCTGGATCATGACTTTTTCGTCACGCTCAGGTAAGTGGCCAAAGGCATGAGACACCATACCACCGACTGTATCGAACTCTTCGTCGCTGAACTCTGTACCAAATGTTGAATTGAAATCATCAATTGGAGTGAGCGCTTTTACCATGAAGACTTGTTTCGCGATCTGCTTGATCTCAGTCTCTTCAGCTGAGTCATGATCAAATTCATCTTCAATTTCACCAACGATCTCTTCGAGAATATCTTCAATTGTTACAAGTCCAGATACTCCACCATACTCATCGACAACAATCGCCATATGGTAACGTTGAGAGCGGAACTCTTTTAGTAAGACATCAACACGCTTACTCTCAGGAACAACAACTGCAGGTCGAATTACTTGGCGTAATTCAAATGGATGCTCATTGTTTTTAAAGCCATACTGAATCAAGTCTTTCGCAAGCAAAATGCCTTCGATATGATCTTTATCTTCATTGACTACGGGAAAACGGGAGTGTGCTGAACTGATCACGGTAGAAAGTACATCTTCTACTGAATCATTTATTTGGATAGCTACAATCTGTGCACGTGGGATCATAATATCCCTTACACGTAGATCGGATACTTCTAAGACACCTTTAATCATTTCGCGAGTGTCTTCGCTGATTACTTCACGCATCTCTGCATCGTGAATTACGCCAACTAGGTCTTCGCGATTTTGCGGTTCGCCCTGGAACAACTGACTTACTTTCTCTAACCAGCCCTTCTTGTGGGCGTTAGTACTCGGTGGGATATCGTCACTCATAGTGTTTTCTTGACTCAGGTGAGCCAATTATTGCTCCTCATAAGGATTAGTATAACCAAGGCTTTCAATGAGTTGGGTCTCTAATGACTCCATCTCTTCAGCCTCAGAATCTTCAATATGATCATACCCTAGCAGATGGAGACAACCATGTACAACCATGTGTGCCCAATGTGCGATTAGTGGTTTATTTTGATCAATTGCTTCTTGCTCTACTACCGCCGCACAAATCACTAAATCACCTAATAATGGTAGCTCAATGCCCGGTGGTGCTTCAAAGGGAAAAGACAATACATTTGTCGGCTTGTCTTTTCCACGATAAGTGTTATTCAACTCTTGGCTTTCTTCAACGTCGACGATACGAATCGTTAATTCTGCCTCATCCATAGTATCTCTGAGTGCAGTTTTGACCCAAAGTTCCAGTTCAGCTTGTGTTGGTAGTTGAAAACCTTCAACAGCAATTTGAACATCAAGATCGATAACCGTTTGATTATCACTCATGGTTAGCAGTTTCCTGTAATTGGTATTGGCTATCTTTATTGCCTTTACTCGATTGTGCTTTTAACTCGAAAGCTTCATAGGCTTCAACAATGCGCGCAACCACGGGGTGGCGTACAACATCTTTTGCTTGGAAGAAGTTAAAACTAATTTCATCGACCTCACCGAGCACTTCAATTGAGTGGCGCAGGCCAGACTTTTGATGCTTAGGTAAATCAATTTGTGTAATGTCGCCAGTGATCACTGCTCGTGAGTTAAAACCAATACGGGTTAAGAACATTTTCATCTGTTCAACCGTGGTATTTTGGCTTTCATCGAGAATAATAAACGCATCATTTAATGTGCGGCCGCGCATATAGGCAAGCGGTGCCACTTCAATCACGTTGCGCTCGATTAAACGCTCGACTTTCTCAAAGCCCATCATCTCAAATAGCGCATCATAAAGCGGACGCAGATAAGGGTCTACTTTTTGACTTAAGTCACCGGGTAAGAAACCCAATTTTTCACCAGCTTCAACAGCCGGGCGAGTGAGTAAAATTCGACGAACTTCTTGGCGCTCTAATGCATCAACTGCGGCTGCAACGGCAAGGTAGGTTTTACCTGTGCCAGCGGGACCAATACCAAAAGTTATATCATGAGTGACGATGTTGCGCACATAGTCACTTTGGTTTGGATTGCGGGGTTTAATCACGCCACGCTTGGTCTTGATAAAAAGCTCACTGTCATCGCGAGGCGCTTCCATCTCAAGGGCTATCGCTTCTTGAATCGCAATATGTACTGCATCGGGCTCTAAATCAGGTGTGCTGCCTTTAAGTGGCTGCGTTTCGATATAGAGGTTTCTGAGTAGATTATTAGCAGTTAAGCAGTTACGCGGCGTACCAACAATTTGAAAGTGATTGTTGCGGTAGCTAATTTCAACGCCAATGCGGCGCTCTAACTGCTTGATGTTGTCATCAAATGGGCCGCAAAGTGAAGCTAGTCTACGGGTTTCCGCTGGCTCTAAATATAGGTTGAGCGTAGTTAACTTGTTTGACAAAAATTCACTCCATTTATCGACGTCGGGTTTTCGCTAATAATGCTAGTTTACGAGGCATATTCAATAATTGCGAATGGTATTTTTCAAAGGCAATTAAGAAGAAAAAAGCGGCATCTCAGGATGCCGCCTTTTGCGTATTCTAGTTTGGGTATTGTTAGTTTAAGCAGGCTTAAACTGGGTAACCCCTAAATCATCATCTTGCTTATACTTTGCAGTGATGTCTGATGGGCGCAGATCACGACGTAGATCCATTTCATCTTCACCACGGATAAACACACCGCGTAAAGAGTTGGTATACACGTCTACAATCTCTACGTCGACAAATTTACCGATATGTTTATGCATACCTTCAAAGTTCACTACACGGCTGTTTTCAGTTCGACCGCGAAGCTCCATTGGATTTTTAACCGATGGACCTTCAACCAAGATACGTTGCACAGTGCCTACCATATGGCGGCTATAGCGCATTGCTTGCTGGGTGATGCGATCTTGCAAAATGGCCAGACGTTCTTTTTTCTCATCTAGACTAACATCATCTGGAAGATCTGCTGCCGGCGTGCCAGGGCGCGCACTGTAGATAAAACTAAAGCTATGGTCGAATTGGATCTCTTCAATTAGCTTCATTGTGTCAGCAAAATCTTGCTTCGATTCACCAGGGAAACCAATGATAAAATCTGAGCTGATTAGAATATCAGGACGCGCTTTACGTAAACGGCGGATAATCGACTTATATTCGATTGCCATATGGCCGCGTTTCATTTGCGTTAGGATCAAGTCAGAACCTGATTGCACTGGTAAATGTAAGAAACTCACCAATTCAGGGGTGTCTTCATACACATCAATAATGTCTTGCGTAAACTCAATCGGGTGACTAGTGGTAAAGCGTAGACGGTCGATGCCATCAATTGCTGCCACGTAACGTAAAAGCTCTGCAAAAGTACAGATTTCATCATCGTGGGTTGCGCCACGATAAGCATTTACGTTTTGACCTAATAAGTTTACTTCACGCACGCCTTGTTCAGCCAACTGGGCGATTTCAAGAATGATATCGTCAAGTGGTCGGCTAACTTCTTCACCACGTGTATAAGGCACAACACAGAAAGAGCAGTACTTGCTGCAACCTTCCATAATTGACACGAATGCACTTGGACCATCAGCGCGAGGCTCTGGTAGACGGTCAAACTTCTCAATTTCAGGGAAGCTAACGTCGATTACCGCTTTCTTTCCGTCTTTGATTTGATCAATCATTTCAGGCAGGCGGTGTAAGGTTTGTGGACCAAAAATAAGGTCAACACACTGCGCACGCTCTTTAATTGCTTTACCTTCTTGTGAGGCAACACAACCACCAACGCCAATAATTAGCCCTGGCTTCTTATCTTTTAATGTTTTCCAGCGCCCTAGCTGATGAAAAACCTTTTCCTGTGCTTTTTCACGAATAGAGCAAGTGTTCAGCAGCAGCACGTCAGCTTCTTCAGCATTGTCTGTTAGTGTATAACCTTCGTATTCGTCAAGAAGATCAGCCATCTTAGAAGAGTCATACTCATTCATTTGACAGCCCCAAGTTTTAATATGGAGTTTTTTACTCATCAGTCTGTATCACTCTAGAAGCACCGAAAAAATAGCGCGACATTTTAACGCCTAAGTTAGCCTGTGGCTAGCATTTAGCCGTTAATAAAGTGAATTTATTCAGCCGATTTTAATACTCCTGAATTTAATACGGTTTTATTTGGTTGTTCAGCTTTCGCAACTTGGCTGCTAATAAAGCCTTGCTCCTTAGCCATCTGCATGATGTTCGACTTGGCTTGCTGTTGGATTTCTACCCGCACTTGCTGGTTGAAATCTTGCAACATATCACTCGTGTATTGATACATGGCGTATTCAAATGGAGTTCGGTAAGTGACAGTGATGTGCTCGATCTGATTTTGACTGTCGTTGGCATAACTTATCGAGGGCGCTACTAACGCTGCTGATAGTATAGCGTAGGCAATGACTTTCATATTATCCTCACTCATTTCTCTATGGATATATCCATTAGATAACTTGAGTGTATGGCATGGTTTGCAGCTAAGCCCGACGGTTTGTAAGCAGGTGTGAGTAAAAGCCAGTTCAGACACATTTATACACGTTAGACCCATATTTGACATCAAATGACATATTTTGTAGCGCTTAGCGGTCAAATTTTACTTGATGAAGCACGGGGATGAGCAATTCAAGGCAGGGATAATCTGATGGGCATCAAATAGTGCAAACTTTCTTGTATAAAGCGCTAATGTCGATGCTTTTTAGGTGTAAACTCGGTAGCGAAAAATGAGTTTAGTTGTCAGGAGACAAAGCGGTGGAACAGACAAGTACTGAAAGCAATCTATATGATGCAGTTGTTGTGGGGGGCGGAATGGTCGGCGCCGCGACAGCGATTGGTCTTGGTCAACTTGGATTAAAGGTTGCGATAGTCGAAGCGTTTGCTCCTAAAGCCTATGACAGTGAGCAGCCATTAGATTTACGGGTTTCTGCGATCAGTGCCGCGTCTGAAGCATTGCTTGAACGCTTAGGTGCTCTGTCAGGTTTAGACTCCATGCGTAAGGTAGCCTATAAAGGTCTAGAAACGTGGGAGCTAGATGGCTGTATTACGCGTTTCCACAGTGACCAAATTGGCTCACCTCATTTAGGCCATATTATCGAAAATCGCCTGATCCAATTAGCACTTTGGCAGCGCATGGAGCAGCTAGATAATATCACGCTACATTGTCCAACCAAGATTGCGATGCTTTCTCGGACACCAGCTCAAGATTTGATAGCGCTTAAACTCGATAATGGTGATTCATTGACGACACGTTTACTGATTGGCGCTGATGGTGCCAACTCTATGGTGCGCCAATGGGCCAATATTGGAATCACTGGCTGGGATTATGCGCAGTCAGCGATGCTGATTAATATTGAAACCGCGGCTAAACAACAAGATGTCACCTGGCAGCAGTTTACGCCAAGTGGTCCACGTTCATTATTGCCATTACCCGGCAATAATGCTTCATTAGTTTGGTATGACGACGCGAATAAAATAGCTCAGCTCTCTCAGCTCAATAATTTAGCCTTAAAAGCACAAATCGTTCAGTACTTCCCTGCGCGTTTAGACCGCGATTTTAACGTGGTTAATAAGGCAAGTTTTAAGCTGACTCGCCGCCATGCACAAGTTTACTACCGAGATAACTTAGTGATCCTCGGTGATGCCGCGCACACGATTAACCCACTGGCAGGGCAGGGAGTTAATCTAGGTTTTAAAGATGTTGATGCCTTAATCAATACTATTGCTAGCCATTTAGAGGATGAGAAAGGCTGGTGGCACAGTAAGGTGTTAGAAAAATATCAACAATGCCGCTATCGAGATAATTTGTTGATGATGTCGACCATGGATCTGTTCTATGCAAGCTTTAGTAACGACATCTTGCCATTAAAACTTCTGCGTAATGGTGCACTGAAACTGGCCAATATCGACGGCCCAATTAAGAAGCAGGTACTTAAATACGCAATGGGGTTTTAATTATAAAATGGTTGTCTCGACTAATTTGACACCATAGTCGTTAGCATAAGCATAAGATGAAAACCGAATATTACCTATTCGGTTTTTTTGTCGATTTCCATTGTTTTTTTTCTAGGCCCTTTCGAAAAATGCATCATATTTGGGGGCAAATAGAGCCTGAGCTCGGCATCATGTTTAAACGATATTGGCGTATAATTTGTTGGCAGGCTATTTGAGTGCTAAAATGCCGCGTTTTTAATTTTGTTGTTGGTGTGTTTTATCGACGGCAAAACATAAATTAGGCAAATACAGACTGGGTACTATGAGCAATATTAAACTGATAGTTGGGCTTGCAAACCCCGGCGCGCAGTACGAACGGACTCGTCATAATGCTGGCGCGTGGTACGTTGAAGAACTCGCTAGAGTCTGTGGTGCCACATTAACATTAGACAGTAAATACTTCGGCATGACGGCGAGAGCTACCTTGCATGGCAAAGATGTTCGTCTGTTGATCCCGACAACCTTTATGAATTTAAGTGGTAAGTCGGTAGGCGCGTTAGCGAACTTTTTTCGCATCGCACCTGAAGAGATATTAGTTGCACACGATGAGCTTGATATGCCGCCGGGTGTAGCGAAATTTAAGTTGGGTGGTGGTCACGGTGGCCATAATGGTCTTAAAGATATCATTGCAAAATTAGCAAATGATAAAGGCTTCTACCGCTTACGTATTGGCATTGGTCATCCTGGTGATAAGAGTCAGGTGAGCAATTATGTGCTGAGTAAGGCCTCTCCAACGGATCAAGAACTGATGGACGCTGCAATTGATGAAGCGGTACGTTCGACAGAAGTCTTGTTCAACCAAGATATGGCAAAGGCGATGCATAGACTGCATTCTTTTAAAGCATAAACAAGTGCTTGGAGCATTGCTTCAAGTCATTCATTGATATTAAAGGTAACAATATGGGTTTCAAATGTGGCATCGTAGGCCTGCCAAACGTTGGTAAATCAACACTTTTCAACGCACTAACAAAAGCTGGCATCGAAGCGTCAAACTTCCCGTTCTGTACAATTGAGCCTAATACAGGTGTTGTTCCTGTACCTGATTCACGTCTAGACGCATTAGCTGCAATTGTTAAGCCTGAGCGTGTATTGGCAACAACAATGGAGTTTGTTGATATTGCAGGTCTAGTTGCTGGTGCTTCGAAAGGTGAAGGTCTAGGTAACAAGTTCCTAGCTAACATCCGTGAAACTGATGCAATTGGTCACGTTGTTCGTTGTTTTGAAGATGACAACATTGTTCACGTAGCGAATAAAGTTGACCCAGCGAGCGACATAGAAGTGATTAACACTGAGCTTGCACTTGCGGATCTTGATTCGTGCGAGCGTGCGATTACTCGTCAAGCTAAGCGCGCAAAGGGCGGCGACACTGAAGCTAAGTTTGAAGTGGCAGTGCTTGAAAAAATGCGCCCGGTACTGGACGAAGGCAAAATGCTACGTTCAATGGATTTAAGTAAAGAAGAATTAGCCGCGATTGGCTACCTAAACTTCCTGACACTTAAGCCTACTATGTACATTGCTAACGTAGCTGAAGATGGTTTTGAAAATAACCCACATTTAGATATTGTGAAAGCCATTGCTGCTGAAGAAAACGCAGTGGTTGTTGCAGTATGTGCGGCGATTGAGTCTGAGCTTGCAGAGATGGATGCTGAAGACCGTAATGAATTTATGGCTGATCTTGGCCTCGAAGAGCCTGGTCTTGACCGTGTTATTCGTGCTGGTTATGAGCTACTAAATCTACAAACTTATTTTACAGCTGGTGTAAAAGAAGTTCGTGCTTGGACTGTGCGTGTCGGTGCAAGTGCTCCGCAAGCTGCTGGCGTTATCCATACAGATTTTGAGCGTGGATTTATTCGTGCACAAGTTATGGCTTATGACGATTTCATTACTTACAAAGGTGAAGCTGGCGCGAAAGAAGCGGGCAAGCTACGTGTTGAAGGTAAAACCTATACCGTTAAAGATGGCGATGTGATGCATTTCCTATTTAACGTATAAGGGAATAGCTTGATACTAGAGCTCTTTACTAAAGCTTTTTACTAAAATATGCAAACGGCGGCTAATAATTTAGCCGCCGTTTTTTTTGCCTACAGGTTTTGCTTACTATAAATACTATCAGGTCTATAACCTTTTCTTTTTAGCTCAGCGTCGACTCTAATAATGTAGCGTTGAGCAGGCTTATACACGTTCGATGTGGATTATTACGAGTGCAGAGGCTCTATTACTTTAAAGACACTCGATAGCTCAATGTAATTTTAATCAATTTAGTTGTTAAGTTAGGTGTCGTTAAGTTTAAAAAGCACTCATTGAGTAAGCTTAGGTATAGCTATTGAGTGATGACAGTGGCAAAGAAAGACGGTTTTTTACCGAAAACCAGTGAACAGCATTCCTCAAAGTATTAAGTTTTCTCTCTCGATAGGCCCTTTTTTGCATATCTGTTGCTCAGTTTGGTGAAGTTATCGCCGAACAATGCTTTTTCGGTAAATTTGCGAAAAAAAGCAGTTGACCTGATTCACCTGAATAAGCATAATACGCCCCGTTCCCCAGACAGGGGGACGAAAAGAAACGATGGCAATGTAGCTCAGTTGGTTAGAGCACAGCACTCATAATGCTGGGGTCGCAGGTTCAAATCCCGCCATTGCTACCATCTTCCTCTACTAACTTAGTTAGTGAGGTATCTTCTCAGGATATAAAATATTGAGTATCTTATCTAGATGTAAAACTTGATGTTGTGTAAGAATAGTGGGTGTTGATATTAGACACGCCTAGTTCGAACGCCATCTTAATCAAGATGTAAAAACAGATGTAGTGCGGGAGTGGTGGAATTGGTAGACACGCCAGATTTAGGTTCTGGTGCCGCAAGGTGTGAGAGTTCAAGTCTCTC
>NZ_JBRIMD010000040.1:0-28016 GCF_052977325.1 Shewanella sp. 0m-6
CCCCAGAACAGTAAAACCAAGGCCTCAACGGTATGCCAAAAATAAAAATGCCGTTCACCTTAAGTGAACGGCATTACAGCAGATGCTGGCGTTTTTATTTTTGGCTTATCTTTTACCATCTCGGCAACTATCGAGTCAAAAAAGGTAAGCAATCTAGGGCAATAAGGTGTTAGAAAGCTTATTCATGTAACCAAGTCAACGCAGCATCCTCATTGTCAAAGAATTCAATTTCTCCTGCGACAAACCAGCGCCCTAGTTTGGTGGCGGTTTCTTGCCAACCTTTATTGCCGTATAGGGCTATTTTAACAAATTGATTGCCATGTTTAAGCCCGAGTTTAAAGTCATCCCAAGCAGCGCTAAGCTCCCAACCTTCAAGCTCTGTCGCATCAAACAGGGCTTTAATCTTAGGCTGTTTGACCTCCGATAGGGCGGAATCAATGACAGGGGTAATCGCGAGGTAATCGCTATGGGTAAGCTTACCTTTGGCTTTTAGGGTTAAGTAAAACTCGTCACTCACTCTCTCTATGCCGATAGAGAAACCGTGTCTTAGTGCATTCATATAGACTCTCCTTGTTAGATAATGCGCGTCATACAGTATTTGTTGATTTGATATCACTCGCGCCATGAAAACTAATCCAGACAACTGCATTGATATCGATGAATATCACGTTTATGCTTTCGGGCAATTTAATTTCGCCTGTTTAGCTATAAAAATCAGGTGTTATTTGGGTACTAGGTATAGAAGAGCTTGGAGCGAAAACCAAGCCAAAAGGAATAATAATGGATCAGCAAGCATATTCAATTGGTGTCAAAGGCCAAAAGTGGGGCGATGCAGAAAAAGCCCAGTGGTTTAATGCTCAGTCGGTTAAACGCTCATACCAAGATGAAGTGCTGAGTAAAATTCTAGCGCTTAAAGACTGCTTTAACGTCGAGCAGTATGGCGCGCTGTCATACGATGCTGCACGTTATCCTCTATTTGCCATTAAATCGCCAAACTGGGATGACAACAAAGCGACCATTTTAGTGACCGGTGGCGTGCATGGCTACGAGACAAGCGGCGTTCAAGGTGCGATTCGTTTTGTTGAAACGAAAGCGGCTGATTATGCAAAGCATTTCAATATTTTAGTGGCACCGTGTATTAGCCCTTGGGGTTATGAAACCATTAACCGCTGGAACCCGAAAGCTATTGATCCTAATCGCTCGTTCTATGCAGATAGCCCTGCAGAAGAGTCGGCAGCGTTAATTAAGCTGTTAGCAGAACTTGAGGTGGAGATATTTGCCCATATTGACCTACACGAAACCACCGATACCGATAACAGTGAATTTAGACCGGCATTAGCAGCGCGTGACGCGGTAGAACACACTAACTGGAATATTCCAGACGGATTCTATCTGGTAGGCGATACCATCAATCCACAAGATGCGTTTCAAACGGCAATGATAACAGCAGTAGAGCAGGTGACTCATATCGCTCCAGCCGATGACAGCGGTAAGTTAATTGGTGTTGTTCTGGCTCAGTTTGGCGTGATTAATTACGCGACTAAAGCGTTAGGTTTATGCGCGGGCGTGACAGATGCAAAATATGTCACCACAACAGAAGTCTACCCTGATAGCCCATTATCAGATGATGAAAACTGCATTGTGGCGCAGGTCGCTGCGATAACCGGTGGACTGGATTACTTGCTAACCCTGTAGCTTTTGCTTCTTAGCTGTGACCCTAGGCTTTGGTTTATGACTCTAGTTTAAGGCTCTAGTTTAGCATTTTGCAGTAAAAATGCGGCTTTAGCACAATAGCCTCGTCATATAGATGAGGCTTTTTTATGCCTGTATTTTCATCTGCTTGAAGAAATGTATTTGAAGTAAAAGGTCACTTTCAGTTAACCTGATTGCGATAATAATGACAAAAAACAGCAAAAGGAAATTTGCGAATGAGCATAGTTTTAGCTACCTCAGCTTTTGCTTTATCTCTCTCAGTACTTGCGCCCTTGAACGGCGATTCATCGGTGCTTATTGAAAACCCCAAGGTTACCCAGCAGCAGGGTTGCTTCAGCGGGACATTCTCCAGTTACGATGTGTGGAAAAAAGAGGTAAAGCAAAGGTACCAACCGCACTACCATACCCAAGAACAGATAAGTCATGCGATGAGCTCGTTCGAAGCTCGATATCCACGGCATAAATTTAATTATGCTCAGCGCGAATTAGCTTGCAGCACGTTTACCTATATGGTCGATGGCATTCCAGTTGATGGCTTTGTGATTAAACCCAAGTTCTCAATAAAACCTTTACCAGTGGTGGTTTTTAACCGCGGTGGCAACGGCGACTTTGGCCGGGTAGGCTTCAGCGCTATGATGCACACTCTTTTTCCCATCGCGCAAGAAGGCTTTGTGATTATTGGCAGCCAATATAGGGGCTCCTATAGCGCTCAGCTCCTTTCTCAATCGGGCTCAAAAGCCGTTGACCGAGTAAGTGTCGAGGACGAATTTGGCGGTAAAGATATACAAGATGTGACTCACTTGATTGATTATATTCCGAGTATTGCTGGTGCAGACTCAGAGCGTATTGGCCTATTTGGCTGGAGTCGAGGGGGAATGCAAAACTATCTAGTATTAAAGCAGCTTGAAAATATTAAAGCGGTAGTGACGATAGCCGGGAGCACAGATCTGTTAGCTGGTCTTAGCCAGCGCCCTGATATGGAGCGTGTATATAAAAAACGTATTCCAGACTATCGTCAAAATAAAGCCGCTGAACTTGACAAGCGATCGGTGATTAAGTGGGTCGATAAGTTACCGACTAATGTCCCCATTCTGTTGTTACATGGCAGTGATGATAGGCGAGTCGATGTCAGTCACTCAATTACATTTGCCGAGAAGTTGAAGCAACATAACTTGAGTCATAAGCTGGTTGTTTATGATAAGGATGATCACGGCTTAACCCGCAATAAAGAGCAAGCGTACCAAGAGGTAGTCTCTTGGTTTCAGCAATACCTATAATTTAAAATGAGCATTAACATAATACGAGCATTAACCATCAACACAAAGTAGCAAGGAATGCGCAATGAGAGTATTTAACGAGTTCTGGTTTTGGTTTGGCTTAATCATTTGTCCAATCATTTTTATTGCGAGTGTCTTCAATACAGGTCGATTACTCGGTCATCTTATCTATCGCTCTGAGCCGTTATTACAAGCATTGAGTACTGCGCCTGAGCGTCCTGAGTTAGTGGTCAGCTTCGCTCTGGCTATTTGCAGTGTTTCTGAGTTTTACCGAGCATTTAGCCGCGCAAAAGTAAGGTTTGCAGGCTAAGTTAAACTGACTTCAGACTCGCTAGCAGTAATTGAGACATCTGTATCGCGGTGGAAGTGTTTAATATGTGGTCATATCAATAGTTTGAGTAAGGCGCGGCGTCAAGCCAGAGTTATAACATAGCTTAAAAAAAGAAAACGCAGCTATTACCTGAAATCAGGGGGACTGCGTTTTTTAATGCCTAGAAAATAAACTTTAGCAAGACCATTGTTGCCTATGCAACAAAATTAGTCTAGAATTCACAGTTGTTGTATGTGCAACAATAATTTTTAAGTAGCAAGTTAACTGGCTGTTCAACTCATGAGTCTGTTGAAGCAAGGCTTAACACCTAACACCTAACACCTAAGCCCGTTATGGCCAACGAATAAAGATGCTGGAATTAGAGCAAGTGATGTTTGTGGAGAGAAGATGAAAGACAAAATATACCAATATATTAGCTATGCAGTACTGAGCTTAGCCGTACTGTTTTCGCTATTTTTGGTCACAACAGACAATATCGCCCCTTTCACCACACAGGCTGCTGTACATAAGAACGTGGCGACAATAGCCGCTGAAGTTTCGGGGGTGGTTACTCAGGTCTACGTTGAGAATGGCCAGCAAGTGACTCAGGGGCAGCCATTATTTGCAATTGTTCAAAGTCAGTACCTGATTGCGGTAAAACAGGCCCAAGCTGAGCTTAATCAAGCATTAGAGGATAACTCTGCCAAGGGGCAAGAGTTAGTTGCGGCTGAGCAGGTTATATCCCAGCGCAGCTCAGAGAAAATGAATGCAACCCGTAAGATGAAGCGTTATCAATCGTTATTAAAGCAGGGCACGGTTACACAGCAAGCGCTAGAAGATGCCGAGTTAGCCTATAACGTCGCATTGAGCAGTGAGTCTGCAGCCAAAGCAGATGTGAAGCGTATTAAAGCTGAGCTTGCCACTGAACAAGATAATGCCGCAATTGAACTTGCCAAAGCAAAGTTAGCTCAAGCTCAGTTAGAGCTTGAACATACACAGGTTACAGCGCAACTCGCGGGTTCGGTAAGTAATTTACAACTTCAAACTGGAAGCTATGTCGCGGCGGGTGCGACGGCCATGTTTGTTGTAAATGAGCATGACAGCTGGCTAAGTGCAGACTTCAATGAAAATGGCATTGAGCATATACAAGCTGACGCTCCTGTGATGATTGTGTTCGATGCATTGCCTGGTAACATCTTTTACGGAAAAATTATTAATCAGGATCGCGCCATTTACGATCAATCGAGCATGAGCAATCAATTAGCCGAGGTCACTAATAGCGATCGCTGGATCAGGGAACAGCAAAAAATTCGAACTCGAATTACTATTAATGATCTAAATAAGCAATTGATTTCAGGCTCTCGAGCCAGTGTGATGGTGATAAACGGTAATTGGCTGGTGGATGCTAGTGCTAAGATCTGGATGAGCTTAGTTAGTTACTTTCACTATGTGTATTAACAGGTTTGAAGTCAGGTTCGAATATGTTTTCTAACGCAATGCAAAGAAATGAAGCCATTAGGATCACCTTAGTGATCACGCTTTGTATGTTGGTTGGCCAAATGTTTCGTTTTGACTCTGCGGTCTACCTTGCGCTGTATCCAACAATCGTGATGACCAAAGTAAAAGATTACTCTTGGAGTCATCTTGTAAAAACCTTTGCGCCAACACTGCTCAGTGCATCTATAGCGCTTGTGATTGTTGAACTGTTTCAGTCTCATCCCTTTATTGTGTGGACAATTAGCTTACTGTTTGTCGATTGGATGCGAAAAAAAGCAGATACACCCATTAAGCGTGGCGCAATGATAATGCCGGTTTTTAATTGGATTCTTATCGTCATTTTTTCACAATTTAGTAGTCAGAGCATGCCGGATAGAATTGGTGAAATTTTTCTATCGATGTTGATTACTGTTTGTGTCGCAAAGGTTGTCGTTCGGTTTTTCCCTGTATCAGACTTAGCGGAAAACGCTAAGACTAAGATATTTAAGCCGCAACAAGTCACCTATCAGCAAAGACTTGTGACTATGAGTCTTATCGGCACGGGTATTGCGGTATTGATGAACATTAATCTGCTTTCGGCAACCTTTTGTATGGTGCCAGTCATCGCCGCAGCAACTCAAATTGATCGCAATGCCTATAAAGAGGTGGTGAGGCGCCGCTTCATCACTCAAGTAGGTGGCTGCGCCATTGCTGTGATAGTGAGCGTTTTACTTGCAGGCCATCAAGCGGTTATCAGTTACTATACGCTTATTGTTGGCGCGGCTATTTTTTTGATTGCGACCCAGATGGTCACAGCCAAAAAAGCGTTACGAGACTTTCATGGCGATGCGCTTTTAGCGACAGTCCTACCAATCCAACTTTATATTGGTACCGCTAGTATGGGGTTGGAGAGTATTTTACTTAGAGCGTGGGAACTGGCGCTAACATTAGGTATATTATTCCTATTATTTCAGCTATCTAACAGAAGAGAACACAATGTCACAGACGAGCAAAATGGTGCCGGAGCTTGAAGCTAGTACGTCATTTATGATGGGACTAGCTTATAAACAATTTAGAACCTTGGCTAACCAAGCGTTGACGGCAAAGCTTGGCATTAGTCTTGAAATGTTAGGTGCGCTTAAAGTGTTAGCCCATGCTGGCGAGATGCCGCAGCAAGGGTTAGCTGAAAGCCTACTGCGTGAACGCTCGGCGACTAAGCGACTAGTTGATAACTGCATTAAGCGCGAATTAATCAGCAGCTATAAAAATGAAACAAATAAAAAAGCGAAATATTTAGCGATTACAGATAAAGGCATACAGGTAAAAGAGCAGGCTAGCGCTATATTGTCAGGAATTATTGAACAGTTTTACGCGCCATTAACTGCTCAGGAGAGAGAAACGATATTAGTGCTTTGCCGTAAGCTGGTAAAAGATGATGTTTTTTTGGCAAATGACTAACTAATGGGTTAAAACTTTGTAGAACCTAGAACCTAGAACCTAGAACCTAGAACCTAGAACCTAGAACCTAGGATTCTCCATTGAGTCTATAAATTTAGCGCTTTATTCCGCTTCCGATGCAATCACCGCTTTAATGCCGTGAGCATGCACTTTGACGCAAATTCCGTCTTTTTTAAACGCAATGGTCGGGTTCGCAAGGCGCTCTTTATCGCCTTTTGGGGAGCTCATTTTAACTTTTATGTCAGTTTCACCAGCTAATACTGGGGCTAGCTGTGGCGCTTGCTTGAGCAGTGCCTGAGCCAATGTATCGCAATCTATAGCATTACAATCGAGTACCAGTTCAATATGCTCCCAGCCTTCAGTTGGGTAGACTTTGTCGCTAGGGTAAGGCAGCTCAACACACTCAATGGCATTCGTGCCCATCATTAATGGCGTGGTGAGTTCGATAATCAAAATCGGGCGGCCGTTAATCATGTTGTCTGAAATGATATTACCAACCTTAGCAAACTCAGCTCTCAGCCCATCAGCGCTTTGGTTACTGTTCACTCTGAGCGCGGTATGGTCACATTCTAAAGACAGCTCATCTAGACCTAACTCTTGAGTAAAGGCTTGGATATTTAGGCTGAATGTCGTCCAGCTATTGATTAATTCTTGGTATGTCATGCTTGGGCCTTAAAGGTGAAAGGGCACGGGATTTTGAAATTATGTGTGACTAATGTTTGCAGAACCCTACTGGATAAAAATGGCTATCACTTAAAGAAGGCAAATTTATCAAGCAGCTGTTTGTAAAAATAAACTGCTTGTTTAAAGAAGCTGCCTCTTTAAAGAAGCTACTTGTTTAAATAAACTTATCTACTTAAAGAAGCGAGTGTTTAACCATGTTTAGGGCCAGATCTCAATCGGCGTGCCTTCATCAATCGCGCGCCAAAGTTCATCCATCTCTGCATTGGTGACCGCGATACAACCATCGGTCCAATTATACATCTGGGCTTCTTCAGGGGTTAAGCTAGAGTTAGGGTTTTCACCGTGGATCATGATCTGCCCGCCTGGACTAATGCCTAACGCATCGGCACGTAAACGGTCTTCATCATTAGGGTAGGAGATATGAATCGCGCGGTAGTAAGCACTATCAGACTTTTTGTAGTCTAATAAATAACGCCCTTCTGGCGTGCGCTGGTCGCCTTCGGTTAACTTATGCCCAACAGGATTGTCACCCATAGCAATGCGATATTTTTTTATCACCTTACCTTGGCGCAACAGCGACATACTCGCTTCTGACTTTGTCACGATAACTAGATCGGCTTTACCGTTGACCATAGCGCTCGCTATTGTGGCCGGTGAAAAGAGGCTACTTAAGATAAGCAATAATAAACTGAGTGATAAAACAATAACGCGCATGAAAAACCTTGAGTCAATAAGCTAAAACAGAGCCAAATATGGGGGTCATATTACCCTAAAAATCGGTGAGTGTTGACGCTAAAAGCTAAGATTATTTTTGAGCTATCTCTATATGCGTGTCACACTATTGATATCATTTATTTTAATGCGTTGATTAATCAATTTTACTCGATTAAATCTTCGCCATATGCGCAAGGATTTGCTGTAACAATGGCAACCGATAAAGAGTCAGAAAGTATACTAAAACTTAAATTACGCCGGGTTATTTTTGGTACCGATACGCCTGCTGGTCGTTATTTTGATATCAGTTTGATGGTCTGTATTGTGCTAAGCGTGATGTTAGTTTTCTTAGATACTGTCGCAGGTGTCCACGAAAAATACGGTGATATCATCGTCACTATTGAGTGGGGATTTACCGTTATTTTCACCATAGAGTATCTGTTAAGACTCTACTGCTCAGCTAAGCCGCTGAGTTATGCCAAGAGCTTTTATGGCGTTGTTGATTTGCTTTCCGTATTACCGACGTATTTAGCGTTGTTTTTCCCTGGTGCAAGTTTCACTATGGTCATTAGGATCTTGCGTCTATTTCGAATTTTCAGAGTATTAAAGTTATTACGTTATTTAAGCGAAGGAAATTTGCTGCTGCGCGCAATGATGCAGTCGAGCCGTAAGGTATTCATCTTCTTTTTCTCCGTAAGCCTTATCGTGGTTGTGTTGAGCGCAATTATGTATGTGGTTGAAGGGCCTTATAATGGCTTTAGCTCAATTCCTAAATCGATTTACTGGACCATTGTGACCATCACAACGGTAGGTTATGGTGACATCACGCCACAGACTCCTTTAGGCCAAGCAATTGCCGCATTTACCATGTTGCTGGGTTATTCCATTATTGCTATTCCTACGGGGATTTTAACCGCAGAGATCTCACAAGAGATTGGGCGCACGCGTGATTTAAGACGTTGCAGTAACTGTTTGAAGGTTGGGCATGAAACGGATGCTCTATACTGTGATCATTGTGGCAGCGAATTAGAGACCGACCTGTAAAAAATCATCAATGTTAAAGGATTAGCCAAAGGCTAAGAGGTGTTATGGCTGTAGCCAAGTTTGTACAGGGATCGATTTTACGCCACATCTTAGTGATGAGTTCAACCGCCGCTGTCGGTATATCGGCATTGTTTGTGGTCGATTTATTAGATCTTTTCTTTCTCAGTTTACTTGGTGAGTTAGAGCTAGCGGCGGCGGTTGGTTATGCAGGTACCATCTCCTTTTTTACCACCTCAATTGGCATTGGCTTATCGATAGCACTTGGCGCTGTAGTGTCGCGCTCAATTGGCGCCAAAGAAGTTGAAAAAGCTAAACGGCTAATGCTAAATAGTCTCGTTGTCACGCTGTTAGTAAGTATCTTTGTTGCCTTTTGGGTGTACATGTTTATTCCGGAGTTATTGAGCCTAGTGGGGGCAACTGGAGAAACAGCTAAGCTAGCCGAGAGCTTCTTGAATATTGTCGTACCATCGTTACCGTTTATCTGCCTTGCAATGGCGCTAGGTAGTGCGCTGCGCGCAGTGGGTGATGCTAAGTTATCTATGGTATCAACACTTATTGGTGGCGGGGTTAATGCGGTATTTGATCCGATCTTTATCTTTATGTTTGCCATGGGCATAGAAGGCGCGGCGGTAGCCTCTGTATTGGCACGTATTGCCGTGTTTGCGGTAGCGGCAAGAGGTGTGGTGGTTAAACACAACTTACTGGGCCGCTTTAATGTTGAACATTTTGTTGAAGACTTAAAACCCATTTTTGCTATTGCAGGTCCTGCAATGCTCACTAACGTGGCAACCCCTATCGCAAATGGAGTCGTAACGCGCGCCATTGCCGATTTTGGCGATGGCTATGTTGCTGGTTGGGCTGTGCTTGGGCGACTCATTCCGGTGTCATTTGGCATGATCTTCGCGTTATCAGGTGCTGTTGGCCCCATTGTTGGGCAAAACTTTGGCGCACTAGAATTTACACGGGTGAAAGAGTCACTGACCCGAGCGATTCAGTTCTGTACCTTATACGTACTTGGGGTTTCACTGCTGCTTTTCTTGACTCGTCATCAAATTGTCAGCGCGTTTGATATGAAAGGTAATGCGGCAGAGCTTATCTTATTCTTCTGTTCCTATATTGCGGTGTTTTTTATCTTTTCTGGCATATTGTTTGTCGCCAACGCCTCATTTAATAACCTGGGCAAGGCTAAGTACTCAACCTTGTTTAATGTGGGTAAGGCCACGTTAGGCACGATTCCATTTGTGTATTTTGGTGCACAGTGGGGAGGCGTATACGGCGTGTTGGTTGGTCAGGCTATCGGCTCGATTATATTTGGTGTATTGGGTGTTATCGTCGCTTACAGATTGGTTGATAAGGTTCAAGCAATAACTGCCGTTAGTGGGCGCTATAGGGCTCAAAGTCAGATAGAGGAAGATAAAACTGAGTTTGATGAGGAGTTGAGCTTAAGTAGTCAAAATCCTATGTCTTCATCTTGTGCCAATATGGCCATGGTCAATGAAGAGCAAGATAATGAAGCCAGTAACAAAGTGGCTGAGCTTATTGGTGGACAAGAAGAGAAGGTTTCAACCAAATAAGCTCAATTAGTCTTGATAACTAAGACTCTTAGTAACAGATACTTTAAGCAACAAATACAAGCGATAACAGATACCAGTGATAACAAACACACTGGGTAAAAGTGACACCGTCGGTAAACGTTACATTTGGTAAAAGTTAGTTAGCAGGCGCCGCTTTTTCGTCGTTGCTTGCTATCGGTGCGTCGTTAGTGGCCGCATCAGTTTCAGTCGTCCCTTCTGCTGCAAGCGCTTCTTGCTGGGCAGCTTCTTCAGCAACAAGTTTAGCTTGCTGCTCAGCACGTTCAGCTTTAGACACATATTTTTTGATCGTAGGCGCAGTGTGCTTGTTAAGGCGAGCCTTAGCACGTTTTGCGGTCTTTTTGATCATCTTCTGTTTTCTGTTCATGAGTTCTCTACGATATGCCTATATGACAATTGTGGCACATTGTGCGCCAAGCTAGAAATCGGATGCGGATTTTACCCTAAACGGGGCGTGACTGCTACCGCAGTATTTCATTCAGCGTAATAGACTATTTTACCCTGCTTGATACAAAAACATGTATCCACGAGCCGCTTCGAATTAAAATAAAGACAAAGCATCAATTGTGATGCAGCAGAGAGTATCGATAGCATGATGAATCCACCGAATAAGATCACCTTCTTTAGCCGTTTTGAGGTCGATATTTTAGCGGGCAAAAAAACCATTACACTGCGTGATGAGTCAGAGTCTTTTTATCAGGCAGGCCAGCGCGTTAGCGTGTCAAATCTAGAAGATGGTCGCTGTTACGGTGAGCTGGATATCTTGTCGGTTGAAAAAGTGGCTTATGATGACTTAGATGACAGCCATGCTAGCCAAGAAAATATGAGTCTTGCAGAGCTTAAAACCTTAATTAGGCAGATATATCCAGGGATCACTTCAATGTATATGATCCGTTTTAGTCTGGTTTAATCCGTTTTATCTTTGCCAGTTTTATCCTTAACGTTTTAGTTCAATAAACATTGCCCGCAATCGGGTTAATTTTTCGTAGTGTGCTGTTATTCAAAACTCTGGTTTTTGAATAACGATAGTCCATGCAAAAGCTAACGGCAGCCAGTAGACTGCGTCATTCAAGTGAATAACGCAGTTTTGTATCGCCAGTGATTAACCAGCAAGATTCAAAAACAGAACAAACATGGTTTCCATGGAGGAGAGTGGTAATGTCTAGCTTAAACGGAAAGCCGTGGTATTTTTTCCCAGCAGTGGCGGTCGGTGTTGTGGTGCTCATCTTAGTGGTTAAGCTACGTAGTCATCCGCCACTTGAATTACAGGCCGAACCGAGCAAGCTGGTTGAGGTCATTGAGTTAAAGCAAGTCCCTGTTGTGGCACAGGTCGACGCCTTTGGGCGTGTTAGTCCTAAAATTCAGTGGCAGTTACTGCCTGAAGTGGGCGGGCGCGTGGTATATAAACATCCCGATCTCGCTGTGGGTAAAATCCTGCCAAAAGACACGCTCTTACTGTCTATCGATCCACTGGATTATCAAATTCGACTGTCTCAAGCCCAGGCAGACCGTAAAGCCCTTGAAGGCCAGCTTGCCGGTAAAGGCCTACAGCTTAAAAACTTACAACTATCGCTACAAATTGAAAACAATCGCTATGATCTAGTGCAATCAGATTTAAAGCGTAAAGAGACACTGCGTAAGCAAAACCTTATCTCACAATCTGAGCTTGATGGCGAAAGACAAAACCTATTGGCTCAACAGCAAAAATTACAAGAATTAGATAACAGCTTAAACCTCATGCCCAATGAGACCGATATTCTTAAGGCGCAATTACAGCAAGCGGTTGCCCGTGAAGAGGAGGCTCAGAGCCAACTAGCTAAAACCGAAATACGTCAGCCTTTTGAGGGCCGCGTGGCTGAGGTGAATATCGAAAATAATCAAGTGGTGTCGCCGCAGCAAGTGTTGGCGCGCATTAATGGTATCGAGGTCATGGAGGTTGAAGCCCAAGTGTCACTCGGCGATGTGATGACGCTGATGAAAACCGTCAACAAGCCACAAGGGCAAGAGATGCAATTACCGCGCGCAGAAGCGTTAGGCCTAAGCGCAGAGATCAACTTAAAGGGAGCCACTTACTCCTTTAGCTGGCCGGCTAAAATCAGCCGTATTGGTGAAACCGTTGACCCCACATTAGCCACTGTCAGTGTGGTATTGCAGGTCGAGCAGCAGTACCGTGAGCTTAAAATTGGTCAGTCGCCACCGCTGGTAAACGGCATGTTTGTCAGTGCACGAATTAAAGGCGGAGAACGTGATTACTGGATGGTGCCAGAACGCGCGCTGCACGGTGACAAACTCTATATCATGAACCAAGAAAATCGCTTACAGCTTATTGATGTTCAGGTTCTTTTTCGTCAAGAAGGTCAAGCGGCGCTGCAAGGTGAGTTCGTCGATGGCATGAAGTTAGTGTTAACCGACCTTATTCCGGCGGTGAACGGTATGGCGCTGCGCACTCAAACTGATGACGCTAATGTCGACAACGCGGATAAAGCGAACACTAAGCAGTCGGAAACTAACAAAGCGGAGATTAAGCCGTGATCGGTTTCTTTGTCCGTCATCGCACCGCCACGACCTTGTTGATGTTGGCGTTTATCATTCTAGGAATTAAGGCGCTGCCTCAGCTTAAGCGAGAGACCTTTCCTGAGTTTTCTAAAAACTTCATCAGTGCACAAGTGATCCTACCCGGGGCATCCCCTCAAGACGTGGAAGAAAACCTCTGCCTTAGAATGGAAGATGCCGTCGATAGCCTTGGTAGTATTATTGAAACCAAATGTGACGCGCTAGAAGGCGTTGCTCGCATGACACTTAAGCTTGACGATAAAGCTGAGATTGGCCGCAGCCTTGTTGATGTACAAACTAAGATCTCGGCAATTAAAGACTTTCCGGCAGAAATTGAACCGCCAATTGTTGAACAGTTAGATTTTAACGAGCGGATTATCGATATTGCGGTGTCAGCGTCGACCAGCAAGCCAGAACTTAAAGCCTACGCCGAAGACTTAAAGCGTCGACTCAAGCTAGATACCAGTATTCGGCAAGTGGAGATCGCGGGCTTTTCATCGCACCAATTGTTGGTTGAGATCTCACTCGGCGCGATTAAACGTCTAGGCATGAGTGTGGCCGATGTAGCCAAACAGATTGAACAACAAAACGTGCAGCTACCTAGCGGCACGGTTGAGACGCCAAGTAAGAATATTCTTATTCGCTTCGATCAGCGTGAAGTGCAGCCCGAACGTCTTGCCAATATTGTGATCCGCTCAGACGCTCAGGGCGGAGTCGTACGGCTTGGTGATATTGCCACCATTACCGATAGATTCGAGCTTGATGAAGAGAGCATTCGCTTTGATGGTGAACAAGCCGCAATTTTGACTGTGTTTAAGAATAAGTCGCAAGATTCATTAAGACTAAAAGAGGAAGTCATCGGCTTTTTAGATGCTGAGAAACTGCGCACTCCCAATGGGATCACCATTAGCACTTCCAATGATTTAAGTTCATTGCTGTGGGATCGCCTTAATATGCTAATTGAAAATGGCTTGCAAGGTGTGGTGCTTGTGTTCCTGTGTATGTGGTTGTTTTTTAGCTTACGTTACTCATTTTGGGTGGCCATGGGCTTACCCGTCGCCTTTATGGGCAGCTTGTTTTTTATGGCGCAAGTTGGCTTAACGATTAACATTATGACGCTGGTGGCCTTTTTAATGGCAATCGGCATCATGATGGACGATGCCATTGTTATCGCCGAATCTATAGCGGCCCATATTGAGCGAGGTTTGAGTAAAACTGACGCCGTTATTCAAGGGGTAAAGCGCGTATTGCCTGGGGTCATATCATCCTTTTTAACCACGGTATTTATCTTCTCCAGCATAGCTTTTATGGAAGGCGATATGGGCAAAGTGCTCAGAGTGATCCCGCAAACCTTATTGCTTATCTTGACCGTGAGTTTAGTCGAAGCCTTTTTGATTTTGCCTAACCACCTGGCCCATGCCGCCAAAGGCAAAGAGCGTAAAACCAGTCGTTTCAAACAAAAATTTAACCAACAGTTTGAGCATTTCAGAACGGTACAATTAGTGGCGGCGGTAGAGTGGGTGATCAAATGGCGCTATCTGTTTATGGGCTCAGTGATAAGCTTATTGTTTATCTCTATTTCGCTGGCAGCTGGCGGCGCGGTTAAGTTTATCGGCTTTCCTGAGCTTGACGGCGATGTAGCCGAAGCGCGGATTATCTTGCCGCCGGGTGCAACGCTTGAGCAAACTGAGTTTGTGGTTAATCGAGTGGTCAGCGTTGCTAAACAGCTAGGTGATAAATACAGCGATAAAGAAGACGGACAACAACTTATCCAGCATATTACTGAGCGCTTTAACTTTAACGCCGATGCCGGTGAAAGTGGTGCCCATGTTGCCACGGTAAAAGTTGACTTGCTCAGCGCTGAAGTGCGCCAAACACTGATGAGCACCTTTATCAGAGAATGGCAGCAGGGCGTGGGCGAAATGGTCGATCCGATTGCCATCGTCTTTAAGCAGCCTAAGATGGGGCCTGCTGGGCGCGCGATTGAAATTCGTGTGCGCGGTGACAACTTAAACGAACTTAAATCAGCGGCGATTGAAGTGCAGCAATACTTGCAAGGCTTTAATGGTGTTTCAGGCGTGATGGACAGTATGAGGCCGGGTAAAGCCGAGATTTTAATGACTTTAAAACCGGGGGCAGAAGCCTTTGGCGTAAACGGCATGATGTTAGCGAGCCAGCTTCGTGGCGCTTATTTTCATCAAACAGCCGATACCATTCAAGTGGGGCCAGAGAGCATTCAAATCGATGTACAGCTAGATAAAATTGATGCCGCTAAGCTTGAAAATCTGGCGAACTTCCCAATCAATATCGGTAGCGCAGGCGAGCAAGTACCGCTGTCTGCGGTGGCCAACTTTGAGTGGCAACGAGGCTACGTTAAGATCTCTCGCCTCGATGGCATGCGATTTGTCACCATAACTGGCGAAGTGGATACTCACTTAGCCAACGCTAGCGAAATCAATAACGCCTTTAAAGATGAGCTATTACCTGAGCTTAAAAAGCGCTATCCCGGTATTCGTGTCAGCTATGAAGGTGAAGTTAAAGAGAGCGCGACCACCCAAAACTCAATGGCAAGTGGCTTTATTGTTGGCTTGCTAGCGGTATTTGCCATTTTAAGCCTGCAGTTTAAGAGCTACATTGAACCATTAGTGGTCATGGCCGTTATTCCGCTTGGGTTAATTGGCGTGTTATGGGGTCATCTGTTACTGGGATATTCCATGAGCATGCCGTCGATACTTGGCTTTGTGGCACTTGCCGGGGTGGTGGTCAATGACTCGATATTGCTGGTGCAATATATCCGTTTTCACGTAGAAGAGGGCCAATCGGTGCATCAAGCGGTAGTGAGTGCTAGCAAAGAGCGTTTCAGAGCCGTATTTATTACGTCTCTAACCACAGCTGCGGGCATGTTGCCACTGTTACTTGAAACCAGTATTCAAGCGCAGGTATTACAGCCGTTGGTGGTTTCTATGGTATTTGGTATTTTTGCATCTACCGCGCTAGTGCTATTTATGGTCCCGGCCTGTTACGCGATTCTAGACGATTTTGGCAAGGTCAGTTTTAGTCAGAAAGATGAGGAAATAAAGGCCTAATCAGCTTGTAATGATAGATGCTAAAAAGGCGCTACCCCTTGTGGTTAGCGCCTTTTTTAATGAAATATTGACAAAATAGAGAGTGTGATGCACATAGTAGAGAGCAACATGCAATCCACTAAAGGATGACTTTAAAGCGGATGTATAAACTTATCTTTTGTTTCTAAAAGCATGGATCCCATGGGTGATAATGAGCGCGACAGCGACCCAAAAACAGCCAATGACTGTGTCATAAAAGCGCCAGCTCATTAGATTTAAATCGCCATTGGGCATTAAGGCAAAATTAATTGCCACCATAACGGTGATCGTTATTGAGAGGCTAAACAGTAAATAGCTTTTCCTGAGACTGTACGGGATCCAAAAGGCAAATATGGCTATCACCAGCGCTAAGCCAAGCTGATCAATATAGCGAACAGAGAAGTAGGCAATGATGATCCCAAGTAAGGTGCCAACGATGCGATCCCATAAATGATGCCAAGAAAGTCTATCGTTAATATGCATCACAAATAATATGGTCAAGCCGACCCAACCGGGTTGATTGACATGCAGCCAATTAGCACAGAGGGTTGCAGCCAGTATGGTTAACGGTAACGTGAGGCCATAAAAAGGGCCGTTAGTATCACCTTTAATGATTTGAAAAAATTCATTGCTAGGCGAGTGACCAACCTCGTCAATTTTATATAGCCAGCCTTGCAGTAAAATAAGCGCTAAAGCAAAAAGTGCACCGTAAAAATAAGCGGCGCCTATATTGATTGAAGCTGGGAAGCCCAGCTGAGCCAATAATAATGCAGTGGCAATATATTTACCGAGTAACCCCCAATAGGCGTGTTCTGGTTTTGGCAGGCCAGCGAGAAAGCCAAATACCATTAATGCGGCAATGGCCATGTGTGGATGACCGATTAAGGTCAACCCCAGCGCTGCTGCTAGGATCACCGCGAGCACCCCGATAACGATAGCGAGAATTTGCTTTAATGCCTGACTGCGAGGGTCGAGTAGCAAAGCGAGTAAGGCTCCAAGGCTCATAAATGCGGCTTGAAGAAAATGCTGCGTGAGAGCGCCGTAAATGATAGGCAAACTCATACCTAAAGAAAAAAGAACACCTCTGGTACGCTCATATACAAACATAATGGATTCTGATATTTAGGTTGATTAACAAAAGTATAGAAGTTGTCGCAGAAAAGAATAGTCGTTTATATAAGACGGGCTGATCCCATATAAAAAAGGCGCTAAACCATCTGGTTTAGCGCCTTTTTTATAGAGAGCGGAATTCAGACTGTATTGATTACATCTTGCTAAGCATATTTAATGTGATGGCCACTGAGTTATCAGCAGTTACCTGCTTGGCTTCTTCATAAACTAAGTGCGCCGAACCATCGGCTTTGTCTGAAATGGTGCGAATGACAACCAACGGGATATCGAACATATCGGTAACTTGCGCTACTGCGGCGCCTTCCATTTCAACTGCGATAGCATTGAACTCTTTAAGTAACATGTTTACTACGCTTTTATCGGCAATAAACTGATCGCCAGTGGCAATAACACCTTGGTGTACCCGCGTTTTACCCACAGACTCTTGCGCAGCGCTAAGGGCTAGTGCTTGCAGTTTTTTATCGGCGTAGAAGAAACGATCGTTATAGCCATCAAGCTGACCTTTTGGCGCGCCAAAAGCGGTTAAGTCAACATCGTGCTGCACCAGCGCGGTTGAGATCACCACATCGGCAACATTCAACTCAGGACCCGCAGCGCCAGCAATACCGGTGAAAATAATGCTGTTGACATTAAAGTGATTGATCAACACATAAGTGGTGATCGCCGCATTGACTTTACCAACACCAGAGCGAGCGACAACCACAGGTTTACCTTTGATAAGACCTGTGTAATAAGTGTTTTTGGCAATGGTATGGGTTTGGCGTTGCTCAATTTCCGGCAGTAGCTTTTCTATTTCAGCGTCCATCGCTCCCAAAATAGCGATAGGCTGGGCATGGTTTACTGTACCCGTTTTAGCATCAGTTTGAGCAAGGGCGTTAATCGAGAACAGTGAGTAGAGTAGAGCGAAAATAACAAGAGTGGTGCGCATCTTAGTGGCATCCCAATAGTAAAGATGCGCGCATCATAATGACATTAGCAGTGAGAGTAAACGTGCTTTTCAGCAATATATTACGAACGTGAAGTGGGTAAGTTTTGCTTTAAACGGGAAGAGATTTAATGGACATTAATGTTGGCCTTCGAATGAAGACGGATGACATTTATTTTTTTGGTTGCTGTTACCAAGTCGCGCGCTTGAGCTGGTAATGATTAGATATCGTTGCCAGTCTATCCTAGGAAGTTCGGCCATAACACCTGATATGAGCCGGTTCACAAATGCAACGGTGACATAGATGTAATCGTTGCATTTGTCCGGTGGGCCTAAACCATTTTGTAGCTATCTCATTAATAGGCGGTTTAGTGCCCATCACTTAAAAGGTGAAACGAGTAGGCTGATGTTTTATTATTACAACTTTTTCATTGGTTTAGCTTATTTTTAAACCACCGTCGGGCTCCGTGATAGCCGTATTAAAGATTATCTAGCGGGCTCACCGTGCCTGCGTAATGTTGGCCAAGCACATGAGTGTAGATTTGAGTGGTATTGACATCATTGTGGCCCAGTAGCTCCTGAATCGTTCTTATGTCTCGCCCAGCTTGAAGTAAATGGGTGGCAAAGCTATGTCTAAAGGTATGGCAAGTAACTCTTTTGATGATATGGGTTTTCCGCACCGCAGCGGCAAGTGCTTTTCGAATAACACTCTGATGTAAATGGTGTCTACAGTGAGTCTTAGTGTACGGATTATCACTTGTGGTGGTTGATGGAAAAATAAACATCCAGCCAGCTTGCCTATATGCATTGGGGTACTTACGCTCTAGTGCATTGGGTAAAGATGGCCCCACACCACAGGTATTGTCCTTAATCTGAATAGCACGCGCAGCATCGATATAAGCAGGTAGTTTGATAGTACATTTTTGACTGAGAATGGTTTGTCTGTCTTTATGGCCTTTTCCATTTCTGACAGTGAGTGAGCAGCGTGCGAGATCGATATCTTGAATACGTAACCTTAAACATTCTGAAACCCGCAGTCCGCTGCCATACAGTAACTCGACAATAAGCTGGTCTCGCCCATTAAGCTGGCAAAGCACCTCAGAAACTTCTTCGGTAGATAGCACAATAGGTAACTGCCTTTGTTTGGTGGCATATCTAAACCCCAAGTCGCCTAGATCTTGTTTTAGGTGTTTATGATAAAGATACACAAGAGCATTGAGCGCCACTTTCTGTGTATTAATAGCAACATTACGTGAGTTAGCCAGAAAACTGAGGAATTGAGTCACTTCAGCTTGCCCCATTACTTCTGGGTGACGCTTTTGCTGAAAGTTAATGAAAGCTTTAATCCAGTACAAATATGCTTTTTCTGTTTTGATACTGTAACCGCGCATACGCATATGTTCACTAACTTGAGTTAAGAAAGGGCTTTTTTTAGCTGTCATGGGAAGTCACTCTTGAACTGTTTATTTATACAGTATTATCTACTTTGCTCGGTTTTTCAGGGAAATATTGTGTGAATAATGCTCACTTACACTTGAGGAGGGAAGATTTGTGCTATAACATCAATGTCTTATGTAGGTGTTGATTTAAATAACAGGTTTGATAAACGCGCATGCGCGTTTTCTCTAAAAAGTTATTGTTCCATATTTTATTTTCATCAATAAATACAAATGATTAGTTGTGCGCGTTTTAGCTGGTCTAATGAGGTAAACGCGCATGCGCACTATACAAATGTTAGTGCTATTCATTAATCAAAGGAGTTAAGTGTTATGAGTTCTATTGTAGAATATATGGAAGAAAGACGTTCAAGAGAGGCACTTGTGGCAGTATTAGATCATTTGCTTGATTGTGACATGATTGAAGATGAAAGAGCACGTGGAGTATCTCGTCAAATAATAGGTGAAGTTACTTTAGAAAATCTTACTAGCAAACAAATATACCGTTATGAACAAGATGTTGCTCATTTGGTTAATGTGTCATGTGACGGTCACTGTGATGGAAATATAGATATCCATGATCTTGAAAATGCTTATTTAAGAGATATGGAACTAGGTGGAACATACTGCCAACATTGTATGCATGATGTTGAGAGTCAGCACTAACAAGTCATTTAAACGGAAAATTAACAGTTGGCCATCGCTTCGCGATTATAGCCAACCATTAATTTCCGCTTAATGAGGCGTTATATGCATTACTTAGTTTGGAGTTTTAAATGCTAGAAAAAGAAACGATAAGAACAACTTTCGGTGTAATTGCAAACGTACGTACTGATCAAGATGGAAGTTTGTACATTACTAATGAAAACAATCATGAAGTAAAAATGTCGGATAGAAATAAGAAATGGTCTCGACAAATCCCTGCAGTCACTGAAAAGTGTATAAGCTACAAAGGTAAAAAAGTAGATATTATTACTTCTCAAACTACAGATGACTGGAAGCCAGCTGAATATTTTTGCGATGTAGTATTAATTGAAGCTTAAATGCATATAACAAGTTACTCAAACGGACGCTAAACAGTTTGCTAGCGCTCGTTCCTCGCAATTTTAGCAAACTATTTCTCGCCGCTTAGTAAGGCGTTATACGTTTCAGGAGGCTTGGTGAATAACTCTGAGTTTATTACCGTAATTGAAGATGTTGTTTCGACATCTGCTATTGAATATACAATAGATAATTTGAAATCACCTCCAGGCAGAAAACCCGATGAAAACTTGGTTAAACAATCGGCTTGGTTTAATTTATTAAGTGACTCTGATAAGGATATGGTAAAAAGTATTATATCTGACGCTGTAAATGAATCTGCCTTTGGTTTTTTGTGTGTATTAGATGGTGTGCGATCTATTTCTGAATCAGGGAGTACTAATAACTTGAAGCTAACTCACGGTAATACTTTGCTAAACGACCCAGAAAAAGAATACTTACACGATTTGTATAAAAACGTATAACAAGTCATTCAAAAGGACAAAAAACAGTTGGCCATGCTCGTGCCTCGCTGATTTTGGCCAACAATTTTTTGCCTCTTAATGAGGCGTTATGTTTTTCACAAGGAAGGAGTCAATTATGACCTCGGTGCACAAAAATATTATTTCATTTCTACTAGGTAGTTCTTTTGCTTATATCTTTGTATGGTTATCTGGTGTTGTTGCAGCCATGCCTGTCCCCGAGTTTCTCCGACCATATAATGAATTCGTGGTTTCCTACTATCCAAATATATTAATCGTATTATTTGCGTCAATTTTATCTTTAATTATTGTTTTAATAGTTCGCAAAGCATTTACTTTATTCACTAAGCAAAACCTATTTTACTTTGCTCTGCCTATAGTTTTATTCTTAGTGTATCTATTAGTATTTATGGGCTTTGCTGTAGCACCTTTAATGTATGCTGCAATTCCAACATTGCTGGTAGCTCTATTGTTAAGCAATGGTGCACAAAAAACATAACAAGCAATTAAAGCGGGACTTTTTATAGTTTGCTCGGTTCCGCTGCGCTACACATTTTGCAAACTAATAAAAAGCCCCTTAATGTGGGCGTTATGCATATAAGGATGTTCAATGAAGCCGTATTTTATATTAATAAGTTTGTTTTTTTCTTTTCAGGTATTCGCTACTGACATTGTTAAAATTCACGCTCCTGTCGCAGAGTCATTTAATTGTACTGAGCATTGGGATGGTCAATTTAAGTATGCGGGGGATGCTCTAGGTACTGACTGTGTAGTCCAAGACTTTTACAAGTCAGGTGAACGTTTATTTATGAGAACATTTAAAGACAACGGACATAAAAATGAAGATTGGTATGGCTTTGGTAAGAATGTATTAGCTCCATGTGATTGTACTGTTGAATCTATTAATAAAAATAATATAACAAATGAACCAGGAATTATGACTCCTGGCAGAGCGGGTTCAATATCGTTTAAAAAAGCTGATGGAACTATAGTTCTTATCGCACATATTGATAACATCAATGTATCTACTGGGGACATTGTCAAAGCTGGTAAAGTTGTAGCGACCATTGGTAATAATGGCTATAGCCGTAACCCTCATTTACATATTGCTGCATGGAAGGAAAAGCAACCTCTGCAAATTCGTTTTGACCAAAAAACAATAGACTTAAAATCTCGTGAAGAAAGCGGTGAGTAATGCATAACAAGCTGTTAAACAAAGACAAAAAACAGTTGGCTTTTGCTCCTTCGTCGCTATTTTAGCCAACTATTTTTTGCCTGTTAACAGGGCGTTATATTCCTAGAGTTTCATCAACATGGAGAGTTATAAATGAGAGTATTGTTTTTTAGTATTGTTTTACTTTGTTCAAAGTTTTCACTTGCATCAGGTTTAATGTTAGCTGAGGAAGTTAAGTTACAGTCCAATTCACTTGGGGAAGAAAGAAACTTATTAATAAAACTTCCAAAGAACTATCACAATGAAGAGAAATCATACCCTGTACTATATGTACTTCACGGTCAATGGGATATGCTTTCAACTTTATCGACTCTTGATCTTTTGGAAGATCAAATTCCAAACTTTATAGTTGTCGGTATCGAAAGTAGAGGAAAAGAACTTAGTCCTGAAAATGGAAAAACAACACCCTTTGCTAACTTTCTAGCAAAAGAAGTCGTTTCATATATTAATGAAAATTATCGAGTTGCAGCTTATAGCATTTTGTCTGGGCACTCCAATTCAGGGCGCTTCGTGTTGGATTATTGGTTAAGTGACAATCCAGTTTTTTCGAAATACTTTGCTTTTAGCCCCTCTCTTGACGATGGCTACATCGTAGACAAAGTATCTAAATCGAATTCTGAAGTTTTAAAAAGAAGAGCACCTCTTACGATCACCATCGCAAATGAAGGTGAACATATGCAAAACCCTTTTATAGAATTAACTAAGAAGCTAAGTAAACTATCAAAAGGTTCTTTTGAATTCCAAAAATTCCCAGACCAATCTCACAGAACCACTAAACATCCTTCGATGCAGTATGCTTTACAATCAGCATTCGCTGGCTGGGAACCGACTTATGAAGTAAAAATATCAGGGCTAGATGGCTTAAAAGAACATTACTCTGATTTATCTAAAAAGTATGGATTTAAAGTACCTATTCCTACAGAAACCTTACAAAAATTAACCGCTCATTATGCAATTTCTGAAAATGCGACTGAAGAACTTAATAAACATATAGCTTTCACAATTAATCAATCATCAGAAGGTATAGACTCATTATTTGAAATATCTGAGTATTTGTCTAGTAATGGGTATAAAGAGGCAGGTGAAATTATTCTAAATGAAATATGTAATCAGTCTAAAAATAATCAAAGATGCAGTGGCTAGAGCGGAATATTACAAGCTGTTTAAGCGCGGGACTGCTAAAGTTTGGCTCGGTTTCGCTTCGCTACACATTTTAGCCAAACATTAATCAGCCCCTTAACAGGGCGTTATATGCAAAAAGGAGTTTCGTATGAATATCGATGCAACAATTCTAGGCCAATTTATTTTCATATCTATGATCGTAATAACTGGCTTAAGCTTTTATCTAGGTAAACGTAAAACCCAAAATGTTAAAACAACAACCTTTATTGGTTTTTTACTGTCATTTATGCCGCCATTAGGTTTGATTTTTGTGGCAGTTTTGGCACTTAAGAATGATGTTATAAATAATACTGCATCTAATATTTAGGTGCTTAATTGCATATAACAAGTTGCTCAGCAGGACAAATAACAGTTGGCTGCGCTTCGCGCATTATAGCCAACCATTATTTGCCCATTAGCAAAGCGTTAGATGTTCTCAAGGAGGAGTCACCATGCGATTCGAGAAGTTAATTAAAAAAAGTACAGCTTTGTTTCTGATATTAATAAGTAACGGAAGCTATGCAGATACAATAATTGAAGTTAAGGCTCAGCCAAATAAAGGTTTTTCTTTTCCGTTCTTATTAAAAATCCCTTCGAATATCGACACAAATTACTTGGTTGTTGAAACTAACAATACAGGCGCTGTTTCTGATGATTTCGATGTACATTATCAAAGCGCTAAAAAGGCTATCGTGGGAAATGCTGTAGGTCCATGGGTTGCAAAAAAGTTAAACTCTCCAATAATGATCCCTGTATTTCCTCGTTCAAAAACTGATTGGGAAATATATACTCACGCATTAGACCGGGACACATTGTTAGTAGAGTCAGGGAAATTAAAAAGATTAGACCTTCAATTATTGGCAATGATCTCACAGGCAAAAAAAATACTAGCTAATCACTCAGTAAAAATAAAAGACAAAGTTATCTTAACTGGTTTTTCTGCTTCAGGAAGTTTAGCTAACCGTTTTTCAATGTTACACCCTGAAAGTCTTCAGTTAGTCGTTGCTGGCGGATTAAATGGAATTTTGATGTTACCTGCCGATAAAGTCTCTGATGAGAAGTTAAATTACCCTTTAGGCGTTAATGACTTTAAAAATATTACAGGTAGAGATTTTAGTAAAACTAAATGGGCATCTTTACCGCAATTTTTGTTTATGGGCGAAAATGATACCAATGATGCTGTGAAATATGATGATGCATACTCCGATGCAGAAAGAAAAACTATTCACTCAGTGTTAGGTAAAAATATGCAACCTGAACGTTGGACTAAATGCCAAGATATTTACCAAGCAAACGATGTAAATGTTGTTTTTCATACATATGAAGACATTGGGCATGGTACTAACTTAAAAATTCATAATGATATTCTTAGTTTTGTAAAAGAGAATATCTAACAAGTCATTTCAGCAGGACAAATTACAGTTGGCTTTTTGTTGGTGGCTCACTTATTTTAGCCAACAATTATTTGCCTCTTAATGAGGCGTTACCGAATATCCGCGTACCATACATTCTGTCCAAAAATGAGTTTGTAACATCTGAGACACTTTGTGAACACCAAGGGACTTTGTCGTATCTTAACTACCAACCGATTTTGTCGGTTTGCTTTCACGAAGAACACGGAGGTAAAGCTTAAGCTGTTAAAAGGCTTGCGTTGTTGTCTTTCTTTGTTGTCTGCGGGTCCTGGGTGGTGAGCGGCTTTAATCCTAATGTGATTTTAGCGCTATTAGCCTTTAATAAAGCAGCTGAAACAGCTACTTTTGTCGCTATGAATAGATTATTCTCTGTCGGTAACCTTTTGAATTGGATCGAGTCAAATGCTTTGGACAATAGCCGAGAAGTTAACAAAGAGCGGTGTGCAAACGGGGGCATTACTGCCGTTAACGGATGCTGATACATTAATTGAACTCGATGGAATCAACTATGTAGGCAACATAGTCACAGAGAACATGGCGAAAAAGCATCAGCCGCAGGTGTCGCTACATGATCCTTTTCTTGCTCCTTATGATCCCGCACTTTATATTGGTGAGATTGGTTCAGAGCATGTCTGTTTACTGAACAAATTTCCGATTATCACTCCACATATATTGATCTGTGCTAAAGAATGTCTTTCGCAAACATCGGCTTTGAGACTAGTCGACTTTAAGGCGTGGATTCAGGGCTTTTCTTCAGCGGATACGCTGGGTTTTTTTAATGCCGGGCATGATGCTGGGGCTAGCCAAATGCACCGTCATATGCAAATAGTGAAGACGCCAATCACATTAGAAGCCTTAATACTCTCAGGCAAATTGCCCTTTAAGCATTATCTATTTCAATTTGAACATTTAGATGCTCAATTGTTGATACAGCATTATAACGCCGCGATGCTTAAGTTTGGCCGCTATAAAGCGACCTTGACTGACGGCGCCGCCGATTGCTTACCTTATAATATTTTATTGACTCAGGGCTGGATGTTAATCGTGCCACGATCTACCAATGTGGTGGGTACTGTGTCTGGTCACGGTCTGTGTTATAGCGGTCGATTTCTCGTTAACTCAGAACAGCAGCTTTGTTGGTTAACTGAGTATGGTTTTTTGCAGTTCCTTACGGAATGTGGTTACCCAATTGAGCAGTAGAGAGATCTTGATTAGATTTAGGTTAAAACATGGTTGTTTTTTAGCTTGTTGTGATTAAATCAGACTGTGGTTAAATTAATCAGTAATTAAATTAGCCCATGGATTTAAAGGGCTTTTGATTTAAAGGACTTTTGATTTAACGAGCTTTTGATTTAAAGAGCTTTTGATTTAAAGAACTTTTGATTTAAAGAACTTTTGATTTAAAAAACTTTGGATTCAACGAGCTTTAGATTTAAATAGCAGGGAATGGACCGTTTTAAATAAGCAGTCCATCCACATAATCAATAAGCACATTAAGAATCAAACTTAGCGATATCGGCTTCATCGGCGCCATCATTACACTCACCACGGATCATTCCACGGTCGTACTGAATACTGCGGCTCAGTTCGATATATCCCTCTTTGCAGTAGCCGGTCATTTCAATGGTTTGTTGTAAACCATGCTCAATCTTCTCTGTCCACATCGTTAAATCTGGCCCTTGATATCGTTTGTTAGCACGAGAACGCTTCTTTTGGTTTGAGCGCACCTCGTGTGGTAAAGCTTGGCTTTGTGGTGTTTCCATGGTGAGAATGGCGCGGTAAGTAAATAGCTTTAAACCATTACCTTTAATATCGGTTCTAAAAGAGTCACTGACTTGGCCTGCAAATTTTTCGGGCTCGATATCAGGCTGGCTGCTACACGCGCTGAGCAAGCTACTGAGTACGACGACAAAAGACAATGTTGTTAAGCGCATAAGATTTTTTGTTCTAATTATAGGTTTATACGGGCCAGCATAACGTATATTGAAGTAAGTTAGCAGCGAGATTACAGGATTTTACAGTTCATGGACGCAGGTTTAATCGATTTCTGGCATAGACGGCTGAGCGACATTAACTGGACCTTTTCCAGTGGGGATATCGCCACATTGCTGATCTTAGCCTTATGGGTTTGGGTGATTTACCCAAGCGATGAGCTGGTTCAGTTATTGAGGACTCCCGCTAAGCAAACCCATGTTTTGATGGCAAGCATAGCGCTAACCGGTTTGTGGCTGATGAACGCCAGTGTCACGCCGGGGATCCATGTTCACTTTCTAGGCTTAGTGGTGTTAATGCTGATGTTTGGTTGGCGCTTGGCCAGCTTAATAGCGTTATTGCCAACACTATTTTTTGCTCTATTTGTCTTTAAACAGCCCGCAGTATTCGCTATCTATGGGCTGCTTGGGGTGTGTTTGCCTCTCTTTTGCTGTTTCTTGGTGTACAGCCTGGTATTTAAGTACTTACCCCATCATCTGTTTATCTATATTTTTTGCGGCGCGTTTATCAACGGCTTTTTATCTATTTTGTTTCATATTTTTGCTTGGGCGACGTGGTTATCGTTCACCACTAAATACGACTGGGCGTATTTGAGTCATAACTATTTAGTGCTTATTGGGCTGTTAGGTTTTCCTGAAGCCTTGCTCAATGGCATGGCAATTACCTTGCTGGTGGTATACCGGCCCGAATGGCTTTATGACTATTCAGACAGAACTTATCTGTGGAAGAAATAGTTTTTTGTAGAAGGGCGCTTCGCTTTGAGAGCGGACTACGTCCGGCTAGTGGAGAGGTTAGAGCGCTAGGCTTCTAGATAAGGCTGTTAGGTATGGCTTCTCGGTAAGGCTTATGTAGGTTGGGATTTAGCCCATCGATGTTGTATCTGAATGAACGACAATTGACGGCATAAATACCGACCTACAATGGCCATTTGCCTCTAGAACGGGTAGCGTCCGGTTAGGGGATAGTTTAGAGCGCTAGGTTTCTAGATAAGGCTTATAGGTATGGCTTCTCGGTAAGGCCTATGTAGGTTGGGCTTTAGCCCATCAGTGTTGTATTTGAATGTAAGATAATTGACGGCATAAATACCGACCTACAATGGCTATTTTCTTCTAGAACGGACTACGTCCGGCTAGTGGAGAGGTTAGAGCGCTAGGCTTCTAGATAAGGCTTATAGGTATGGCTTCTCGGTAAGGCCTATGTAGGTTGGGCTTTAGCCCATCGGTGTTGTATTTGAATGTAAGATAATTGACGGCATAAATACCGACCTACAATGGCTATTTTCTTCTAGAACGGACTAC
>NZ_JBRIMD010000041.1:0-22235 GCF_052977325.1 Shewanella sp. 0m-6
TTAAAAACACTCGGATTTTGCCATCTTATAAAGATCGGTCAACCGATCAATAAACTGCTAAATGATCGGCATTACTGCAACTGCAGGGCTTTTGTTTTTCACGCTTTGGTAAAACTAACTAGCACTTGTTAAACATTAGCTTAAACAGGCGCTTGCTCAAGTTTTTCAGCATTGGCTCGCTTATTCTCACTCTTGCGATGCTCACCGCGCTGGTGTGCCATACGGTACAGAATAGGCAGTACAAACAGAGTTAATAACGTCGATGAGATAATACCGCCAATCACCACTGTGGCAATTGGACGCTGCACTTCTGCACCTGTACCAATATTCAGCGCCATAGGCACAAAGCCAAGCCCTGCCACTAAGGCAGTCATCAGTACTGGGCGCAGTCTTATTAATGCACCATCAATAATCGCTGTCATCAGCTCGCCCTTTTCTTGATAGAGCTGACGAATAAAGCTAAGCAACACTAAGCCATTAAGCACCGCTACACCCGAGAGCGCAATAAAGCCCACGCCTGCCGAGATCGACAATGGCATGTCTCGTAACCAAAGTGAAATGACCCCGCCTGTTAGCGCTAATGGAATGCCCGTAAAGATAATCAAGGCATCTTTGACCGAACTAAAGGCCATCACCAACAAGCCCAGAATAAGCGCCAGCGTTAATGGCACTACAATCGATAAGCGCTGACTTGCCGATTCAAGCTGCTCAAAGGTGCCGCCATATTCCAGCCAGTAACCGGCAGGGATATCCACTTGCTCGGCAATTTGCTGTCTAGCTTCACTGACAAAGGTGCCCAAGTCGCGACCACGGACGTTAGCAGTGACTACAATGCGACGCTTACCGTTTTCACGGCTGATCTGGTTAGGCGATGGCGCAATATCTAACGTCGCCACTTCAGATAACGGTACATATTTCCCAGATGGCAACATGATTGGCAGCTCGTGCAAGTGCTCAACGTCTTTGCGGATCAATTCTGGTAAACGCACCACGATTTTAAAGCGGCGATCGCCCTCAAAGATAAGTCCTGCTTGCTCGCCACCAATAGCGGTAGCAACAAAGTCCTGTAACTCATCAACCGTTAAACCAAAACGTGCTAACGCCATGCGATCAGGCTGGATCGATAGCATTGGCAAACCCGTTACTTGCTCAACTTGCAGATCGGCAACGCCATCGATCTTTTCTAGCACTTCATGGATCGCGTTAGCTGAAGCTAATAACTGATCGAGATCATCGCCAACAACCTTAATACCCAGATCGGCACGCACTCCCGAGATCAATTCATTAAAGCGCATTTCGATCGGCTGAGTTAGCTCAAAGTTATTTCCCGGCTGCCCAGAAACCGCAGCAACGATATCTGCCGCCAAAGCGTCATGACTCATCTTAGGATTAGGCCATTCATTACGCGGCTTTAGCATAATAAAGGTGTCGGCGATATTTGGCGGCATAGGATCATTTGCCACCTCTGGCGTACCGATCTTAGAAAATACATTTAACACCTGTGGGAAGTGTTTGATGCGATCTTCTAGTAAGATCTGCATATCAACGGATTGCTCCAGCCCAGTCCCCGGAATACGGATAGCTTGCAACAAGATATCTTCTTCATTGAGCTGTGGGATAAACTCAGAGCCTAGGGTTGTTGCCAGCCAAATAGAGAAACCAACTAATGCCATAGCCGCGCCAAGCACTAACCAGCGTAGCTTCATCGCACCGATTAACAGAGGCTTGTATAGCGACTTAGTGGCGGTAATGACACGGCTCTCTTTTTCGCTCACTTTACCCGTCATAAACAGAGCAACTGCTGCAGGCACCAGTGTTAACGACAAGACTAATGCTGCTAACAGTGCCATCACCACGGTTGCCGCCATTGGGTGGAACATCTTGCCTTCTACGCCTGTAAGGCTAAATAGCGGGATATACACCACGGTAATAATCAGCACGCCAAACAAGCTTGGGCGGATCACCTCATTGGTGGCTTCAAACACTAACTGCAAACGTTGTTTACGTGGCAATACATGACCACCATTTTGCGCTTGCGCCTGACCCAGCCTGCGAATCGCGTTTTCAACAATAATCACTGCGCCATCGACGATCAAACCAAAATCGAGTGCACCAAGGCTCATCAGGTTAGCCGAAACGCCCGCTTGTACCATGCCCGTCATCGTTGCCAACATCGCCAGCGGAATAACCGCCGCGGTAATGAGTGCCGCTCTAGCGTTACCCAGTAGAATAAACAGCACCACGATAACCAACAACGCGCCTTCTACTAGGTTTTTCTGTACCGTGTATACCGCTTTGTCCACCAAAGTGGTGCGATCGTAAACCGCTTCAACTTTAATGCCATCAGGTAGCGATGCTTTAATATCTTCAAGCTTGGCGGCTACTGCGAGTGATACCTGACGTGAGTTTTCGCCCACCAGCATCATGGCACTACCGAGTACCGTTTCTTTGCCGTCACGGGTTGCAGCGCCAGTGCGCAGCGCCTTACCAATACCGACTTCTGCCACATCGGCAATAAAGATTGGCGTACTATCGATATGCTTAATCACCACTTGCTCAATATCGCTAATGGTCTTTAGCTGCGCCGCAGATCGCACTGTCAGTTGCTGGCCATCTCGCTCAATAAAACCGGCACCACGATTACTGTTACTGCTTTGCAGCGCCAGCTTGATATCGACAAATGACACACCGTATTGCAGCATATTGGTTGGCAATGGGGTGATATGGTACTCCTTGTCATAGCCACCAATGGTGTTGATCTCGGTAACACCAGGCACCTGCGCCAGCTGAGGTTTAATGATCCAATCTTGGATCTCTCTTAACGCTGTTGCATCAAATTCACGCCCATCAGCTTGTTTAGCATTAGGCAGCGCTTCGATGGTGTACATGTAGATCTCGCCGAGCCCGGTGGAGATCGGTCCCATCTCCGGCTCGATATCACTGGGTAACTTACCCTTGATCGCGTTTAAGCGCTCATTAATCAAGTTACGTGCAAAGTACAGATCTGTGCCCTCATCAAACACCACGGTCACTTGCGATAAACCATAACGCGATAGCGAGCGGGTGTAAGATAATTGCGGGATCCCCATCAGTGCATTTTCGATCGGATAGGTAATTCGTTGCTCGGTTTCTTGCGGTGAATAACCTTCTGCTCGGGTACTTATTTGTACCTGCACATTGGTAATATCCGGCACCGCATCAATCGGTAATTTTTGATAACTCCACAGCCCCACTGCAACTAGCAGCATGGCGAGGAACATCATCATCCAGCGTCTATTTATCGCAAGACGCAATACTGACTCAATCATTGACGTCTCCTTTAGTGAACGTGGGCTGCGCTTGATTTCTCAAGATCGGCTTTGAGTAAAAAGCTATTGGCAACGGCATATTCTTCGCCTGCTTCAAGACCCGACAATACTTCGCTCATTTGGCTATCGCTTTGACCAAGTGTTACCACACGCTTTTCAAAACCCTCTTCATTGCGGATAAACACCACTTGCAGCCCTTCTGACTCCTGCAGTGCGCGGTTATCTATCGTTAACGTCACCGCTTGTTTACTCAGCGTCAGTTTGCCTGATAACAAAGCCCCTACCGCCCATTGGCCGCTGCTGTTATCGAGTGGCGCACGAGCGAGCTTAATGTTGTCACCGTTTGTTGAATTGAGTAGATATTGGATACTCGAAGCCGCTGTTAGCTGCTGAGCAGAAATGCTAAGCGCCTGCCCAACAGCAACCTTGCTTAGTTGGCCAGGGAAGATTTGATACTGCGCCCAAAGCTGACTGTCATCGATAATGGTCAGCAGCACATTATCAGTGGCCATTTCGCCAGTATTAGCAGTGCGGCTCACCACCACTCCGGAGATCGGCGCCTTAATCGAGTAGCGTTTTAAGCTAGAGTTTGACTCGACTTCAGCTACCACTTGCCCGGCTTTAACGCTATCGCCAACGGTTACATTCATGCGGGTGATTAAGCCTGCAAAACGGGCGCGGATTTCACTGCTGGCCGCCTCTGGCACTACTGCACGGCCATATACCGTCAATGTTTGTTTGATATCGCCCGCTGCAGCAAGCTCTGTCGCAATACCCGAGGCTACAATTTGCTCGGCGCTGATATGAACTCTGCCATCTTCATGTTCGTCATGACCATGTTCATCCCCATGCTCATCATCGTGACCATCATGTTCGTCTTGATGACCGTCATTATGGCCATGTTCATCGCTATGCTCATCATCGTGACCAACATGTTCGTCTTGATGACCATCATTATGACCATCATTATGGCCATGTTCATCGCTATGCTCATCACCATGACTATCATGCTCGTCTTGATGCTGATTGGTGTGCGCTGTTTGCTCTTGATGCGCAACTTCATGATTATGCTCAGGCTCATGGCCATTTACAGGCTCATGGCTGTGTTCAGCTGAAGCGTTAACAGTGCTGCTAATCATCAATGCAACTGCAGCAACAACAGCAAGGTGAACTAAGGAGAATTTATTTAATAAACTAGGATTCATTTTGTATATCCTTTCGCTGCATCAGAAGAATTAGCTGACTTTGAGAAATCATTGAAGAAGGTATGTTGAGAAGCAGGTAATGGCTCAGCAATCAGCTGTTCAATATCGACGCCATAACGTAGCGCAGAGGCTGCAGCATCAATGAGTGCACGGCGAGCAAAGAGTAATTCTTCTCGGGCTGTTAAGTAGTCAAGATAGCTATACAAGCCTTGTTCATAGGCGGTTTGGGTATCTTCAAGCGCTAAAGTTAAGGTAGGGATAACACTGGCTTGCAAACGATTAACCGTCACCATTGCTTGTTTTCGGCTGGCGTAAGCACGATATAGCTGGCCATAAAGCTCTAAAAGTGCCACTTCTCTGTTGGCGAGTACTTGCTCTTTTGCGGCTTGTGCCGAAAGCACGGCACCAGTGTTACGCTCACCATTAAACAGCGGCATACTAAAACCGGCGGTCAATGCCATATCATTAGTTTGCTGAAATTGCTTTACACCAACCGACCAGCTGATATCGCTGCTAGACTGGGTTTTAGCAAAGCGTAACTCGGCCTCTTTAAGCTGTGCCTGAGTTAAAAAAGCGGTAATAGCTGGGCTATATTTCACTTTCTCAAATAAAGGCTCAAGTGCGACATCATCAGTAAAAGCGAACAAACTGCCCTGTAATGAAACAAAATTTACCCTAGACTCGCCCCACATCATGCTTAACGCTAATTTGGCGTAATCGAGTTGCTGTAGCTGAGTTTCTGCAACCAGTCTGGCATTAAATACCGCCGCTTGGGCGCGCTTTACTTCGGCCTCTGGTGTTACAGCTGCTTGAGCGCGCTTAGCTACAACCGCTTGTGTTTCTTCTGCAAGCTGTAATGAATCAACAGCAAGTTGCAGTTGCGACTGCGCCGCCAATACATCGATATAACGACGTGTCGCTTCAGCTAATAAGTTTAATGCGGTAATTTTTTGTTCGGCATCTAATACAGCGCGCTGCTCACTAACAATACCGCTGCGAGCATCTAACTTGTCACCAAGCTCAATGACAGAAGACAGAGATACGCTAAACTCGGCGCTATCAATTCCTTGGAACTCACCGCTGCCCACGAGATTGTCGGCATCAAAGCCGATTTCAAAGCCTGGAGTCAACGCTTGAGTTTGCGCTGCGCCATCAAGCGCTTGCTGCCTAAACTTAAACACTTTCAGTGATGGATGCTGTTGTTGAACCCGTTCAATCACAACCGGTAAAGAAAGCGTATTAGATTGTTCTGCATTACCGTTAGAGTCGGCTGTAGCCGCAATAACTGAGGTTGCGGATATCAGAGCAATAAGCGCCAAGGTGCAATAAAGCCCTCGCCAAACACAAAACATGCCAATTTTAGTGACAGATTTTGCGCAATAAGTATTATGAAACATCGGAGATTAAGCCTCGATTTAATACAAAAATACAGAGCTGTGAGTTAAACCTACAAGAGGCCCAACAGCTCTTTAGCAAGCTTGTAAAAGCTCGCTAAATGAATAAAGTTTTGATTAAACGATTAAGGCTTTAGGGGGGCGCAGGAAAGCGAAATAAGGGGACTCAATAGAAGTAGAGCTAAAAGCAAAAATGTGGCTATTAGGGCTTGCTGTCACTGATTTTAACGCAGTGATAGGGTGCATTAAGGTCATGCAACATGAGCAGCAGTTATTGCTACACTCAGCGCAGTCATCTTCTACATGACTTGCTGTTTCAACTTCATCACATTGTGATGTGTTATTTACAGTGCCGTTCGTATGCTCAGCCACATAGGTGACTTCACTGCCACAATCATCATGAGCAGAAGTACAATCATCAGCCATAGTTACCATGGATTGCATCGTTAAAATCACGATCAACAGCATCCGCCCCAACTTAGCTGGAGAGGTGATGAATATTGCTCGGATAAAACTCGATAAGCTCGACATTAGGCCGCAGCATTACCTTTGTTTTTAATAACGTACATAACTGACTTTATCGCACACTCGTATCACTTTGATTCAGGCTAGTTTAAATTAATCAAAATTAAAACACTATGTGTTTACAAATCTTAATCGGCTCTGTGTATAAAAAACTTCCGAAAACATCGATGAGACCACATCTATAGCAATAAACCTTGGCTTGGGACTTCTACCTAGATCGAGCTAAATTATACCTCAAAGTGTGATTACCTGAGCATTTTACTCAAGTAATAATTGAACACGCCAAAAGATGCAAATAATATGCACGTATATTTCAAACTAAACTTGCCTTGGATCTGCCAATGACTAAATCAAACACACTTCACTCGAACGCTCTTCAATCCAAAGAAAGCCTACTTGCCTCTCGTGTAGGAGAATTAGTCGCTAACGATTTTCGCACTGCCCATTTGTTTAGCCAGCATGGTATCGATTTTTGTTGTGGTGGCGGTATTTCATTAGCCCGAGCAATTACACGCTTTGATGCTGATGAAACAGCGCTTCTCGATGCATTAATGGCGTTAGACACTGAAGGCGAGAAGCAGCAAGGTCTAGAGCAATTAGCTTTACCCGATCTGCTCAATTACATTGAATCGACTCATCACACTTTTGTAAGAGAGAAAGCGCCTTTACTGGTAGAGTACAGCCAAAAAATGGTGCGTGCCCACGGTGAAAATCATGACGAGATAAAGCCTCTAGCAGGTTGGATCCGTGCATTAGTCGATGACTTAATGCCTCACCTGATGAAAGAAGAACAGATATTATTCCCTGCAATTTTAGGGCTACATAACCAAGTTGAGATGCAAAACTGCTTTGGTCATATCGGCAATCCAATTAATGCTATGCAGTATGAGCACGATGATGCACAGCAGATCTTTGAAAAGATCCGCGAGCTAACAAATAACTTTACCCCACCAGCGCACGCCTGCACCACTTGGCGCGTATGTTACGCCAGCTTGGCAGAATTCGAAGCGGACTTAAAACAGCATATTAATATTGAGAACAACGTTTTGTTCCTCAAAGCGCTTGCGCTAACCGCTTGAGTCATCGAACTGATGGTTAGCGTATAAAGGCTGACCCATAAAAATAAGAGGCTCACATCAGTGAGCCTTTTCTATTAAATAGCAGTTTGTTGCAACGGAGACCAATTTACTGAAGCTTGCTTTTGCTGAATAAGCTGCTCAATCAGCTCACGTATTTTAGGTTCAGCATCAATAAACTTATTCATATTCGCGCCACCATTGCGCGCATCATAAATAGCCTCACCATCTAACCGTCCTTCATGGAAGACCTTAATTTCTGCGTAAACCATATATAATGCAAGATCCCAACGCCAATTAGCGGTATAAGTCGCTGTCCACTCACATTGCTGACTTGCATCTAACTGTTCAACAATGCGGTATTTAATTTGCTTCTCCGCTAGAATTTTTTCCATCTCTTGCAGAAAACCCTCTCGTACATCGGGGTTCTTCTGAATACAAACTTCAGCATCATTATTCACGTGTACCGGATCAACTCTCTGTTTGATTGAACAGGCGCTGGTTAATAGTAGAATTGACACTGCAACAAATAGTTTTTTCATGATAATCCTTATCTAGTATAAAACTCTGTTTATTCTTAATTTTTTAAGAAATATGAGCATATCAAGATAAAGGAAGATAGCAAGACGTCAGCAAGTCGCTTGCATTAGACCTTAATAAGATCTCTCAATTGCAGCACAGACGCGATTTCAATATGTGGCAGTTGCCTGTTGGCGATCGATTTCTCTGTAACGCCGAAGCCCGGGTTAAGCCATACAGCCTGACAACCGGCTTTCCTGGCGCCATCAACATCGCTTTTAGCACTGTCGCCCACATGCAAAATACGCGATAAAGGTAGCGCTAATTTATCCGCCGCATGGGTAAACATATCGCTCGACGGCTTTTGCTTAAAGCCATGGCCGGGGTGCAGTACAAACTCAAATACCCCATCTAAACCAACGCGCTGATGATCAACATTGCCGTTAGTTATGCCAATTAATCGGTAACGGGCTTTAAGCGCATTGAGTAACTCAACCACCTCACTTGATACCTTGAAGTGACTACGATGCATCACAAAGTGCGCGAGCCCTGCTTGAGCCCCTGCTGTTGCCGTCTTAGCATCATAACCTAGCTCTAGCAGGCCACGCTCTAACATTAGCAGTCTTGCTAGCGTAGTATCATGTCGCAGCTTAGGAGACTCCTTAAACAAGGCGAGTTTGAGCTTGTGCCAATCAGCAAGCTGCCACAGCTTCGATTTAGGCCACTGCTGATGTAAAAATGCTTGCAGCGCGGATTCGGCCTGACGAATGATTGGGCGATTATCGTAAAGCGTATCGTCTAAGTCGAAGCTAATCGCGTCAAAGGCTTGTGGGCGAATAAAGATCTTCATGATCGGTTGCCTCTTTTTTTCGCTCTTGGGTGTGCACTGTCGTACACCTTAGCTAGATGCTGAAAATCGAGACTGGTATAAACCTGAGTCGTCGACAAGTTTGCATGACCTAACAGCTCTTGCACTGCACGCAGATCGGCACTGGATTCGAGCATATGGGTAGCAAACGAGTGACGTAATTTATGCGGGTGTACCTTAATGCCTATGGCTTGCTCTTGCCCCCACTTAGCCAAACGAGCCTGAATACTACGGTGAGCTAAACGTTTGCCTTTAGCGGTAACAAACAAGGCATCGTCTTCACAAGCGATGTCACGCTTAACCGCTAACCACTGAGTAATCGCGGCTAATGCCAACTTGCCTATGGGTACTATCCGCTCTTTACTGCCCTTACCTAACACTTTGACTTGCGCCTGTGAAAATTGAATATCGGCTGCATTAAGCGCAGCGAGCTCAGCAAGACGTAAACCCGACGAGTAAAATAGCTCCATTATGGCTTTATCGCGAAAACTTAACGGATCGTTAGCGTCGATATCAAGCAGGTGCGATATCGAGTCGACATCCATATTTTTTGGCAAAGGCTTGCCTTGCTTGGGTGCAGTAAGGCTTACAGCTGGGTTAACCTTTAACTGCTGTTCCCTAAGTAAAAAACCATAGAACTGTTTTAAAGAGGAGAGGGTTAACGATAAGGAACGCGGACTTAGACCCTTGCGGTGTAATTTAGCTAAAATCGCCTGTAAGGAGTCATGTTGCTGTGACAACCATGACTCCGTATCGTTAAATAGCTTCTCGACTCGCTTTAGCTCAAACAGGTAGTTACGCACTGTATAAGCCGAAACTTGACGCTCGGTGCGTAAGTAACGTTCAAACTCGCTCAACCAAGCTGAATTATCAGCCATAAAGCCTCGCTATTAGATTTTAGTCAGCTGGTGATCAAGTAACTGTTTAAGCTGAGACAGCAGAAGGTGGTCCATCTCAGGATGAAAGTGGCTAGGATCGTGGCTAGCAATCGCAAAAATAACCTGACCGCATTCTTTAGATAATCGAGACAGTGCGACCGAACCCACCTCGGTTCCAAATAGACGCTTTGACTCTTCATTAGTCAGGCGGCCAAAATAGTAACCAGAGCTGAGGCGTTTGCTCCAGATCTGCGATAGCTCGCTATCGATGTCATGCACGGTGATCAGCCTGACATGACTGAACTGAAACTGCTCTTTTAACCCATTAGACAAGACTTGCCGTAGATCGCCCATATCTTCACATTTTAGCAGTTGCATAGATAATGCACTGTTAAACATGTAGATCTGCTCATTACGTGATGCCATCGCTAGCAAAGCGGTGATCTCTTCTTCTAACTGAGCGACTCGTTGGCGTAACATCTCTTGCTTGCGCTCGACTAATGACACCGCCCCGCGCTCAACATGGGGAATTCGCATCGCTAGTAATAACTCTGGATAGCGGCTGAAAAAATCTGGGTTATCCAATAAGTATTCGCGGATGAGAATTTCATCGAAGGGAGGGGCCTTGTTCGAGTTATCTATCATTGTGCGATCTGCCCGTCATAAACATGCTCAGCAGGCCCTGTCATCCATAAAGGCTTGCCCTCGCCGTCCCAGTTAATCGTTAAACTGCCGCCAGGCAAGTCCACATGCACGTTGCGATCAAGTTTACCTTGCTCAATACCCACAACTACCGCCGCACAGGCTCCTGTTCCGCAAGCTAATGTTTCACCTGCGCCACGCTCATAAACTCTGAGCTTAATATGACCTGAGTTCACCACCTGCATAAAGCCAACATTCACACCTTTTGGAAAGCGCTCATGATTTGTCAACTCAGCGCCAATGGTATCGACATCGGCTGCGGCCACATCGTCAACTTCAATCACGCAATGGGGGTTACCCATAGACACTGCGCCACAAAGATAGGTGCCGCTCGATGCCAAAAGCAGATAGGTTTTCTCAACTTTCTTGGCGGTAAAAGGAATTTTGCTCGGCTCAAGTACGGGTATGCCCATATTAACCGTTACTTTACCGTCACGCTCAAGACGCAAAGTGATTTTACCCGAAGAGGTGCTCACGCGAATTTTGTGTTTGTGGGTCAAACCTTTATTACGCACAAAGCGTGCAAAACAACGGGCACCGTTGCCACACTGTTCAACTTCGCTGCCATCAGCATTAAAGATGCGATAATGAAAATCTAAATCGGGATCGTACGGAGGCTCAACCAGCAGTAACTGATCAAAACCAACGCCAAAATTCCGATCGGCTAAGCGCTTAATTTGATCTGGGGAGAAAAACACATTTTGTGTCACTCCATCAACGACCATAAAATCATTGCCTAACCCATGCATCTTAGTGAATTGGATCAAGGTGGACATCCTTAAAAAGTATCTGTAGCGCATGCTGTGGCATCCACTACATTAGTATTATTCTAGTTTACGGCAGGATCTGCTCACCTTGCCATAATTGAGCTAATTTTTCTCGCTCTCGAATCACATAAGCTTTGTCTGCATCCACCATCAGTTCTGCGGCACGTGGACGAGTATTGTAATTAGACGACATGGTAAAGCCGTAGGCTCCCGATGAGCGAATAGCCAAATAATCACCTGCGAGTATATTAAGCTGACGGTCTTTGCCTAAGAAGTCTCCCGTTTCACAAACCGGCCCAACAACGTCATAGTTTTGCGTCTCACCCGCACGTTCAATCACCGGGATAATCTTCTGCCATGCACTATAGAGAGACGGGCGAATAAGATCATTCATAGCGCCATCAACTAAGGCGAAACGTTTGTCACTGTTCTCTTTTAAGTAAAGCACTTGAGTAACAAAAATACCTGCGTTGGCAGCAATGGCTCGGCCAGGTTCAAAAATTAATTTAAGATCACGATCGCCTAATCGTTCTAATAAAGCAGCAGCGTACACATCTGGCTGAGGTGGCACTTCATCATCGTAGGTCACCCCCAGCCCACCGCCGACATCAAAGTGTTTAATGTCGATACCTTGCTCTGCTAAGCGATCGATTAACGCTAGCATACGATCCATCGCATCTAAAAACGGTTTAATTTCGGTTAACTGAGATCCGATATGGCAATCGACGCCCTTAACCTCTAGGCCTGGCAATTCATTGGCGCGGCTAAAGATAGCCTCAACCTCTTCCATTGCGATACCAAATTTATTCTCTTTTAGACCCGTAGAGATATAAGGGTGAGTACCCGCATCAACATCTGGATTCACTCGTAGTGAAACTGGCGCGACCTTGCCAAGGCGCAAAGCAACAAGATTAAGCTGCTCAAGTTCGGCTGCTGACTCGACATTAAAACAATAAATACCAAGATTCAGCGCCATCTCCATCTCTTCGACGGTTTTACCAACGCCGGAGAAAACCACTTTTGCAGGATCGCCACCGGCCTCGATGACGCGTAGCAGTTCACCGCCAGAGACAATATCAAAGCCACTGCCTAAACGTGCTAATACGTTAAGTACCGCAATGTTTGAGTTTGCCTTTACTGCATAGCAGATAAGGTGTGGATGATCGCTCACGGCATTGTCAAAGGCGTGCCAATGACGCTCTAAGGTTGCACGGGAATAAATATATAGTGGCGTTCCATGCTGCTTTGCGAGGTCGGCAACTTGGCATTGCTCCGCATAAAGCTCATCTGCTTGATATAAAAAATGATCCAATGTCTTTAGTCCTTTTTGCTTTGTTCGCTTTGCCCATGCTCTGCGTCAGACACCTGCTTATCAGTTGCCTGCTGATTAACGTCTTGCGGAGGCGCTCTAAATAACGCACTTTTCTGTCCACAACCTAAAAGCACTAGGCTACCAAGCCCTACTAGCAAAAACAGTCTCATTTTTTTCAACATCAGGTGACCCTTGTAGCAATAACACTACGGCTTGCTATACGGCGAAAATTGTAATCCTGATGTTTGCAGACAGCCCGCAATGCGTCAACCCTATAACGCATTTATATCAGGCTTTTCTTGCATAAATCCCTCGCTCAGTTAGCCATGTATTGACTAGGTTAATTAGGATAAATCACAACTTGACTGCACAAAGCGATGCTAATGCAAAATAATTCAACTTATCCCAAGTCTTTTATCTAGAGGGCAGCCCCACCAATAAGTTAGTAAGGAATTGAAAAGTAACACATTAGCTGTATTAAATAATCGCTAGCATTACTTAGATAGTGATTAACCACACAATTAATATGATTGGTAATCAGGCTATCGATTGGTAATATGTTTGTATTACCTAAATCTGAGGAATAATCAGCATGGCTATAACAGATTTCGAATTTCATCAATTGGTTGATGAAATATTTCAAACAATTGATAACGCGTTAGAAGTACTGATTGATGAGCAAGATGCGGATGTGGATGTCGATGGATCAGGTAATGTGCTGCAATTAGAATTTAATGGCACATCTAAGATTGTTATCAACAAACAAGAACCACTGCATGAAATTTGGTTGGCAACCCAGTTTGGCGGTTACCATTTCGCTTATGTTGACGGCAAATGGATGGATGAGCGTAATGGCAATGAGTTTATGCCTTTCGTGGTTGAGTCTATCTTCAAGCAAAGCGGATTAAAGCTAGATATTTAACGCTTTAGTAGCAGAATGAGTCGTCATACTTCTCATTCTGCTATGTTTAACCGCCTAGTGCTCACTGCTAAAAATCGACTTCAGAAGACTCCAGCGTCACACCAAAAGGGACTGCAAGCAGCTCGCCTTTTACCCGATCTAATTTAAAAAACTGCGGCAGATTAAAATGCTCTTTTGCAAGTTGAGGATCTTCAAATGTGTGATAGTGACTCAACTTGTTCACTAACGCATTCACGTCTGTTCCCTCTTGTACATAGTGGTTTAGCTCGTTCATCTCATCTAAAATAAACACATCTAAACCTTCCTCTCTTTGGCGCAAGAAATACTGAATCGCACCTTTAGCCGCATAGTCTTGGATCACTGAAGGCACTTTGGCAAAAGGCTCGTCACCTAACGTTGGTCTGGGCAGCTCAAGTAATTTACGCTGAGATAGCTGTTGATAGAAAGATTTTGCATCACTTAAATTCTCGTAATGCATGCCACGATTATTGAAGAACAAACCGTAACGCAGCCGTCCGACCTGTAATGCATAACCTAAGGTCGTTGAGCTTTGCGCCTGACGGCTAAGTCGCACCGCTCTGTAAAGCAGGTTCTGCACAGTACGTTCTGTTTGCGATCGTAACTTGCTTGAACAGCTAATCACCTCCACCGAGACTGGCGCACTGGCCCGCTTCATACCCGGTGTCACGAACGACAAAGCATCTAAGATACTTTTTTCTCCCTCAAAATGATGACAATGCCATTCCCCCCAGCTGTTAAGGCTAATCACATCAATCGAGTCCACCATATTCAAATGCTGTCGACCAATCGAGAACACATTACTGTTCATATAGTCGACCATAATGTCTTGCCCTTGCCAACTCTCGGTAGGGTCACTATTGAAATTCAATAAAAACACCAGCTTGCTAAAATGCCACGGCTGGTAAAGTGCCATCTTAGACACTTTTGTCGATTGATTTACAATAAGTCCATCAAGCCGATGAGCCGCTTGAGTTAAGTAGGTCGATTTGCGCTTACTTTGCCTGACTTCATGCCACTGGGTTTTACTGTCTGCCACACCATTCAAACTAGCCCATACCAACAACTTAGCCTTACTTTTTGAATGGAATACTGCGCTATGCTCAAGGAAGTTTCTAGGATTAGGCGAACATCGGTAGAGGTAATATTGCTTATCTTGTTCACTATAGATAACAGATAAATGAGTCTCTAAAATCGAGTGACTCCACAGCGGATTAAGGCGCATGATCTGGTGAGCATCTTCACTAAAGTAGGTATGTAGCTTACGGGTTAGCAAGCCTAACTCTGAGATCCTTAAACTTTCACTTAATCTATGGATTGAAGCGAATTGCAGCAATGTTTGATAGCTACCTAGCATCAGTTCGTTAAGTTGCTCGTTAAACCATTGCAACTGACCACAGTGCCAATTCTCACAATTATCTAAGGTTTTCAGTAAGCTTTCAGACCAGTTCCAATCGGCAACTAATTTTTGCATTTTAAAGTAACGCCAATCGATCGCTTGATCATGCCGACTCAATTTAACGCCACATTTTAAGTAAAAACAACGCCGCGTGATTTCCAGTCGGCGGCCATCACCCCGTTTCTTTAGATAGCACTCTATCGATTCATATAGCAGATAATAAGCGTCATTAGCCGCCGAGAAATCCCCTTCTAATGTATGCTGCCAAATCCGCTCGCTCACTAACTGAGTATGGGGGTAATCACTGGCATACGCCTCCAGTAACAGCACTTTCAACAATGCTTTATGAGGCTTTTCAACCCCCTTGTAGAGCTGCCACAGCGAAGCCCCAAAATATTCACTCGCTGGCAGGGTATTGGCATCGCCTAATGAAAGTAATTGAGGAGACACTTTAGCATTGGGCCACCATGCAATAGGCTTACCCGCTAAACGAAATTGACTACGATAAAACTCTTCGAGTAGCAACCAATGTTGAGCACTACCACTGTGTTCATGCCCCATGCAATTGTATAAATCAGCCTGTTCGCCCTGCTCTCTAATAAATTGTTCTGGATGCACCAAATAGAAGTTCACTTCTAAATCAAATTTAGCGAACCACTGCGTCAATAATGCAGCTTTGCTAGCAAGTAACTCGCACTCATTTTTACTCAAAAGATCGCTATGTATTAGCCATACATCGATATCGCTTTGAGGGTTTTGGCCAAAGCTGGCTGTGCTGCCCATGCTGTAAACGCCCTCTATTTGAGGGCGTTTACTATTATTTGTGGCAGCGATATCAAGGTTGAGAGTTTCACAGGCTTCTTCAGTGTCTGAATCGGGCTGATAGTCAGCAATACCGCGAGGGGTTAGCGGTCCGTTATAACCGGGTAATTTAGGTAGGTGACTATGGAGCAAAAAAGGGATTAAGCGAAGAAGATGGCGCTTTAAAGGCGACAATAATGCAATAGCTCTGGCATACCTGATCACATCCAATCTCTTCGCGGCATGTTCGAGTCTAACAAGCTCTTCTGGCAAATGATTAACCCTAAATCGTAGATAACTACTCACTAATGTATATGGCAATTGTACAAGCAGCAAGTAAATGCGATCAAGATCACACTTTTTACCTGTGTAGAACTGGGTAGACTTCAAAGAATCAGCAGCAGAATGTTACATCTATATGCAGGCAATGTTAGCATTGGCGCAAATAAGTTCTAAGATGGAATATCGTGCATGTCTCAAAATCTGATCCGTATCGCAACACGTAAGAGCCCTCTTGCCATGTGGCAAGCCGAATTTGTGAAAGCTGAATTGGAAAAAATCCATGAAGGTCTCACTGTTGAATTACTGCCAATGAGCACCAAAGGTGACATCATCTTAGACACACCACTTGCAAAGGTTGGTGGTAAGGGCTTATTTGTAAAAGAACTTGAAGTCGCAATGCTAGAAGGCAAAGCCGATATAGCAGTTCACTCAATGAAAGATGTGCCAGTTGAATTCCCTGAAGGTCTAGGTCTTGAAGTGATTTGTGAGCGTGAAGATCCACGCGATGCATTCGTATCAAACACTTTTAAAACAATTGAAGATCTGCCACAAGGCGCAGTAGTGGGTACCTCTAGTCTACGTCGTCAGTGCCAAATTCGTGCTGCTCGTCCAGATCTTGTTATCAAAGATCTGCGCGGTAACGTCGGAACTCGTTTAGCAAAACTAGATGCCGGTAACTACGATGCCATTATTCTTGCTGCGGCAGGCCTTAAGCGTCTAAAGCTAGAAGAAAGAATCGCTAGTTTTATTTCTGCTGAACAATCTCTACCAGCAAACGGCCAAGGCGCTGTCGGTATTGAATGTCGTACCGACGATGCCCGTGTTAAAGCGCTACTTGCACCACTTGAGCACGCTGAAACGCGTATGCGCGTGACTGCAGAACGTGCAATGAATACTCGTCTTGAAGGCGGTTGCCAGGTACCAATTGGTGCATACGCAGAGATCGACGGTGACACGTTAAGCCTACGTGGTTTAGTGGGTAATCCAGATGGTAGTCAAATCATCACTGCCGCGTCTTCAGGCAATAAAGCCGATGCTGAAAAGCTAGGCGTTGCATTAGCAGAAGAGCTACTCGGCAAGGGTGCTAAAACCATTCTTGATGCTGTTTACGCTAACGCGTAATCATCATAAAAATGAAAGTCTTACTGACGCGTCCTGAAGGGCGCAATCAGTTGATGGCAGAGGCGTTAACTCAGCGCAACGTCTCTTATTTCATCACGCCCCTACTGAATGTTCAGCCCACTTCTAACCTCGATGCCCAGCAAATTGATATCACGCTAAAACGAGCCGATATCATCATTTTCATCAGCACTAATGCGGTTAGCTTTGCTTCTAAAACAATCAATAATCAATGGCCTGAATCGGCCCATTACCTTGCGGTTGGAGATGCTACTCATGCAGCCCTTAAGGATATAGGAATTGATGCAGAGAAAGCCCCCGAAGACTGTCAACAGACAGAAGGCTTACTCACCCTGTCCACGCTGACTCAGGTCAGTGGTAAAAATATCCTGATTGTTAGAGGCCAAGGCGGACGCGAAGATCTCGCCAACGAACTGAGTAAACGCCAAGCCCAACTGAATTACTGGGAAGTCTATAAACGCGGTTGCCCAGCGCTAGATACAAGATCCCTTTGCCAACAATGGCAAAGCTTCGGTATAGACACTATCATCATTACCAGCGGCGAAATACTCGATAACCTCATTAAAACAGTACCAAAAGAGCTATTTGCTTGGCTGCAAACTTGTCATATTATAGTGCCAAGCTCCCGAGTATATGAAAAAGCAAAAGCGTACGGCCTAGTGCAAATTAGTAATGCCACCGCCGCAAACACCAATGCAATGTTAACTGCGTTATCTCTAAAGTAATTCGCAGTTAATGTTAAGTTCATACTCGCTATTTCTGCAGCATCATAGCTTTCAAGGACTGTTAAATGGAAACCAAGAACACTGACGCCAACGCTTCAGAGCCGACTACCGAGCCAACTGCAGCAACACAGCCAGTTATCGAGGCGCAGTCAGAACCGCAAACAAATACAGACGAAAATACTGTTAATAAGCCTTCCTCTCAAAGCAAGCCGGCGCCTTGGGGTATTATCTTTACCCTCTTTTTACTATTGCTATTAGCCTTTGCTTCTATCGCTGGCGGTTACTACCTGTATCAACAGCTTCAAGCCCAAAAAGCAGAGTCTGCAGCGTTAAACCAAAAGCTTCAATCTGCACTGACGAAACCCAATCAGCGCATAGCGTCTTTAGAGCAGCAACAAAACCAATTCAAGTCTAGTGTTGACTCAACCCTGAAAAAGACACTTGAGCAGCAAACTCAGCTTGAAGAGCGCGTATCGATTATTGCTCAGCGTAATCCAAACCATTGGCGCGCCGAAGAGGCCAAATACCTGGTTAGGCTTGCAGGGCAAAAACTGTGGCTAGAAAAAGACCCTAGTACTGCTACCAGCCTGTTAAAAGCGGCAGATGAACGTATTAAGTCAATGCGTGATCCTTCACTAATGCCGCTAAGAAAAGCATTAGCTAAAGATATTGCAGTCGTTGCAGCCATTAAGAATACCGATATATCGGGCACCGTTTTAACCATAGATAACATCATAACAGGCCTAGATAAGCTGCCTTTGAATCGCGCAGAGACCCACTTCTCTGCCGAAGAGCTCAGCGATAATAAAGTCAGTGACTCGCTAGATGATTGGCAGTCTAACTTGGCTAAATCATGGCAGGCACTCATTGATGATTTCGTGATTATTCGAAAACGCACCACAGATGCAGCGCCATTACTTGAGCCTGATCAACAGTGGTATTTAGTTGAAAATATAAAGAATAAACTGCTCCAAGCTCAACTGGCCTTGTATCGCCAAGATCAGGTCAATTACCGTAATTCAATTAAGTTAGCCAGAAAATGGGTCTATCAGTACTTTGACCTTAAAGATCAACAAACAATTGATACCTTAGCCACTTTAGATGCACTGGAGACGTTGAAGATCCAAACAACGAATATAGAGCGTTTTGAAGCATCTAACCTGCTTAATCAATTAGTCACTTATGGCAACTTGATGACAGAGGAGGCGCAGTAATGGTTCGCGCTCTCGTCTACCTTATTATTATTTTACTAGGGCTTTGTATCAGCCCTTTTCTTGTTGGCAGTAAAGGCTATCTCTATCTGGCCATTGGTGATTATCAGGTCGAAACCAGTATCGTCTTCGCCATTATTGCGCTAATTATCTTTTACAGCTTGCTACAACTCGTTGAATTTGTTGTCGTATGGCTATTAAATTTAGTATTAAATAGTCGCTACCTCCCAGAAAGATGGCGTAAAAAAGCTGCACGTAAACACACATTATTAGGTGCACTAGCATTAGCTGAAGAAGATTGGCCTGCGGCAGAGAAAGCCATGGCTAAAGGGGCTGAAAAAGGTGAAATCCCAGCTTTAAATCTATTAGCTGCAGCCCGTGCAGCACATCATCAAGATAATCACCAAGCCCGTGATGAATACTTAGCAAAGGCGCAACTCGAACCCCTCGCAGTTAAAGCCGTCAGCACCACTCGGACTCGTTACTTATTACAGCAAGGCGATTTAGTCGCAGCAAGAGAGGAGTTAGATAAACTCAATCCGACCAGCAAGAGTAAGTTACCCATTCTCAAATTGGCTATTGAGCTTTATCAAGCACAACAAGATTGGCAAGCACTAAAATTACTGCTGCCAATCGTTAGTAAAAAGCACGTATTAGAAGATGATGCTTTTAACGCTTTATCGCTTAAAACGAATACGGCTTTACTCAGCCAGGCAGCTAAAGCCAATGAGCAAGAATTAGAAAAGTGCTGGCATTGGTTAACCCGTGGCGAAAGAAAGCAAGCAGAATATATTGCGCTATACGCAATAGGTTTGAGTCGTTTTGAACGTAAAGACGAAGCCGTCAAAATGTTACTCAAACAGGTAAAAGCATCGCCATCTGCATCAGTATTAAATGCGTTAGCACAAGTGCTCACGCCTAGCGACGTTGACGCTAAAAAGCAGTTATTGGCATTGGAGTCTAGCTATGAAAATAACGCCGATTACCAAGTCTGCTTAGCAAAGCTTTACCAGCAAAATCACGATTACCATCAAGCTAAGATCTGGTGGCAAAAAGCCTGTTACCTGCAAGATGACATCAGTAGCTTACATGCTCTAGCTGATGCACAGGAGCATTTAGGTGAACTTAACCGGGCGCTGCAAACCAGACGAAATGCAGCAAAGCTAATGTAACGCTTATACCTTTTTTAACTAAAGGCCGCATATTTTGCGGCCTTTTTTTATGTAGCAAAGCCCGCCAATTTACAAACTCTATTCTAAGTAATTGATAACAAGCCTATTCGCAGCATCATACGTAAATGTTGCTTAATCCTCCCCTTCCTCCTTGACTTCCCTAGATTTGACAACGGCTCAATGCAGTACAGAATTCATACTGTCAGTGCGCAAAAAAATGATTACTAAGTACTGATAATTCTTAATTTAACTCACGGATGAGAAGGTTAGAGTAACTTATGATGGATACATTCACTCCCAAGCAGGACGCCACGATTGTTAAGCTCTCTGGCTCTATAAGTGCAAAAAACAGCCAAGGCGAAATGGTTCCACTACGTGTCGGCGATACATTAAAACAAGATACAGCGCACAGTATATCAACAGGCACCACATTCACATTGCAATACAGTGATGGCACAACTGCGACCCAAGACGAATTAGCAGTTCCCCCTTCTACTAGCAACGAGAACGTACAGGCATCTGAACCAACTGAAGCTGCGCTCGATCCTGAAATCGCAGCCTTACAAGCTAAAATCCTGAGCGGTGAAGATCCGACAGAAAACTTACCTGACACAGCGGCAGGAGAGACGGCTCAAGCAGGCAATGAAGGCGGTGGCTATATTGCCGTTGGCCGAACGGGCGATGAAACTCTGGCTAATGCCGGGCATGATACTGCGGGCTTTGCGCAAGTAGAATTAACCCAGGTAGATGAATTACCTATTTTTCTAACAGAATTCGCACGGCCTCAGCTTTCAGCTCGTGCTGTGACGCTATATGAAAGGCATCTAGAACAAGGTTCAGAGCCCCAAGCGGCTTTGCTGTCTCAAGCTGAAAGTGTATCTGTTAATGTTCAAGCGGGGATCCAATCTCTCAGCATTAATGGCATAGCCGTTTTTACTGATGGGAATTTTGTCGGACCTGTATCAATCAGCACCCAATATGGTGTGTTAACTATTAGCAACTATGACGCTGTCAATTCAGTATTAACTTACAGCTACACCTTAGCTGCCACACTCGATCACTCAGATTCAGATACCTTATCCGAACTATTCCTATTGCAGCTAACTGATAATCAGGGAGTTCAAACCACAACCTTAGTCACTGCAAATGTTGTTGATGATGCCCCAAGTGGCTTAGATGACAGTAATGAAATCAGCCAAAATAATCTTGATGGTGTCACCGGCAATGTACTGCAAAACGATACCCTCGGTGCAGATTTAGCCACTGTAACTCAAGTAACCAACAGTGAAAACTCAAGCATTAACGTTGCAGGAAATACTGTAATATCGGGAGTTTATGGTTCACTAATTATTGCGGCTGACGGTAGTTATACCTATCAATTAAATAATCAGTTATCAGAGGTTCAATCTCTTGCTCAAGGCGAGCAACTCTTCGATACATTCAATTACCAACTAACCGATAGTGATAGTGACTCCGTAGTCCAAGCACTTGTTATTACTATTACAGGTGAGAATGACGCACCTGAAATCACCTCATCCCTCGAAGATGCCCTAGGTAATGTTATTGAAGCGGGTGTCCTTATCGGTGGCAATATAGCAACTGCAGGTATCCCACAAACTAGCGGTACCCTATCAGCAGATGATGTTGATAACGGAGCCCTACTCACTTGGCAATTAAATGATGACCCTGTCACTCCCTACGGGACCTTCACACTCGATGGTTCTACTGGCGAATGGTCTTTTACCTTAGATAATGAACTTACGAATAGTTTGGCTTATGGCGATACAGAAACTGAAAGCTTTACCGTAACCGTTACCGATGAATTTGGTTTATCAGATACTCAAGTCGTCACCATCACCATTACCGGTACCAACGATATTCCAGAGTTAACAGTTGGCGTGTCTGGTAGTGTGACTGAGGATATGATTGATGTCGACCCCGATAGATTGGTGGCCACCGGCGTCATCACTGCAACCGATGTCGATAATAATGACGTACTCAGCCTCGACAG
>NZ_JBRIMD010000042.1:0-21961 GCF_052977325.1 Shewanella sp. 0m-6
TTTAAAAACACTCGGATTTTGCCATCTTATAAAGATCGGTCAACCGATCAATAAACTGCTAAATGATCGGCATTACCAATAGGCTCCTTTTTTTGTGTCTGGAACACTTATGCCAAGGCCCATGGATGGATAGCCTTGGTAGTTGTGTCTTGCATCTTGCAATAGAGAGTTATGCGCTCTTTATTTAAGATCGACAGGGTGGAAAACCCTGTTTGCCGCTTTCTTTGCTCTATGCGTACTGTATTTCTCTTTAACTTTTTCTAATTCTGCACAAAATCCCAGACAGAAAAAAACCGCACTTCCTGGTCGCAAGAAGTACGGCTATGGAGCTATAAGCTCAACGTTACCCTGAGTAACAGTTAAACGTTAACAGGATGTCAAAAAACTGGCAAGTGACAATTTAGCGTAACAGCATATTTCTGGTGTTCTTTATCATATTGATAGTTTTAGTGAATTTTTTCTCGTAACATTTTCGCTTAAATTTTTACAAATAAATCCTCAAAAAAATGAAACTCTCACGGTAAAATGCCTGTCCAACTAAAAAATAAATAACAACAAATAACGTTGTGGGGAGGTCTTGTGAGAGTTTTTCCTGTCTATGCACCAAAAATTATCGTAAAGCATGCGCGCATTTTTCTGACCGGAGTGATCTGGGTAAAGGATTTAGGTCGATTAGAATTTGATAAAGGAAGGTTTTTATTGCCAAGAAAAAGCCTGCCTAAGGTTAAGCAGGCTATTTTAGAGCTCAATGAATTGATTGAGACTCAAAATAACGAGATGCACATGGCATAACGTTAGGAATTAGTTTACTTCGTCGTTGAGCAGACCAACTAGGCCAGTCACTTTCTCATTCCAAGAGTTAAGCTCTTGCTGTAACTGTTGGTTTTGCTCAGACAGGCCGCTGCTTGTCTGCTTCTCTTCTTCAAGCTCCATTTTTAGTAGCTCGATAGTTTCAAGTGCAGCTTGGATTTTTGTTTCCAATTTCGATAATAGTTCAAGACTCATGGGTAGTCCCTTTGATAGCGAGATGATAGCTCCGATTCTAGCAGTGACGTGGCATTGCTGAATAGTTAATTATGCTAAATGAGTGAAAAACGCTCAATAAAATCACCAAAAACGTTTTTTTTTTGCACTTGTTACTAAGTCGTTAGTATTCTTCTATTTATTTCCTCTTGGATCGCGGCAATGACCGGCAATTTCCTGATACTTATTCCGCTGCTATTAACCCTGAGTTTGGCACTTATTCTGCGTAGAACCCTAGTCGCCTTAGGTGTTGGCATTGTATCTGGCGCACTTATTTTATCTAACTTTAACCTGCCAGATACCGTGGTTTATATGGCCGACAAGGCATGGCTGCAGGTTTATCGTGATGGCCATTGGCAGGCTTGGCATTTAAATGTGCTTGCGGCCATGGTGTTATTAGGCATGATGACACAGCTGCTAGCGCGTGGTGGAGCGGTGAAGCTTTTCGCCGATTGGTTATATCATCGGATTAAAAGTGGCCGTCAGGCCCGGGTTGGTGTGGTCGTGCTAGGCTGGGTAGTTTTTATTGATGGCATCTTCAGCTGCTTAGCCGTCGGGCATGTTTGTCAGCCATTAAGCCAGAGATACAATATGTCGCGGGAACAGATCGCTTACCTCGTGGACTCCAATGCTTCACCTTTGTGTGCCTTGCTGCCTTTTTCTAGCTGGGGTCCCTATGTGATGGCCATTTTGGCCAGTATCACCTTACTGCCACTCACGCCGTTGGAATCATTTATTGAAATCGCCAAGATGAACTTTTACGCCATCACGGTGATCTTACTGTCTTTGCTCATTGCCTGGTTTGGTATTGGCTTTAATTCAGATGTCGCACCTAGTAGTGAGCAGCAAGAGAGTGAAGATGTACCAGCTGGAAGCCCCTGGTTGTTGGGCTTACCTATGGCGACTTTGTTACTGGCATCAATAGGACTAACTTTGTACTCGGGTGCTAGCAATGCACAAGGCTCAAGCTTAAGCGATTGGGTCTCGGCAGCAGATATTGGTGCCGCCATGCGTAATGCGTGTTTATTGGCAATTTTATTAGCCATCTTGATGATTAAAATGAGTGGCCGCAGTTTCTCGTTACTGATTGCAGATCTTGGATCCGGGGTACGTGCTATTAGCTTCGCTATCTCCATCTTGCTTTTTACCTGGATGATAGGTGCTGTGATAGCCGATTTAGGGGGAGCAAAGTTGCTGGCTACTTGGGCTGAGACGTTCTTATCGGCGCAGATGTTAGTGGCTGGTACGTTTCTATTGTGCGCGATAATGGCGTTTACTACAGGTTCAAGTTGGGGAACGTTTGCCATTATGATCCCGATTGGCGCTGAAGTGGCATTAACGGTTGAGCCTACTCTTTTACTACCAGCGTTAAGCGCCGTTATGGCGGGGTCAGTATTTGGCGATCATTGCTCACCCATTTCAGACACCAGCGTAATTAGTGCGCTGAGTTCGGGCTGTGAGCCTCATGCCCATGTGATGACTCAATTGCCTTTTGCCATTATTGCAGGGATAAGCTCATTGGTTGGCTTTCAGTTAGTTAATCTTGAAGTTGCGACAGCATGGAGCTGGTTAGCCGTTATTATTGCCGCAGTCTCTATGCTGGTGGCATATCAAAAGTTACACCAAAGTGAGCGTGTTGCGATTATTTAGTCGCAGCAAGTTTTATCGGTTATAGCACATAGCATAAGGCCGCCAACTCAGTGAGTTGGCGGCCTTATTGTGTTAACAGAGCTGCTTATACTGTTGGGTATTAGAAGCGGTAGTCAACAGCCATATATAGTTGCTGGCTATCATTTAGAGAAGCGGATTCAGTAGAGCCAATGTTCATTGGCGTAGGTGTTGGTGACGTTACGCTAGCATCGTAATCTTGCTTCAGGTAACGGTAGCCAACTTCTGCGCTTAGTTGGTCATTAATCTTATACATTAGACCGGTTTGACCACCCCAGACGAAGCGGTTATCTGAGCTAACTGCATTTGTTTCAGGGCTGATGTGGTTAACACCGGCTGTTGCACCAATAAACCAGTTCAGTTTATTGCTGTCACCTAGGCCCACTAAGTAGTCATAAGACATTAAAAAGCTTTGCTGACGGCTAAAGTCATCTGAATTATAAGAGTAAGTACCATAAATACGGTTAGCATCATTTAAGTAAACACCCGCTCTTGCTTCATAAATGACATTGTTTTCGGTTTCTTTAAAGTGTTCAGCGTTAAAACCAGGGTCTACGTTTGCTTGGCTAGAACCTTTGTAAGAGTTTTGCTGGGCGCCAACACCGCCACCTATGAACCAGTCTGCAGCCATAGTCGGTGCCGAAATTGCAGTTGCCATTACAGACGCTAAGATAAGTGATTTAGTTTTCATGTTGTGCTCCCACACTAGGTCAAATTGTTTAGGTGTTGCGTTTTGTTGGACACATCATAGGGGAGGCTAGCTGAATAATAACTGAATGATATTAGCAAAGGTTGTTGTTGAGTGTTTTGATATATAGAAACTGAACGCAGCCTGTTAAGCTGTTGAAAATAATTAATTAGCTAATTTGTACTATGTAAATAAGTCGAAGTCTTTTGTCATCTAATGGCAAGTTAAACCCTATCGGGGTCACAATGGAACTGGTCTTTGTTCATGGATGGAGTGTTACCAATACAGACACTTACGCGCAGTTGCCCCAAGCATTAGCCAAGCTGATGGCGGATGATATTAACCTCACGATTCGCCATGTTCACCTTGGGCGTTATATCAGCTTTGATGATGAAGTTCGTTTAACTGATATCGCCAAAGCATTTAATGCTGCGCGAACAGAGTTACTTAGCGATAAGCAGTTTGCAGTGATCACCCACTCTACGGGAGCGCCTGTTATACGCCAGTGGCTAAAGATGTTTTACAGCGGTGACAAGCTTGCCAACTGTCCTCTAACTCATTTGATTATGTTAGCCCCAGCCAACCATGGCTCAGCGCTTGCTCAGCTGGGTAAATCACGACTGGGGCGCATCAAAAGCTTTTTTTCTGGTGTAGAGCCGGGGCAGCAGATCTTAGATTGGTTGGAGCTGGGCAGTAATGGCCAACACCAATTGAATTTGCACTGGCTTGAAAATTCTAGCCTCGAAGGTCCGTTGCCATTTGTGTTAACAGGCGACACTATCGATGCTGAATTTTATGATTACCTCAACAGTTATACTTCAGAATTGGGCTCAGATGGAGTGGTACGAGTCGCCTCAGCCAACCTTAATTTTAGCCATTTACTGTTAGAGCAAACGGCGCAAACCTGTGATGGTTTTGACTCTCGCTGCGTCGCCACGTTGCAGTTAATCAAGCATACTCAGCCTAGACATAATACTGCTTTTGAAGTGATAAAAAATGCCAGCCACAGCGGCAGTAACAAAGGCATTATGGGCTCGATAAGCCGCCGAAATGCAAGCAAAAAACCAGTGGTTCAGCGCATAAAACAGTGCTTAATGGTCACTAATCAATTGCAATATCAACAACTCGCTGATGAGATGCGCCTCGCTAATCGTTTAGTTAAACGTAAATTACGTGCCTGCATGCTGGTGGTGCGAGTGATTGATGATACAGGCTTGCCTGTAGAGGATTTCGATATCATCTTGCTATCAGGATCGGATTTTTTACCGGGCAACTTCAAACGTGGTTTTATGCTTGATAAGCAGAAAAACCATAATAATAACCATGTGCTGACTCTATATGTCGACGCCGATAAAGTGGCTAAAGTGAATGGTGGAAAGATAGGCATTAGGGTCGAGCCAAGGCCCAATAATGGCGTGTGTTATTACCGCAGCGTTGAATTTCATTCCGATCCTGGCCAAGTACAAAACTTGCTAAAGGCTGACCAAACCACCATGGTTGATATCATATTAAAGCGTCAAATCAGCCCAAATACATTTACCATCATACCGCCTGAGCAAGGGGGAGATTTTTCCCATTTAGTCGACAATTAACAATCATTTTTGCTCACTATTTAACAGAATAAATTCAGATTAGTTTTTAGTTGGTTAACACGTTATGATCTCTTTTTGTTTTGAGTATTTACTCTAAATATTAATGTTAATGGAGACTGTTTCAGATTGAATTCAGCTTGATGGATAATAATTAACCTACGTTATTTATCTCCTGCCAATGAGTTCAGCGATAACCTCTGTTTAGATACTTAACATCGACTATTTTATTTTAAGGTTCAATCTATACATGCTTAAAATTACTACTATTTTGACAGCACTTTCAGTGCTGTTTTTTGTTTCTCCAGTTCTATCACAGTCAATTGAACGAGAGCCGCTAGAGGCGCGCTACGACAGAACATTCCCAATCTGGGCGCAGGAGGCGATGGATTTAGGTCATGAGTTGCCTAAGCCTTACGGCTTCTCAGTCAATTACATGACGATGGATCAACCGCTAGTCGTCGATTCTGTCGGTTTTACCGGGCTAGGCGGTTTAGATGAGATGCTCAGTATTAAGGGCAGTGAAGCGGTGCAAGATTCAGAAACCCTGACCTTGAGGGGCGATGTGTGGGTGCTGCCATTCTTAAACCTTTACGGTGTGATTGGCCACACTAAAGGTAGCAGCGTGGCAAATGTCCAGCTAGAGGCTGACTTGTCTTCAGTATTGCCGCCGAGTTACTGCAAAATTAGACCTTGTAATGTAAGCAGTGAACCATTTGATTTTATACTGGATTTTAAGGGAACGACCTATGGAGTAGGTGGCACCATTGTCGGTGGTATCGACAACTGGTTTGCACTACTTGACGTTAATTACACCAACACCAACTTGAATATCCTTGACGGTGAAATCAGCAGTATTGTGGTGTCTCCTCGCGCGGGTTATCGCACCAGCTACAACAACCATGACATCCAAATCTGGGTTGGTGCCATGTATCAAAACGTAGAGCAAACATTTAGCGGTTACTTACGTGATATCGGCTTTCCGCTTGGTGATGCCAAATTTGAGGTTAACCAGCATCTTGAAGATAAGTGGAACGGCTTGATTGGTGGTCAGGTTGGCTTGACTAAGAACGTTGATTTATTGATGGAATTTGGTATTGGTACCCGTAGTAGCTTCATGATGAGCTTAGGCTACCGTTTTTAAGTGAGCGTAAGCAGTTCATTGTTAAGAGCTAATCGTTCTTTGAGTAGTACAAAATGTTGGAGTAAGAGTATGCGCGCTATTTTTATGTTGATATTGACGTTAATGCTTGGTGGCTGCTCGGCTGTTGATATTATCGATTCTCGTGAGAAAGCCGCGTTGCAAACGGCAGGCTTTGAGCAAAATAAAATGATGCTCAAAGAGGGCGGTGAGCTCAATTATTGGCAGGCCGGTGAGGGGAAAACCATATTATTAATTCATGGTTTTGGCGGTTCTGCGGTAACCAGTTGGCAACAGGTAATGCTCGAACTTAGTCAAGATTATCGGGTTATCGCCCCTGATCTCGCCTGGTTTGGCGAGTCAGTGAGTCAAGGGTTACCAAGCCTTGCGACTCAGACCAAGGCTGTTATGCAGCTAATAGCGATGCTAGATCTCGATAAGGTCAATGTTGTTGGGATCTCCTACGGTGGCTTTGTGACGTTCGATTTGATGATCAACGAACCTAAGGTGGATAAAGCCATATTGCTGGCAAGTCCTGGGGTGCTGTTTTCTGACAGCGATCTATCGCAGATGAATCAGCGTTTTGACGTGGCAGATCCAAGCGAGATCTTTGTGCCTGAAACGCCCAAGCAGATGCGGCGCTTGCTCGATGCTACCTTCGTCGATTTTCCCAGGTACCCCGGATTTATCGATTCGAGTATTTATGACAAGTACTTTGCACGTCATCTAGATGAGAAGCGCGCGCTTATCGAGGGGCTGCCCGCAGATAGAGATCGAATTGCTGCCAATATAGCCGTCGACTCGCTACCTCCTAGTGTGTTGATTTGGGGCGAGCATGACATTGTTTTCCCGCTCAGTTCAGGTATTCAATTGGCTGACTACTTAAGCGCTCCGATAGTGGTGATCCCACAGGGCGCCCATGGGATCAGTAATGACTATCCTGAGATTGTCAGTCAAACCATTAAGGCATTTGTACAATGATGAGCCGTTTATTCATCCGTGGGGCCGCGAGTACTATCGCTATTTTTGTCCTTGGCGCATGTAGCAGCGACTGGCAAGTACGCGCGCTGCCCAGTGATATTGCAATCGAGGCGGCATTAGACAGTGAGCCAGACTTAAACCTACTGCATGCAATCGAGCTGCAAGAGCTGCCTTTAGTGCGCATCCCCGAGGCGGTGCGTCCTTGCTGCGCCTTTGGTAATGCGCAAAAGGTGACTGTAGGCCCTATACCGGTACCTTTTTTTCGCTACGCCAATACCTTAGCCGTCGATAAAGTGGGCCCACACGCCTATGAGGCGGGTACTTTTAGTTATCAAAAAGATGCCCCCAATGGTAGCCGTGGTACTGAAAACAATGGCCAGATGTATACGCTGCAAGGCGGCTTTATTGATTTGGCCCATGTACGCGACACGGCTGACAATGCTATCGCGCTGTTTTACCGCATCTATCCTAAACTTGGGCAGCAGCAAAGCATTACGCTACCCGATGAGATTGGCCCTAGAACGATTGAGCTAAGCGAGTTTGATATTGCTCAGTTGAGTCCGCGTCAGCGTTGGGAAACCGCAGGGGCAATAGCGGTGAGACTGGCTTACTTTATGGCTGAAGCCCATGAGGTCGCTCAGTGGCATGGTTATCGTAGTTGGGCGCCTTGGTCCGAAACGGTATCGGCCTACTCACCAGAAGATCTCTACTCCAATATGCTTGGAGCTAAAATTGCTTTAGCGCTGATTAATAATAATCTAGCGATGAATAAAGAGCTGTATAACCAGCATATGACTCAATGGTTAGCGGCTACGCTTAATTGGCTTGAGCCGGTTTCGATTAAGCAAACCAATGCGCTATTTGATGTGATTGATGGCCACTGGTGGGACTCACAGCAGCCATTACCGAGTAAATTTATGTTGTTAAAACGTCATTATAAATTAGGCGATCAGCAGTCGCCTTTCTTAGTGCCTAAATCGTTGGCTGAGTCCCATATTAAATGGAGTGAAGTTGAGCCGCTGTTTGCGTCCGAGCATCAAGCACACAACTTATCATTAAGCCGCAGCGTTCACGGTATTGATATTGATGAGGTTGCGCAGCAAAAGCTGATAGTTGCCGACAAATTTAAGCACAGCTTTGAGCATATTCCTGCAAAGCTGTGGCAAGACGGTTTTACTCAAGCTGATTTCTACCAAATTAGCCAATATAACCAAGTGCAAGATGAAATAGAACTACGCCAACATCTGCAGCTAGATGATGCGAACGAGGCTGCTGTACCTATGGAGCCCAAATGAAGCGCAATGGCTTGAGCAAGGGGCGATTGAGTCGCTTGAATAAAACCTTACTGATGAACAGAACCTCTGCTCTGGCGGCGGCCTTTTTGGCTTGCATCAGCACGCCAGCGTGGGCTGACGTTGCTGTTAACGATGTCACTGTTACAGCTAATGACACAGCTGTGGATGAAGTCGTAGCGGATGAAGTTGCAGGGAATGAAACGACGGTTATCAAAGAGGGCGAAGCTGATGAAAAAGCGTCGCAAGGTTGGTTAGAAGACTTCTTGCAAACGCTGGGCGCAGATGGTGAATTTGATCCAGACAAACTGATCGACTTTAGCTACTTGCCGGGACCATTTTATAACCCTGAGATGGATTTAGGCGTTGGGATCTCGGCGGTCGGCTTATATCAATATGATCCCGATGACGAAGTCAGCCAGCTGTCTTCATTGGTGATCAATGGTCTCGCCTCAACTAATGGTGCATTAGGTGTGGCGGTTGCGAACAAGACCTTTATCAATCAAGACCAGCAGCGTTTTTACCTCAATGCCGAAGTCTTTGATGCGCCGGATGTTTTCTACGGTGTGGGTTACGATAGCAACCATCAAGAGGGCAATCGTGTCGAGTTTAACCAGCGGATTATCTCGATTAACCCTATGTTCTTGCAGCGAATGAGCCCCACGAGCTTTGTCGGTGTTGGCTTTGATTTTAACTACGCCGATGCCAGTAAAATTAATGTATTAGACTCGAATGTCGATACAGACATTCTTGATGAAAGCTCCCGCAGCGTCGGTGTGAACCTGCTACTTAATCATGACAGTCGAGACAATGTATTAAACCCGCAGTCGGGGCGTATCTTAGAAATTGATGCCACCTTCTATCGTCAGTATTTAGGCAGTAAAACAGATTTTGATGTCTACAACGCCTTGTATAGCGAATACATGCAGACCGGTCGTGATGAAGATATCTTGGCCTGGCAAGTGCGTGGTCGCTTTACCAGCGGCGACGTGCCATGGGATCAACTATCCAAAGCGGGAGGCGGCGATCTGCTTCGCGGTTATACATCGGGGCGTTACCGCGATAAACAGCTGCTGATGACGCAAGTGGAGTATCGGCTTAATCTGCCTGGGCGTCATGGTATGGTGTTTTGGGGCGGTGCCGGTGTGATTGCTGATGACATCAGCGAGTTTGATGGCAATAAAATCCTACCCAATGGTGGTATAGGCTATCGCTTCGAGGTTAAACCTAGAGTCAATTTAAGATTAGACATGGCCTGGGGTGATGGTGATACAGGCTTTTATTTTAACGTCAATGAAGCGTTTTAATACAGTGGAGTGGAAAAGCAAAAGGGCTCATTTGAGTAATGCCGCTCACTTAAGGAAGTGAAACTGATAAAAATCGCTGACTTCGAAAGATAAGAGTGGACCACATCACACAAAGGACGCGAAGGACACGAAGAAAAGCCACCCGGGCTTTTCTTTTCTCCGTGTCCTCGGCGTAGTAAGCGAAGTGAGCGCTTGGTGGTTTATAGCTTTTAAAGAAAAGAACCCAGCTTATGCTGGGTTCTTAGTTTTTGTTTATTAATTAGGTTTGAGCCTAACTTGCCACTCATTTCTAACTGCTAACACTTCTTACTTTTTGAAGATAGCTTCGTTAGTACCGTATGGGCCTAAGTTTAGGTCACGCTTACGGATCTCATCCACGCGGTCGAAGGCTTCTTCAGCTACACGTAGGTTTTTAACGTCTTTACGCCAGTAGTACTTAAAGCCGTTAAAGTGAGCGTTGTTTGGGTACCAGTACATTACACCTAGGCCTTTTTCAGACATGATAGGCGTGTTGTGGATAGTCGCACCAGGAATGTAGAAGTACTGGCCTGTGCCTAGCTTCTTGAACTGGTTATCGGCCAGAGTTTGACCTTCACCGTTTACCACGTAATAACACTCAGGCTGACCATGGAAGTGCGGCGCGTGGTCTGATTTACCACCGTCGGTGATACCAATGACCACAGGGCTATCTGACAGCTCTTTCCAGATGTAACCTACTGGTGACTTTGACTTATCGCAGTCTTGAATTTCTAATACGTTGCCATCGTCATCTAATGACTTACAAAATTGCTGATCGGCAGCGATGCTGCTATTTGACTTAATGGTTCTAAAGTCAATTTCACCCGCTTCCCATGCTGCGATATACGCTTCAACTTCTGGGTTGCTACACTGCTCTGGCATGGTGTCCTGTGGCGAGTAGGGGGTGCTGTCGTATGGGACTGGCGTCATCTGCTGGTATGGCAGTTGGGCGTGATCACACTGTGGGCCTTGGGCAAATGCGGCTGTAGAAGTTAGCGCGGCAATACCGAACATCATTTTTAGTTTCATCATTCTTATCCTGTTTTTTAGCTGATGCAGCTAAAGCTGCGATATTGTGCTCGTTTTAACGGGCTTGAACTAACAATAAAGTGATAATTGCTGCGTAAAGTTGAAATGGATCACGCAGCATTTTAAGCAGCAAACTTATTCGTGAGCTCGGTCGCGAATAATCTTTCCTTTACTGCGTTTTAGATATGAAATTGCAAACTCAATTGGGCGTAATTAGACGCGCCTTTTGCGGCAGCGATATCTTCATAAGGGCTGATACCATCATCAATCTGATAACGGCCCAATTCAAAACCTAGCTCTAGCACAGGGGTAAGATTTGTGAATAAATTCACCCCTGCATGGAAACGGTTAGTCTGCTCCTCTTCGGTGATAGTGTGGCCGTAGAAAAGGCTTGAACGAGTGCGCTCAGTCCAGAAGTGGCGATAAGCAAACATGGCCGAGGTGGTGGTTTCTATCTCGCCGTTAATCATATCTCTAGCCGCATCAGTGCCGACATAGCGGCCTAGGTTGCCGTAGTGAAGTTGCAGGCGAATATCGTCTTTACCAAAGGTTTTGAGCTTGGCGGCCAGTGACACGCCAGCGCCAAGTTGGGCCGTGTCTTGTGGGTCTAAATAACGCACTAAGCTTGCTACAGAGACATTGCCCCAGGCGCCTTTTTGATTGAAACGGATCACCGCATCGGGAATATAATCATTGCTGGTATCGACCCATTCTTTATCCGCTTGAGTACTATTTGTGTGAGTACTACTGGCTTGAGTGCCGCCAGCTTTAGTGCCATAGGTGTATGGGTTTTCTAGTGCAAATTGCCAGTTCCCCTTGCTATAGCGCACTAAAGTTTGGCGCACCATCGCCTGGCCCACTAAGGGCCCACCTAAATCTGCCGTTTCGGCAAAGGCGCTGGTATTGACCATGGTTGACCAGGTTTGGCCAGCTGTGAAGTCTTGATAGTTGATATAGGCGTGGCGTAAGCGCGGGCTATAGGAATTAGAAAAAGCCGCATTACCTTGAGCCGAACCTGAGAAATCAATCTCAGCAAAACCATAAACTTCGCCGTGTGTTATCCCAACATTGAAGCGGCTTTCAGCGGCGCTAAATTGAGTTCTTTTGGCTGAGTCGGTGACACGACCACTGCCAGTCCAACTGTCTTGAAAGGCAATGTTGCCATCCACATAACGTGCGTTGGCCTTTAGGAATCCACCGAAGTGGTACTCACTGGCCATCAATGACGAGGAGAAGCCGCCAATAAAACAGATACAGATTGAAAGTTTTGTCATCGATTTCATAGTTATTTCTTGTAGGGAAGGGGTAAAAAAGCCCTAGTATTTTTTATATAAAAAGGGCGTGATCCATCGCGGCGACAGTAAGCAGGGATACTGTACCGGTCCAATAGTTGGGTGAATCTAATAGGTAAATGGGGTGACAAAAGCGAAGTGAGAGCAGCTTCGCTTTTGTCGGTAACGCTAATTAATACGGTTAGCTATGCTAATAATCTCTGCGTGTTCCTGTGCTCGGATTGTTAGTCAGTACTAACACCATCGCTGAACGATTAGCTGCGATTAGAAGTAGTAACCGAAGTTAATATTCACGCGCTTGTCCCAGCTATCGCCCATCTCTGGAAGACCCACGTGATCGTTGTTCGCGGTAGAGAAGGTCATGTTCTTACCCATAACAAAATCGACCATGGTGTAAGTTGGGCCAGCTGAAATCGCACAACCAGTCACGTTTTGCATGCTGTTGTCGTAGCTATCGTCATCAACATCGGGTGTCATTAAACCAAAATCGTTGTAGCACTTAACGCTACCCCAATCGGTCGCAAATGTCTTAGCGATGTTAGCGCTATAAGACTGGCCTTTAGAAGCGATCTCATACTGCCAGCTCACAACAGACACCGCGATCTTGTTAGCATCAACAGCGTCAGCGGCATCGTATTCGTATTGCATTGCTTGCAGTTGCAAGTTCCAGCCTTTATAGCTGCTGTCTAAGTGCAGCGCGACAGCGTAACGATCACCGTTGTTACCGGTATTGCTGTTATAGATCTGACCGTACTGTGCAGAGCCACCAAAAGTGGTTTGGCCGCCTTCGTGCTCAGCGGTGTACGTCTGGCGCACGTTGAACTGGTTAGTCTCTTCGTTATAGTAAGTGATACCGCTGGCTGCAATTGTGCCGCTGTAGATATCAGTCGAATAACGTTTGTTTTCAGACGGACCATATTCAGCACTCTTATAGAAAGCTAAATCGGTGTGCCAGCCATTCTTTTCGTAAACCGCCTTGATACCTGTGTCATGGTCGTCTTCAAAACCTAAGTAATAAGGAATGCCAAACCAGTAGCTGTTTGAGATGAAGTCCGGGTTGCCAAATGGCACCTTGTTGATCCCCAGTTGTAGTTGCCAGTCTGGGTCTACGTCGTAGTAAGCGTAACCGTACTTGATGTAGTTAGTGCCAGAGGTAAAACGGTATTCAGCCGATAAACCCCAGTCACCATGCTTACCATCAAACTTGATCGCTGCCATATCAAAGTAAAAGTCACCGCCTTTATCTTTGTTAGCTTCGTCATAGTCACGGTAGGCGTAGTTAACACGCACAGCGCCGCCTAGCTTGATACCGTCTTCAGTTTGCTCAGCAGCATAAGCTGAAGCACCTGAAAGTGCGATTGCTGTAGCCACCATCGACAACATAAACTTAGTGGTTTTTTTCATCATCATTCCCTATTGCTATTTTTAGATTTTGTAAATCAATTAATCGAATTACATCTCTTCAAACCAAGTACGGTGGCACTCTGTACAAACTGGTGCTTTTTTCTCGTGCTCGGCATGACATGCAAGGCAGCTTGCGCCTTGGTTGTAATGCAGTGACTTGTGAGGATGCGCTTCAGGAATGGCTAGCTTGCTTTCATCGACAGGGATGCTGTTAATGTCGCCATGACACTCAACGCAGGCTGCGTCAGTTGCGTTTTTCTTACCTGAACCTTGGTGGCAAGTTTGGCAGCCATCTTGATAGATAAATTCGTGGTTTACGCGTCCTTCAGTCTTGCCTTTCATCTTGACTAGCTCGCCAGCCATCACGTTGCTAGATAGAGCAAGGCCAAGTAGTGCGCTTAGTAATAACTTGTTCATTTGATGGCTCCTTAAAGATCAGCTTTGATGGTTTCAGACACTACGATACCCATGACTAGACACTCTAGGCAGGATGTAGAACTCAAACGGGCTTCACCGTGGATACCACCTGTTACTTCACCTATTGCGTATAGGTTCTTGATCGGCTCCATAGAGCGGCCATCAATGACGCGAGCGCCTAAATCGGTTTTTAGACCACCCATGCAGTAGTGCACTTTTGGCCAAATACGTGACACAACAAATGGGCCTGTTAGCTCTTCTGCCGTATCCATCTTGCGATTGAATAGCGGGTCTTTATGCTCACTCACGTGCTTGTTGTATTCAACAATGCTGCGCTTAAGCTCTGCGGCTGGAATATCGAACTTAGCGGCGATCTCATCTAATGAGTCGACCTTCCACGCCATCTTGTCGCGGATGGCACGTACAACACGGTCATCTTTGGCGTAGTTGTTGTAGTTGAAGAACACTACTGGGTACGCTGGGCTACCATCAGCGTTGCGGTTTTTCATGATGGCTTCAGAGCAGGTCTTACGGTCTGCACGTTCATCCATAAAGCGCTTGCCGTTGAGCACGCTAATCGCCACACCTTGGTGCCAGCCGATAGATAGTAAGGCGTTTGACCAACCAAATCCGCCTTCATCTGGAGAACCCCAGTGGCCCGTTTGGATAAGGTTCATGTGTACAGGTAGTGCGCCGTAAGCCATCGCCGTCAGGGTGACTTCGCCTGTTGCGCCCATTGCATTAGTGCAATCTAGTGTTGGGTCTAGAGATGGATCAACCGCTTCACGTAGCGCCATGTTGCGCGCGAAGCCGCCATTAGCGAGCACAACGGCCTTGTTAGCTTTAACAAAAATGGTGCTACCGGTTTTTAGATCGGGGAAGCGGTAGTTCTTACGCACTTTTACGCCAATAATCTTCTGGCCTTCCATGATGAAGTCTTCGATATAGTGCTGTAGACGGTAATCAACGCCTTCTTTTACACCGGCTTCATATAGCTTGGTGGTGATGTCACCGCCAGTACCGTGTTGAGTACGAATAGCGCGAGCTTTATTGTGGCCGCCCACCTGGATATTAAAGCCATCGCGGAACTTAACGCCTGTGTCGATACAAAGATCGTAGGCATCTAAAGAACGGTTAGCGATAAGACGCAGTGCAGGCTCGTTTTGCATGCCGCGGCCAGAGATAATCTGATCTTTTACTAGTTCTTCAGGAGAGTCGTCATTGACGCCTTGCGCTAACTGGATTGGGTTCTTAGGAATAGCCAACCAACCACCGTTGATAGCAGAGTTACCGCCAATCACTTGCATCTTTTCTAAAACAAGTACCGAACCTAAGCCTTGACGCTTAGCATTTAGGGCTGCAGAAAGACCGGCAAAGCCAGAACCGACAACAATGACATCAACGCTTTCGTCCCAGTTAATCTCACCACAAGTCTTAGCTTGTACGGTACCGGGTAATGTTGCCGCTAAACTGCCAACTGCTGCGCCAGCACTTAGCTTTAAAAAGTTTCTTCTACCTTGCATTTTGTAATTCTCTCAATGGGAATGAGCTAAAGATAAACGCAAGTTCGCTTGTTAAAGGTGAACTAAGTCACGCCATTTTTTCAGTGACAAATATATTCGTGAGGCAGATCTCGAAGATCTTTTCTCTTAAAATAGGATGCGGTTTTAACGCTATAAAAATGTGAACTCAATTCCATATAGGGTTACAAGTTATTGCACTAATGTTTGTATGACGTGACTCACAAAGCCTACCAATAAAGGAGTATTAGCGTGAACTGAATCCCGATTAGGGAAGAGATATCTATAATCTGTAATTGTTACAAGCGCATAATCGCCTTAATTCGAGATACAGGTTTTTTATAGATGAAATGTCCCACTGAAGCGCTGCCTATGATGCGTTGCAATCAAATACTTGACGCGGCTGAACAGCTCATAGAATCGCAAGGTATTGTGTCGTTTAAGTTCTCGCAACTCGCGAAGGAAGTGGGCTGTTCGACAGGGACGCTGTACAAGTTTTTTGAGCGAAAAGAGGATGTTTTGGTTTGCCTTTTTTTACGCAGTGCGACCTCTAATCACCTGCCGATATTTATTAACAAATATCCGGATTTAACGGCTCAAGAAAAAGTGCTGTTACCGATTTTGTTTACATTTGAAACCATCAAACGCAGCAAGAGTTTTTTTACTCTGCGTTCAGTTTCAGTCAATACCATGGTGTGGCAGTTAGCGAGTGACGAAAAAGTCGATCGCTTCAAAAAACGTATTAATGCATTTTGGGGCTGGTTTACCGACTCTCTCAATGAAGCCGTAGCAAGAGGTGAGCTTGATGCCACCCCCTTGCAGGTGAAAGAGCTCGTTCAAGGGATAACCTTTTACCTTACAGGCTCATTAACCCAGTTCGAAAGCCAATTGATTGCGCCTGAATACTTATCAAATCGTCGCGAGACCTGTTACCGCCACTTGGCAAGATTGATGGCGCAATATAAGTGGGTTAAGCCACTTACCCCTGAGCTTTTTGAGTCATTAGAGAATAGAAGTTCGAGCTTTTTTGATAAACATTATCGCGACCATATGAGCTGTAGCGCTTGCAGTGCCTTGACTAGCTCCTCGGTTAATAGCGAAGCACCCTGCTTACGCAAAAAAGACAGCGTCGCTTAAACTGAGTGTGCAGAGTGAGTTAATGCTGGTGGTCTGCTTGGGCTACTTTTACCGGAGTCGGGTATTCAATCGCTTCAATTCCTTTTAGGTGATAACCCGTTTTGGCAAATCCGGCTTGGGCACTCTTAATGCTCAAGGTTCCTGCTATATACATAGGTTGTTCCAGATCTGGAATGGCTATTGGTACATCGAAAGCGACATGTATTAGTTGATTTGCAGGTGATGGCGGTTTGTGAAAACAAGCGCCTTGCTGTGGAGTGAGTAGAAAGTTTTTGGTGTAGCCACTGTTTTGACCATCCAATGGCACGATAAACCCAGGAATAATGACCTTTTTACCATCGAGTGCTAAGTTGACATTGGTATCAACGGGTAAATCTACAGGCCCCGGAGCAAGGTTATTCCATAATATGGAGATAGGTTCTTCGGCAAATAGATTGGGGCTAAAAAATAGGCTTAACGCTAGGATTATTTTTTTCATAGTTAATAAGGAGACCAACTTAAGTTGGCCTCCATCTCTATTGAGTAAGATTACTTAGATTTCTGAATCACGTCCCAACCATAGCCACCGTTACCTGAACGAACGAGCTTAGAGTTGGTGTAAGGTACGAAGTCAAACATGAGTTGCTCACCTGGACCCACATCTTGTGGCCATTGGTACTTAAATGTTGAGAATTTGCCATCGAGTGGGAACCAGTACATATAGATCAGGTCTTGATCATCATAAGTATTAGGCGTGTAGTGAATTGCTTTACTTGGGATCTCAATATAGTCACCAGGGCCAAAAGGTTGCATGCGCTCTTGTGCCCACGTTAGCCCTTCACCGCTTAGGCCGTAATAACATTCCATTTCACGGTGATAGTGCGGTGCAGCTGTGCCAGGTGCGACGCGCACTAAACCAATAACGGTTGGTTCATCGTTTAGCTCTTTCCAGCACATACCCACTTCAGAGTCTGAGGCGCCGCCAGCAGGACAAGGAATAAGATTACTTGGGTCGTCAACACGCCAAGTTAACCAGCCAGAATCATTAGCACCTTTACCGCCGTGATCGTTTGACTGAATGCTGTAAATATCCTTTTCACCGCTTTGTAACTCTTTAAGATAGGCCATGGCTTGCTCTTGCTTACATACCATAGGCATTACTTTAGTTGGTGCATTAATTGTTGATAATGTTGGCTTTTCATTGTGCCAAGGTTTATCGGCTGGCTTATCAGCTGCAACGGCGCAACCCGTAATTAGAATTGCCGAGGCGGCAAGTAGTTTTCTCATTATCATTTCCCCATGTTTTTTAATTATTTAATTTGATGCTATTTAAACTTTGGATACTCAAAGTTGTGGCAATCCATACAGATAGCTTGCTTCTTGGTGTGCTCCCCGTGGCACTCCATACATGGCGCTTCTTGGCCGTAGTGCATGCTATCGTGTGGGTTTTGCTTTGCCTCATGCCCTTCACGTTTGGTTTGTTCTGCCAGCTCACCCATGTCATGGCATTGCAAGCAGGAATCATCAGATGGAAAGGCTTTTAGCCCTTGGTCATGACAGGTTTTACAACCCTCTTCGTATAGCGCCTCGTGATAATCACGCTGATCTTGAGCTTGAGCTGAAAGGGCGATAACGCTGCTAAATATCAGCACAAGTAAAGTCGTCATTGGTTTCATGTTGGTATCCTTATGCTTTCATCATCGATCGAGCGGCTGTGACGCCAAATGCCATGCAGTCTGGAGTCGAACAACCACCTAGGCGGCTAACTCCATGAACACCACCAGAAACTTCACCTGCAGCATAAAGATTTGGAATAGGCTTGCCGTTCTTTGCCGCAATAACTTCAGCTTTGTTATTAATTTGGATGCCACCTTGGCAGTAATGCACTTTTGGCCATAAACGCTGCACAATAAATGGTGCCGTTAAATAAATGCCGGCGCCCATATCCATGCGCTTGCCGAACTGCGGGTCTTCACCGGATTTAACGTATTGGTTCCAGTCATCAACCTGTTTTTTCAATGGACTTAGTGGTAAATCGAAGTGTTTAGCAATGGCTTCAACGCTGTCGAATTCCCAGGCAACGTTATACTTGAGCACATTTTCCATTGACGGATCTTTTTGTGCTTCGTGTTTGGGGGCGATAAGTAGAGCAGGGTTTGGCTTGCCATCTTTATCACGACGCTGGATCTCTAGATCTGCGCGGTGTTTACGGTCTGCGGTTTCATTCATGAAGCGCATGCCAGTATTGCGGTCGATCGCGATAGAGTGCGGGAAGTTGTATAAAGAAAAGCCTGCGCCGTAACCAAAACCACCTTCATCAGGCGACGCCCAAGGACCAGACTGAATGAAGCTCAAATGGATAGGCATTGCGCCTTCAGCTAACATGGCAATAAGGCCATCACCCGTAGCACCACGAGCGTTAGTGTGACCTACTTCGTCCCCTAATGTAGGATCAAGCGCTTGACGAAATGCGACGTTAGCTGCAAAGCCGCCAGTTGCGATTAACACGCCTTTTTCTGCTTTTACGTTAATGATCTTGCCGGAGTCTTCATGATCGGTGTGGTAACCTTTACGTACTTTAATGCCTAATACGCTGCCATCTTTGGCGGTAATCAAACCTTCGAACTTATGGCGGGTTTTGGTTTTTACACCGTAGCTACGAGCTGTTTTTAACATTGGGCGAATAAAGCCTGCCCCTGAGCGTTCAACGACTTGGTGGCTGCGAGTCGCACTTGTACCGCCAGTGTTGATGATGTGATCGCGGTAGACGCAGCCACAATCTTTCGTTAATTGGTAAATGTAAGGTCCAAGCTCGGCACTATGACGTAATAGTGCTTCACTAGCATAACCACGACCTGAAGCTAATTGGTCTTTTACCATTAAATCGGCGCTGTCTTTAATACCGAGTTTTCTCTGTAGATCGGTATCGGCAAAGCAGGCTTGGCCAGCATTGAGAGTAGAGTTACCACCGTACACACCCAGCTTCTCAAATACGACAATATCCTTTGCGCCCAATTTTCCCGCTTCTACTGCGGCGGCGAGGCCTGCGAAACCGGAACCTACAATCACGATTTCATGGGTTTCATCCCATTTCACATCAGATGAATTTGCGCTTACTGATAGTGGGGCTAGTGCGCCAACCGCGGCCGCTCCAGCACCAAGTTTTAAAAATGAACGTCTTGTTTGCATTTTTTTATCTCCATTTAACTTGGGTTAACAATATGATTTGGAGATGTAATCAAACATGCGCGGAATCACACTTTATATTGGGGGAGAAAGTTTTTTGTGGAGGCCTTCAAGAAAATGTTTCTTTTCAGTATCTAAATGAATATTTAACCGTAGTATCAATCTTAACTATATAATTAAATAAGAGGCTAACATGCAGTGCCCTAGTAATAATATGGATGCTATTCGCTGTAATCAATTATTAGATGTTGCTGAACAATTGATTGATAATCAAGGTGTTGTTTCTTTTAGGTTTGCACAAATAGCCAAGGGCGCAGGATGTTCTACTAATACGTTATATAAGTATTTTGAGTCTAAAGAGGATGTCTTAGTTTGTTTGTTCTTAAGGAATACAACCTCGAGTCAAATACCTGTATTTATAAAAGAAAACCCTGATTTAAATATCTACGAACATGCAGTTCTATCTATTTTATTCACATTTGAAGTTGTGAAGAGAAGTCCAATATTTAATATTTTGCGAGTTGTCTCTATTAACAGTATGTTCTGGCAATTAGCCAGTTCTCAAAAAGTTGAAATATTAAAGAACCGAGTTAATTTATTTTGGAGCAGAATTAAAAGGCCTTTAGAGCATGCTGTTGAACAAGGTGAGCTGCAAGCGACACAAGTTGAAATAGATGACTTGAGTCAGGCGCTGTACTTCTTTTTGGCGGGAGCCACGTCTTCGTATCAAAGTGGCTTAATGGACGAGCAATATTTTAGTGTCAATGATGATATAGGCTATCGCCACATAAGCCGTTTAATGAACCATTACCAGTGGCGTGAACCTATTACTCGTGAAATGATGCAGTCATTATCTGGCCGTATTAAGCATTTTCTAGATAAAGGCCATGGCAATATACGCAGTTGTGAAACGTGTTTAAGCATAGGGAGATTGTCGGATTGTAGGTCTCAATTTGATTAATTTTAGGGCAGTTTGAATGTTTTGCATAAGTTGAAGATCTTCAGGCTAGCCCCCGTTTTGCTTGACTTTTTTATGACCACTGATAGGCTGCTCAATCAGTAATCAAGGTGGTATACAATGCAAATAACTTATAACTTAAAACCTGCGTTAGAGCGCCGTACCGAGCAATTTAAGCCTACAAGCAACGTTGGCTTCGGTAACCTAAGAACTGACCACATGTTTTTAATGGATTATCGCGATGGTGAGTGGTGTGATCCTAGAGTCGTTCCTTATGGCCCCTTTCAAGTCGCACCGGGCGCCATTGCGCTGCACTATGGTCAGTCGGTATTTGAGGGCGCAAAAGCCTTTCAACATGAAGACGGCGAAATCTACACTTTCCGAATTGATAAAAATGCCGAGCGACTTAATCGTTCGGCCGATATTCTTTGTATTCCCGCATTGCCTGAGCAGATGCAGATTGATGCGATCAACGCGTTGATCGATGTCGATCGTTTGTGGTTTCCTATGCAAGAAGGCGCATGCCTCTATATACGCCCGTTTATCTTTGCCACTGAAGACCGCTTATCGGTTAGCCCGAGTGAACAATACACCTTCTGCGTCATGCTAAGTCCAAGCGGCCCTTATTACAGCGACGGCTTTGATAAGGCGATTCGTTTGCTGATTAGCGAGCGTTTTCACCGTGCTGTTTCTGGTGGTACTGGCGCATCAAAGGCGGCAGGTAACTACGCGGCATCACTTAAGGCGGGTAAAGCTGCTGCAGAGTATGGTGCAGCGCAGGTGCTGTATCTGGATGCTAACAATAAGCAGATTGAAGAAGTGGGCGCGATGAACCACTTCCACGTGCTGAAAGATGGCAGCATTATTATCCCTAAATTTACCGACACTATCTTAAAGTCGATTACCTCACAGTCAATTCTCGATTTGGGCGAGTTACTGGGCTGCGACGTACGCCAAGAGACGGTGATGCTGGATAAGTTTATTAGTGACATCGAGTCAGGTGAGATTATTGAAGCAGGTGGCTTTGGTACTGCAGCCGTGGTCTCTCCAGTAGGCTCTTATATCTTTGAGGATAACCGCATCGTCACGGTTGGTGATGGCGAAGTAGGTGAGCACACTAAGCGAATTTATAAGGTGTTAACCGAGATCCAAAAAGGCCATATTCAAGGGCCTGAAGGCTGGGTGCAGCACGTAAAGCGTGTGCAAAGTTAACTAGATTAACTAGATTAACTAGATCTAAAAAGGCTCCTAGATAGGTAATGCCGTTCACTTAAGGTGAACGGCATTTTTATTTTTGGCATACCGTTGAGGCCTTGGTTTTACTGTTCTGGG
>NZ_JBRIMD010000043.1:0-20922 GCF_052977325.1 Shewanella sp. 0m-6
GCTTTTCCAAGCACCTAGGACCTTCTCAAAGACTTGACGGCATAAATGCCAACCTACAATGGTTAAGGTGTTTTTCCATAAATGAGCCAGCGAACGTTCCGTAAATCGTAAGGCCGCAGGCCATTCTACTTTTCCGTCTTTGCTTTCCCTAGGACCTGCTTTTCCAAGCACCTAGGACCTTCTCAAAGACTTGACGGCATAAATGCCAACCTACAATGGTTAAGGTGTTTTTCCGTAAATGAGCCAGCGAACGTTCCGTAAATCGCAAGGCTACAGGCCATTCCGTCTCAGCTTGTACCTAGAACCTGCTTTTCCTCGATCCTACGCCCTTCTTTTGCATGTTTAAGCTTGAACCACAGTAATCCCATATACTCATGAATCGCACGCTGGGAATTTAACAGGCTCTGTGCATCAAAACGCCACCAGTAAGTCTCTCTTTGAGCAAAATCTGTCGGTGCAGCACTAACATTCAGCTTTGCATTGGTAAAAATTGCCATAGCTCTTGGCATATGGCTTGCCGAAGTCACTAAACGAAACGGTGCCTCCGCGACTTCCCATTTCATAAATTGCGCTTCTTCGATGGTATCTTGCGCTAAAGGAAACTTAATAATGGACTCAGGAGCAACCCCTAATTCAACTGCAGCATCAAACATTATCTCGGCATGTGAGCGTGAAGATAGTCCTCCACTCCAGCCACTGACCACCAGTTTACACTCTCGCCCCAATGATAACTGGCGCACCCCCTCCGTTAATCTCGCAAGGGCTGTATTTGAAAGCTGCTGTACTGCGGTTAAGTTCGGGTTTTCATCATGGCCACTGCCTAAAACCATCACTAAGCAACCTTTGCCAATAGGTTGGTTATTTACCAGATATTGATCTTCTAGCGGCGCGATTAACCAATTACTTCCCCAGCTACTACTTAACACTATCAGCAAAATAGCTGCGATCATCAGTAAGTTTTTTGATGACCGACGGTTACGCATCACTAAATAAGCCAGTGCTATAAGCAACAGCACCATAGGTATTGGCATAAACAGCTGAGAGATAATCTTTTTTAACCAAAACATTGTAACGATTGCCTAGTGAAGAGAAATGTCTCAAAAGTGTAGCATGCTATTCTCTTCATTAATTTTATTCAGCACTAATTGATATTCATTATGTATCTCGCGATCTATAAATACGTCTCTTGATCGCATCGCGACTCTCCCTCTGTCTAAAAACCAGCTATCGCCCAAAAACAGAGCTCAATATTACGGACGAGTCAATAACATAAGACTGCGAGTCTTAGAACCTCAGAATAACCAACACAAAAACAGAGAAAATGACAATCAGCTTAAACCTTAGCAACCTAGTATCACCACAACCAAGCCGCGCCGCGCACTCCTGAAGAACTGCCATAGACATTTTGTACCACCGGTGTGCGACACTCACCACCGAGTACATATTTGGATAACAATTCTGGCAGTAATGGATAAATAGCATCAATGTTAGATACCCCACCACCTAGCACTATGATATCAGGATCCAGTAGATTGATGACATGGGCTAGAGAGCGGGCGAGTCTATCTATATAGCGTTCGAAGGCCGCACTAGCGAGCGCGTCACCCTCCCTCATAAGTAGGGCAATATCACTACCCGTTGCGGCCAAGCCACCATAAAGCTGGTAGTCTCGCACCAAGCCAGTTCCTGAAATAAACGTCTCGATACAGTCTTGATTACCGCAAAAACAATTGGTTGAATTAAATTCTTCAGCGCTCATCCAGGGTAATGGATTATGGCCCCATTCGCCGCCGATCCCATTGCCACCACTATGCACTTTGCCATTAATTGCAATGCCCGCGCCGCATCCGGTGCCAATTATCACTCCAAAAACCATACTCTTACCGGCAGCTGCGCCATCTATAGCTTCGGAAACTGCAAAACAGTTGGCATCATTTGCCACTTTGACTTCTCTGCTTAAACGTTTACCTAGATCAATATCTAGAGGATGTCCGTTAATCCATGTGGAATTAGCATTTTTAACTAAACCTGAAAAGGGTGATACCACACCAGGGATCCCCACCCCCACACTCCCTTTTTCGCCAAGCAATTGCTCAGCCTCAAAAACTAAACGTTCGATTGCATCGAGCGTTGCGTTATATTCTCGAGGTGTTGGTACTCGTTTACGAAAAAGCTCCTCGCCCCGCTCACTCAGTGCTACAACCTCTATCTTTGTACCACCAAGATCTACGCCTATTCGCAACATGTTTTCCCCTTCAAAATGTTTGTCTTTATGCCATAGTTAGCAATCGATTTTGGTCTATCACTTCAACGAATAGGGCAGCTATTGAGCCTACCTGTAACCACATTCAATGAATATATTATTGGTATCCCTTACTCTAAAAAGTCTAAATAACGCACTAATTTTTATGTTTATATTATTAGTAAGCGCTCATCTAGATACTGCAGTGCCTAGGCCATGTTCACCTAAGCATCTCTCAACTAGACACTATTCACTTAGGCACCTCTCGCCAAAGCACTGTTCACTTAAATAAGGTTCACCAAGGCACAACTCATCAAGCCTGTTTGTTTTTATCCCAATGGGGGGCATAAGCAATAAAGTAAGGATTCAAAATATCCTCTTTTTGATTGTAATCTAGAGGGACATCAGTGTCATATTGCATCACTTTACCACCCGCACTTTCTAACACAGCTTGAGCCGCTGCGGTGTCCCACTCACTCGTTAAACCTAAACGGGGATAAATATCTGCTTCGCCTTCAGCTAACAAACAAAATTTGAGTGAACTGCCTACACTTGTCATTTCATGCTCACCAATCTCTTGCAGGTAAGCTTGTAATCCTGGGCTGACATGTGAGCGACTGCCGACAATTCTAGGTATGACCGATGTCGACTGACTCACTTTAGTTAACGGCCTTGTGCTACCAGCCTGCTGCAACCAGGCTCCGGATCCTAATGAGCCATAAAAACATTTGTCCAACACGGGAGCATAAACCACCCCAGCAACGGCTCTATGGTTTTGAATAAATGCAATATTAACCGTAAATTCACCATTACGTTTTATAAACTCTTTTGTACCATCTAGCGGATCAATCAGCCAATAAGACTGCCAGTGTCGTCTTTCTTGCCAGTCGATATTAGTCGACTCTTCTGACATAACAGGAATATCGGGCGTTAATTGTTTTAATCTTTGTACAATGACCTGATGACTCGCCAAATCGGCAGCAGTTACCGGACTATCATCAGCTTTCGTTATCACCCCAAGATCATCTTTAGCATAAATAGCCATAATGGCATCGCCAGCTTCTATCGCGATATCCTGAATCGACGCTAACCACTGTGGTTCAAATATTTTAGGCAATGTCTGTATCTCTATAATTTGTCAGCTTAATAAACGTATTATGCCAGTATTTTTCGATTGAAATTAATAACCAAATAATCATTCTATGTCTAAAACAGACTAAGGCGAATGGTAATAGGTTTTAGGACGTTCGCAAGCTCAGCAACTCTCGGCCCTTCCGCTTTAGATTTTACTGTCTCAGCTTATACCGTCTTTGCTTTAACCTAGAACCAGCCTTTCCCAGAACCTAGGACCTTCTATGCTTTAAAACGTTAGCGAAGCGTTCTGTAAGTGAGGCTGCGAACGTTCCGTATACCGTAACTGGCTTTAACCATCTTTGCTTTATATGTCACACTTTGTGTCTATTTATCGATTCACCTTTGTTAATCCTTTCTGCCTGCAGTGAATTCCTCTAAAATGCGCCCCATTGATAAAAGGGAACGCTATGAAACTCAAATTATTATCTGGATTATTACTGCTTGGTTGCAGCTCAGTGCAAGCGGCCTGGTGGGTTGAACCGACTGACTTACCCCTAAGAGCTGATATTCAATTGCTGTCTGATACCGGTGTCATTGTGCAGCCAATTACCACCTACCCGCTAATGTGGGCAGGCTTGAAGCAAGATATGGATAAAGCCGATCAAGCAGCTCTATCTAGCCAACAGCGCGATGCATTCGATAGAGTCAGTCGTGCTTATGATCATGACCATCGTGGCATGAGCAGCAAGATAGAACTTGCTGGAGGCTCAGATACCACACGCTTTATTGGTTTTGGCCAAGACTATCGTGATAAAGCAGAAGCAGCAGTATCAGCTGAAGTCACTAAAGATTGGTTTAGTGGCCGTCTATCAGCAAGTTATCATTTAGATCCTATCGACGGTAACAGTACTCGTTTAGATAATAGCTTTGCTGCTGTCATGTTAGGTAATTGGATTGTCAGTGCTGGCGCCCAGCAAAAGTACTGGGGACCAGGTTGGGATAGTGGTCTTATTCAAACTACCAACGCTAGACCTATGCCAGGAATGACGCTAAGCCGTAACAACAGCCAAGCATTCGACACACCGTGGCTAAACTGGATTGGTCCTTGGACCTTTACGACGTCGTTTAGCCAGATGGAAAGTGACCGTTACGTGCCTGACACCAAACATTGGGGCGCTCGCGGAACATTACGACCTATTTCTAAGCTAGAAGTCGGTTTTTCATGGACTATGCAGTGGGGTGGCGAAGGTTACGGTAACAGTCTAGGTGACTGGTGGGATGGCCTATTTAATGGCGGAATGACTGAAGGTGAAATTGAAAACGGCCAAGAAAACATGTTGGCTGGTTACGATTTCCGCTGGTCTGATACGGCATTTGGTATTCCATACGGTATCTACTACGAGCGTATACACGAAGACTACCACAACGGTAAGAATAAGCTGATCAACTCGGCCAACTTGGGCGGTGTTGACTTCTTTTTCGCCGACCTTAATACCCGAGTCTTTGTTGAGTACTCCGACACACAAGTCGCTTGTGGTATTGACCCTGATGCATACAACTGCTTATATGAGCATGGATTTTATAAAAATGGTTACCGTTATTATGGTCGCAGTCTAGGTAGTACCTATGACAATGATGCCACTACCTTAGTGGTTGGCGGAATTACACAGCTGGGCGGCGGACAAAACATCAGCAATAAATTCCGTTGGTTAAGACTCAATACTGACGGGACAGATGCAAATATTGGTATTGGTGGTAACCCTGTATCACCAGGCGAGTACGAGCGCGTTTATCAGTTTGATACCAGTTATCACAGACCTTTCTATCAAGGAACATTAAAAGTCGGTGGCACGGTTGGTTACAGTCAATATGTGACTTCGGGTGGTCATGACTGGGATACAACGATTTACGCTGGCTGGGAAAGAACTTTCTAGTATTTAGAAAACTTCTATTCTAGGCTCTAGGCCGTTCACGGGCTCACTTCGAGGACGGCCTAGAGCCAATAAAAACAAGGCTCTAGGTTCTAGGACGCTTCGCTCCGAGGACGGACTGCGTCCTACTAGGAAAATCAAAAGCGATACAGAAACCCCTTAAACCTTCTAGCTCGTTCATGCTGTTACTTTTCCGTCTCAGCTGTTACCGTATTTGCCCTTACCTAGGATCTGTTTTTCCTAAAACCTGCCTCGCAAGTTTTGTTCCTTAATCATAGCGTGTAACTGCTCTTGCCATGAAGCCCTAAGTAGGCTTTCAGGCTTTATATCTAATTGTTGACATAACTTCTGTGCACTCAAGGCGCTTTGATGTGGCCTTTGGGCGATACACCCCTTATGCAATGCTTGCCAAGCTAATGTGCTAATAGGCTCTATTTTGCACGACCTTATATTCACTTCCAGTCCAGATTCAGGCTCTTGTTCAGGCTCAGATTCAAGCTCAGAGAAGCTGAGCGTTAACCGCTGAATTTCACCTGCCAACTCAAACCAAGAACAACTTGCCCCACCAGCATAATGATACAGGTTGCACACACCTGCCCCAGAATTCTCGGTCAGCCGGCTAATATTGACTTTTGAGCCCATTGTTTGTGTTTGTGTTTGTTTTACTAGCTTTAAAATCATTACAGCTAATGCTTCACACCAGGTTGGGCTGCCATATTGATCAGCAATGACAGCTAACTTATCTTTTACTTTAAACAATCCCTGCATAGTTTTGACAAAGTTATGCCCCCTACAACTGTATAGCCAGGAGGTACGAATAACCTTAGCCTTAAAGCCTAAGATATCACTTACCCAGCGCTCACCTTCGAGTTTACTCTTGCCATAGATAGACAGTGGCGCCGCAGGATCTTGCTCTACGTATGGGCGTTTGAGTACACCGTCAAACACAAAATCGGTCGAGATATGCACCATACAAATGTTTCGGCTATGACATTCACTCGCAATTAACTTAGGGCCATTAGCATTAACAGACATCGCTTTTTCAATATCTAACTCTGCCTGATCAACACGGTTATAGGCGGCGCAATTAATCACCACATCAGGCTTGTAAGTATCAAAGGCCGTGCGAATTGAATCAATATCGCAAATATCTAGCTGCTGACGACAAAGCCCTATCACGGCATCGCTGGGGTCTAAACATTCACTCACTTCTGGCAATAAGGTCTGCAATATTTGTTGAGCAGCCGTGCGCTGTGCAATATTCACTTGCGTAAGCTCTGCTATAGACAATAACGCCTGCGCTAATTGACTAGCTGCACCCGTGATAAGAATTCGCATCTTGTTTTGATAATCTCTTCTATTTTTAGTTTTAGTTTTAGTTTGATCAAGATTTTTCGAGTAACACTGAATACTCATCTAACGAGCCATGGCCTCGTGATGATAGAAACGCTAATAGCGCCTCAGGACTCCGGTTCAGTAGCCTATCTAGAGGAAAATCAGCTTGCTCGATGATCAGCTCAGCCTGTGTAAAATCGCCCAAGCTGTATGCCACATGAGAGTCAGAGCCCATTACTAACAACCCGCCAGCGTCTTTAACCGCTTTAGCAATTGCCAAGCAATTATGCTCGCTACCTTTTCGAGAGGTTAAAAAAGAAGAGTTATTAATCTCAAGCGCTACATTACTTTCAGCTGCAGCTTTAGCAACTGCATTGATATCGATAGGATACGCCGGATTTCCAGGATGAGTAATGATGTCAACATGACCACTGTTAATACAGTTAATCAATGCTGTGGTATGATTTTCTTTATTGCTTGGCGCAAAAACAGGCTCATGAAAACCAGCTAAAACAATATCTAATTCTTGTAAGTAATCGCCAAAGAAGTCTATTTCACCGACCACATTTTTAATATTAGCTTCGATACCTCGTAAAATACCCACGCCATCAACCATTCTAGGTAATACCCGCAAGTTTACAAAATGCCAAAAATGGGGCGCATCGGCCATATCAGGGCCATGATCTGTACAAGCAAATAGTTTTATCCCCTTATGTTTCGCCATCGCAATATATTCTTGCAAGGTACTGTATGCATGGGTTGAAGCAATTGTATGAGTATGGGTATCAACAAGATATTTCATTTCAGTCTCTTCTGTACAAAAGGTTCAAACAAAAAAAGAGTAGACTGCCAGTCTACTCTTTTCGTTAAGATAGCTCTATCGGTAACATAAGCTCACTGATATATAAGTGCCCACTAAGTATGCGCGTTATCTATATGCTCAAACCTATCCATGCTCAAACCTATCCATGCTCAACACATCATGTCTAAATCATTAATGGTCTATAACGTTTATTGAGTTAAAAAAGTCACAAGCTGTTACTTTGCTTCAAGTAGCCCAAATGGCTTAATGGCTTAAGCTATTTTCTAATTCATCCCATGTTTGGCGTTTACGATAAATGGTTGATGCGCTGATATCCAGCAAGGCCGCAGCTTTAGGCACATTACCCTTACATAAGGCTATCGCATTCTCGATTGTCTGCTTCTCTGTGAGCCATAGTGGTACAATATCATCGCTATTTGTCTCTGACGTTTTTTCTGAAAAATGTTCAGTAGAAACAAACTCTGGTTGCTCAATACCGTCAAGAAAAGAGGCGGGGGCTGAATGCGGCGCCCCAACCGGGGGGCTATTCTTCTGTTGAACCGCGTGTTGAATAGCTTTTGAAGTTTCTGCAGGCTGAGCTTCTAGGGCTGTGGTCACTTGTATCGGTAACATATCAAGCTCGACCAACTCGCTATCGTTTAATACCACTATCTGCCTGATAACATTTTGCAGTTGCCTAACATTACCCGGCCATTGATAAGACTTTAAACACTGCTTAGCATCACTACTTATGCCTTTAAACCCCTTTCCCTCTTCCTTGTTGTATTCTTTAAGTAAGTTAGCTGCAAGTAATAAGATATCTTTACCCCGCATTCTTAATGGCGGCAGCTCGATAGGGATAACATGCAGTCGATAAAACAGATCTTCTCTAAAGCGCCCAGCTTTAACCTCTTCCCAGGGTACCCGATTAGTTGCGCTAACAAAGCGTACATCGACTTTTTCTTCTTTAGTGCCACCTACACGCTGAAATACGCCAGTTTGAATAAAGCGTAATAGCTTACTTTGTAGTTCAAGATCCATCTCGCAGATCTCATCTAGAAATAACGTCCCATTATGAGCTCGGGTCGCTGCGCCATCTCTATTGGCAATCGCTCCGGTAAATGCCCCTTTAGTGTGCCCAAAAATCTCACTTTCAATCAAATCTTTAGGAATTGAAGCACAATTTAATGCCACAAAAGGCCCTTCTCGGCGTTTGCCCGCGTTATGGATAGCATGCGCACATACTTCTTTACCGGTTCCGCTTTCCCCAATGATAAACGCTGAAGCTTTACTGTTCGCAACGCAATCTATGGTTTTATAAACCGTTTGCATTGCCAGTGACTCACCGATGAATCCCATATAGTGCGGTTTAGGTAAACTGCTCTCATATTTTGCCACCAGATTGACAAGCTGACGCTGCTTCAAGGCGTTCCTAACGGTGATTGATAAACGTTTCGCATCAAATGGTTTAACAAGAAAATCAAATGCCCCCAAACGCATTGCATCAACAGCAATATCAATTGTGCCGTGGGCGGTGATCATAATGACAGTGATATCTGGATATGCTTGCTGAACGGTTTCCAAAATATCCATTCCTGACATATCAGGTAGTTGAATATCGAGCACCAACAAATCAGGTTGCCATTGTTTCAGTTCATTCAGGGCATCTTCCCCATGATTAACATGAGTTACCCTCGCTCCCTCTGCTCGCAGATATTCAGTATATAACGCGCCGAGCGACATACTGTCTTCAACTAGCAATGTGGTAAATGAGCTCGTTATATCCATATAAAGTCAGCCTATAAATATTGAAGTCGAGATGGGGGAAAGGTCGTTCAACATCATTAACAACAAGGTATCACATAAATCAAACAGGGTTTTACCGTTTGCGTTTGATTCTTAAGATTTAATAAAATTTAATCATATGTAAGTTTAGCAGTTAATCCTCCTTAAGATATTGCTCCAAAGCGTTGCTGAAATAAACTGAGCGTTTGTCCGCCTACCTCTATAACCTCATCCAGTAAAGTGGCAACTTGCTGTAAATCCTCTGCCTTAGCACTTAACTCTAGGTTTTTAGCCACCTCTGAGAGTGCCAATGCACCAAAGCTGCCAGCACTACTTTTAAGTGTGTGTGCCTGTAGGTCTATTTCTGCTAACGCAAAATCTTTACCGCTTTTATAGCTAGATGCGATGACTTTTAACGTGTTCAGCCTATCTTGCGCTTCAGTTAAAAAAACCATAAACATGCGTTGCATGGCTTCTTCACCTAGCATACCGTTGAGATCATCCAGTGTTTTCTCGTCAATAATGGTCATTCGCACCTCATTGCTGTTACCGCTCTGATATTTATCTTGTTGCTGGCTTACTTTTAGTTCTGGTTTTAGTTCTGGCTCAATCGATTTTTGTACTTTCGATTGAACCATTGAGTCCGATTTATTAGAAACACTCACCGAAGAGGTTACTACGCATTGCCCCCCTAACGCTGCCCCGACGACAGACTTAAGCATAGCCTTATCGGCAGCAGGCACAATCCATTGATTAACAACCTGAACTAAATTATCTCGATTTACCGGCTTTGGCACAAAGTCTTTCATGCCAGCCTTCATACACAGTTCAACATCTTCTTTTTGTACATTCGCAGTCATCGCAACAACGGCTTGATTAGGATTAAAACACAATATCTTCTGAGTCGCCTCGATACCATCCATCTCGGGCATTCTCATATCCATTAAGATAAGCCCATACTCTTTGCGCCTAGCCATCTCCAATGCTTCAATACCGTTGTTTGCAATCTCCACTCTGAAACCTGCTTTACTCAATAATGCACTGGCAACAATCTGATTGGCCGGACTATCCTCGGCCAGTAAAATAGGCAGATGTACCTGCTTATTGGCAATGGTAGTCGGTTTACTCTGCACGTCCTTAGACGCTAGTTCATGCTCACCCATTAGCGCTGCTAACATCATGTCTCGGCTCAAGGGCTTATTAATAACCTGCTCTACACCAACCTCTTTTAAGATTTTAGAAGCTTCTGGCACAACCACTGTCATTAATGCAGCCATCAAACCTTGTTCGCATAAATAATCCTGTTTTAGCTCATTAGCCTGCGCAACACTCAAATCAAATAGACAGTGTTCGTCAATCAAAATCAGATCAAACCGTTCTTGGTTCTGTAACGAGCTGAATATGCAATCAATGCTGTCAACACAAACGGTCGTCACCCCATACTGGTTATATTGCCTTTGCACTAACTGACTATACGTATCGTTTGGATGTACTAAAAGCACTCGAGAGTGGGGAGATACGATATTCACTGCGGGGGTTGCACTGCAATCGCGCTTAAGTAACAGATCAAAACTAAAACAGCTCCCCTTTCCTTGTTGACTATTAACCCCAATGCTGCCTCCCATCTGTGCAATAATCTCGGCACAAATAGCTAAACCTAACCCCGTACCGCTATAATTTGTATTGTGAGAATCATGTACTTGGCTAAACTCTTCAAATAATGTCGCTTGAGCGGCCTCAATAATACCAATCCCTTGATCTGAGACTTTGCAATACAAGCGAGTCTCATCATTACCGGGGGCTGCTAGCTGCATTTCAATGGCAACACAGCCACCAGAAGAGAATTTAATCGCATTGTCGATTAAATTATGCAGCACCTGCCTGAGTCTTTGTCCGTCACCAAGTACGGTTTCTGGCACGTTTTTGTTTATAAAACTGGCGAGAGCGATCCCCTTGTCTTGAGCTTTTGGCGATAAAACCTGTAGAACTTGCGCCGCTAATTTTGCTGGTGAGAATACGCTCTCTTCCAGTACCATCTGGCCGGCTTCGATTTTAGAGAAATCCAAAATATCATTAATAGTGCTCAATAATGCCGTCCCAGCTTCTTTGGTTGTATTGGCGTAAATACGCTGCTCTTTATTCAAACTCGAGTCCAATAATAAATCCACACTCCCCAATACCGCATTGAGCGGGCTACGGATCTCATGACTCATGGTCGCTAAAAATCGAGATTTTGCTTCACTCCCCAACTCCGCCTGCTCTTTGGCAAATTTAAGCTGTGCCTCATACTTAATACGTTGTGAAATATCGCGAACAAACGCTGTAAATAACATCTCCTGTCCGAGCTGTACTGGAATTAGTGTCAGTTCAATTGCAACCATTTCACCATCCGAACGTATCGCTTTTGTCTGTATTGAATGCTTAACGCTCGTAGCTTGAACAGGCGTAATGTATTGCTCAAAAAAATGCTCAAAGTGTTGGAGTTCTTCCCCAGTAAAGATGGTACTCCCTATCGGTTGCCCAACCATCTGGCGTGTATGCAGTTTAAACAGTAGACATGCTGCATTATTCACCTCCTGGATTTTCCCTGCGGTATCAATGGTGATCAGCGCGTCTTTACTTCCCTCTAATGTGGCTAATAAAATCGACTCAGTCCTTTGCGCTGCTAGCTGGGCTTGCTTTACATCACTGACATCCTTTACAAGCCCCAAAAATAGCACTTCGTCGTCAATACACATTGTTGAAATTGAAAGTTCAATTGAAAAAAGGCTGCCACCTTTTTTCTGTGCAATTAACTCTCTACCTTTGCCTATTATCGTTGCTTCACCTCCATCTAAGTAATCCCGAATATAGCCATCATGAAGCTGCCGTTCATTTGGTGGCATTAACAATGACACATTCCTACCGATAAGATCTGACGAGCTATAGTCGAAAAGGCGGCTAACAGCGGGGTTTACGTCCTTTATTATCCCTTTTTGGTCGACAATAAAAAAACCATCAACGGCGGTCTGCAAAATGGTATTCAGTCGAGTATTTGCACTCTCTAACGCTTGGGTTTTATCCGCTATTTTCTTGACCATTTGATTAAATGCAAACATGGCTTTGCCAATTTCATCATCACTGTTAACAGGGATCTGCACTTGTGACTCCCCCTGCAAAACTCGCTGCGATGCAGCTTTAAGCTGTGCCAAATTGCGGGTTAAATAGTGGCCTAACAACCAAGAAAAGAGGGCTACTAAGAACATCTCTACGGCTGCAATAGCCAAAAAACGTGTTCTAGCATCAGTAATAAAACTATCTAATTGGGCCGTATCAAATCCTAATTCTACTTTGCCATAACTAAAGCCTGATTCTTGTATGCTCCTTTCAATATCGAGAATACCGTCATCAACATTCGCTATCCCACTGTCTAGTGAGCCATTAGCCTCACCGTTCATTCTGCCGGCACTCACCAAGAGTCGGTTTTGGTCATAAATATTAACGTAGAGAACCTGAGACGTTGTCAGTAGCTCGTTAGCAAGGACATGGAGAGTGGATAGATCACTGCTAATCACCGCATCTTTTGCGGCAGCAGCAAAAAGTGACGCGGTAGAGCTGGCTCGCTTTTCAATTTCGGTTTGGTTTGAGGTTTTTAAATAATCAACACTGGTATAGACCAGCAACATTAACAGCAAACCTTCGATTATTCCGATCCCTAAAATAGTCTTTATTCGAAATGACACTATTGGATCTCCTTTAACGGCGCGTTAAGCTCACTTAACGCTAACGCACGCACATCATCCCAATCGCCACTTGCTGCAGCCTCCATCCCTTTAAAACCCAAGCCCTCTAATAGTGAGCGCCCTTTGCTCGTTGTTGAAAGCGCTAATAACTCACTGAGTAGTACTTGTCGAAGTTCTCGAGATACTCGCGGGTGGGTAGCAATAGCATGAGGAGTGTAGCCGGGAGTGCTCCATAAGACCTTTAGCTTTTCAGTGACATCACTATCCATATTGTTAAATGTACGCCCCACGCCGCCGCCAGCATCCACAAGCCCCTGAGCCACCGCAAGATATACAGAATCATGTGACCCCACATACTTAGTGCTATGAACAATACCTTGCTGTTTTAAAATCGCGCGAGGAATCACGCTCGCAGCAAAAGCTGCGGGAGCCGGAAAGGCAAGTGATTTGCCCTTAAGATCAGCAAGCTTGGTTATTTTGGAGTCTTTATTTACAACAATAAGACCTTTGATGTATTTATCTTGTTCCTTTGCTAAGGCGATATAGCCAGGGGATGCGCTAAATACCGTGAAATGATATGGATTCATATAAGCAATATCGTACTCACCATTTGCTAAACGCATTTCAAAAGTGGGAATATCCGGCGCTGTTGCAAATTGCAAATTAAGCTTTGCATTTTGCGACAACTCAGCTAAAACCGGAGCCCAGCCTCTTGCCAAAGTACTCGCTGCCTGTTGTGGCACAACGCCAAACGTCAACACCCTAGGCGCTACATCTGCAGCCATTGCTATGGCGCTATAGCAAGATATAAAAATAACCCAATATAAAACAATAACTTTAGTAAACAATGGCATTAAAGGCATTCGCTTATATCCCTATTTTTAAACACATTGAGTTGCTAACTATTTAGTTAACTAAATAGTTATTTACAGTAATCAGCAATCCTTGTGCCAACCAACTAAAAAATTAACGGTAAATAGCTTTCGGTTGTCTGGCATAAAGCTTGCTTTGATGTAACACCCCTAGCAATTTCAATCCAAGAGGAAGACGATGCCTTTATCTTCTGAGCTTAACAGGCACTATAAAATCATCCTTGTGGAAGACAGCGATAGTGAGCGTTGCTTGCTACTGCAGTTACTCGATGCAATGGGATTTAAAGCCCAAGGTTTCTCTAATGCCAAAGCAGCGATAGCACAGATCCAGCTGGAACATGTCGATATAGTTATCACCGACTGGATGATGCCCACCACCAGTGGTATTGAGCTGTGTCAGAAAATAAAATCAATGCCCTGTTCGCCATATACCATATTGCTTACCAGTAATAATCAAAACGCACACATCATCGAAGGAATCGAGTCTGGAGCCGATGACTTTATCGCTAAACCCTTTCACACTGGCGTGTTAAAAGTCAGGATCCTTGCGGGGCTGCGCATTATCGAGATGCAACAAGCGTTAGAACGCCAGAATGCAGCATTGAACCAAATGTTAATAAGAGAGCAAGATTATCTAAGTAAACTAAAACAAGATCTCTCTACTGCCGCTCAATTACAACGAGCCTTACTGCCTAAAAATACCGATTTAACCGCAGGATGGCGAGTCAACGCCGCTTTTAAACCGGCTCAAGATCTTGCCGGAGATGTTTTTCAATGCTTCAACATTGGTCAACATCATATCGGTTTCTATTTATTGGATGTGAGCGGACACGGCACTGCAGCCTCAATGTTAAGTTTTACATTAGCGCACCACTTATCTTGTCATCAGGAGATCTGGCAATCGCTTGATCTATGTAAAATTGCCAACAAGGTCAACCAAGAGTTTGACGACCCTGAGCAGTGCGGGCGCTTCGCTACCATGCTGCTCGGAATGGTAAACACCCAAAACGATAGCATCGAGCTAATCAATGCAGGGCACCCCTCGCCTATTCTTGTTAGTCCTACTGGTGCAAAGTTTATTGATGATCCAGATATTGGTAGCCAACTCCCCATTGGGATCAGTAAGCAATATCACTATCAAAGCCAACAATTCACCTTAGAGCAAGGCTGCCAGCTCTTGCTTTATTCCGATGGTATTTACGAATGTCGCCATAGTAAGTTTGGCAACTTTGGCTTACCGAAATTACTCAAAAATGTACGTGATGCAAGATCGCTATCGGCAGAGAAACTATTAAATTACCTCTGCTATAGCTCAGAACTTTGGCAAGAGAAACAAGCACAAGACGACATATCACTCATGCTCATCTCATCCACAAATAGCTCGGCTCATTGTGGTTCTCAGATGTGAGGAAATACATATGAATAGCTTACAGTTCAATCTAAATAGCAATATCATGACGACCCATTCTATCAGCAGAGAGATGGAGCAATTTTTACTGCAAAATCAGGTATCCGATACGAAACGATTCAAGGTGATCACCTGTGTGTTAGAAGCGGTTTCAAATGTATTTATGCATGCAAGCCCAGAGCTGGACTCCATGATAATCGTGTTGCATTGTGACGAGCACAAGATAACCATCGATCTACTCGATGACTCTACACAGCAAACCTTGGAAGCACCAAAGACTTGCCCACCAGCCGAGTCACTATCAGGCCGAGGACTATGGATAATTAACAACTGGATGGACAGTGTACGAATGCAAAAAACTGTTGCTGGCACCCACTTACAACTGATGCTTGCAGTTTAAAGTAAAGCAAGAAAGGTAACAGGTATGAGGTGTAAGGAATGAGATCCTAGGACGTTCGCACGCTCACTGCGAGGACGCTTAGCTGCTAGGAAAATCAAAAGCGAAACAGCAGCACCTTTAAGTTTAAATTAACTTGTCGGCTCTTGCATGTTCGTCTTTGTACTGTGGCTTACCCCGGTTATTCCACCTTCACTCTATTTGACTTTTGCGGCTCATAACCATCGCGTTTGCTTGTATAGACACTAGCAGGAGCAAAGCGACACTCTCCCAGGATTGTGGCTTAATAAACCTAGTCACTTCCTAGAAACGCAGCGCTCTTCTTAGCTTTTACCGTCAGCGAAGCGTTCTGTGGGTGAGCTTGCGAACGCTGCGAATACTGTAAGGCCACCAGCCATTCCTCTATTCAGCCTTAGCTTTTCCTAGCTCCCAGCTCCCAGCTCTCAGCTCTCAGCTCTCTGGCACTCTAACCTCTAACCTCGAAGCGTGGCCCCCTCTTAGCCTTTAATGCCCTTTCCCATTTTGCATTGCAAATAAAGAGCATCACTTAGCTGTCTGCGTCATTGTGTTGATAAAACAATAAAAACCTATAAATACAATAAGATAAAAACTGGCATTAGAGTTGCTTAGCTTAATGTGTAAATAGAATAAATGTGTAAATAAAAGCCACAAGTAAAAAAATGAGTAACCACCAACAAATTTAATACCTGTTCAGATAACCAAGCAAAATGCCAAGTGCATTTTTAAGGATGGCGATATGTTTTTCTCCAAATTACCTCAGAACAATGCCTGTAAAATCACCCTACCGGTTGAAGTGATAATGACTCAAACCGCAACGATCAGAGCTGCAATTTTGCAACAAATTGATGCAGGGATTACGCGGTTAATTATCGACCTTCACCAAGTAGAGTACATCGACTCTAGTGGGCTATCAGTACTCATCTCAGCGTTAAAACGCGTAGAAAAAGAAGAGGGTGAAATTGTACTACTCTCACCAACAGCTGGAGTGCGTTCACTCATTGAGCTTACCCGTTTGCATCAAATTTTCTCCATCTATGAAGATGAAACAGCTGCCATTGAATACATTTGCAATGAGCTTGCCGATGAAAACGTAATATAAGTTGAGGCCGCCGTTATGACTCCCAATCACAGCAAGCAAAAAAAGAATAATATCCACAAACTAGGCTCACACAAGTTAGGCTCATTAAGCCACGTAGGCTTGCTATGTTTATTGCTCTCGGCTTGTGTTACCCCCCATCACCCAGAAGAGTCTCAAATCTGTGCGGGTAACAGCGATGACAATATGACTCAGTGTCATTTTTATAGTCGCGACACACCATATATGCGCAGTATAAAGGGCGCCAAAGCTGAAAACCTTAGCCCAAATAGATCTAATACTGAAATGAGCAACACATGGTTAATGTATGCAGGACAATCTCAGCAAGCATTACATCTTCCGCAAAATATTCGCTTATCTGTAGGTGACCGACTCAAGATCCAGGTGCTCAACGGAGAAGAGTTCAGCGGTGATGTTGAAGTCAATAACGATGGCTATATCTACCTACCTTATTTAGAGCCGATTCACGCGAAAGGTCTTGATATTGCAGAGCTAACAAACACTATTCAACAGTATCTTGTCGATGAGGAGTTTATGCTAAAAAGCAGCGTGCGTTTAAGCATCACCCCCTTAAAGTGGGCACCTGTTGAAATTACAGTATCGGGAGGCGTATTTGAACCGGGTCAACACCTGATCAATAAAAAGTCCGACTTAGAAATTATTGATGATGATGGTAACCACAGTGGCGACCAAGCTGGCCAACGTACAATAGCTTCTGCGCTCAGAGCATCTGGTGGAGTTCGCCCTGATGCAAATGTCTCAGCGATCACTGTGTTCAGAGGCCAACATAGCTTCACCCTAGATCTATCCGGCGTGATCCACGGCTATCCTGTGCCAAGCATGACCTTGATGTCTGGCGATCACATTCATGTACCACAACATGATTATTTCAATGATGCTTTAGCTCGCCCATCACAGATCACCGCGCCGGGTATTCGAGTCTTTATGTCTAACCTGACTCAGCCAGCCTCCAGTAACGCCCAATCAGCGGTAGATACTGAAGCAACTCGATTTCCTTACGGCACTCGTCTGTTAAATGGTGCGATTGCAGCCAACTGTGTGGGGGGGGCGCAATCGACTAATGCCAGTAGACATTTATTGCTGATCACTAAAAACCCTCTTACCGCTCAAGTCGATGTGATTGAACGCTCAATAGATGACTTAATCAGGAACTCGTGGGAAACCGGGATGAATCCCATTTTAATGCCTGGCGATGGGATCGCCTGTTATGACTCTCGCGTTACCAATATCCGAGAGATTGCACGTTCAATTACCGAAGTACTCGTTCCAGCAACCTTGCTTGAATTGCTTTAAATAGTGACATAACCAGGAGGTTATAATGACAACACAACACTCCTACAGACCTCTTTTATGGTTAAAGCACTACTTTGTAGCAGGTAGTCAAATTTCTGCTAAAAAAAGAAAGCGTGCCTATCTTATCGTTACCTCGCTACTGCTGCTGACTATCTGGCTTTTAGTGTTGCTATTTACGCTATTAAGCCCAAGTCGCTATATCAGCCAATGGATCCTTATACTTCCTGGGGCTGGTGCCGGCGCCTTAGTCAGCCTAGATAGTGTGGGCCAAGCTAATAGCTCTACCAACTCGCCTTATGCAAGTAGTGCTATCGACCCTAGAATTAATTACAAATCTATTGCAAATAGTAAGCCCCTTATTAATGCAGCAGCTAAAACACTTCACCTTAAAAGCAGCGAATTTGGCATGCCAAAACTAACACTTCCTAACCAAACAGGGATGATGAAATTTAGTATAAAAGGCGCAACAGCCAAAGACGCACAGCAAAAAGCCTGGGCACATTATCATAGTTTACAAGCATTATTAGCTGAGCTGCGCCGAGATGAAATTGAGCAACGTGAGGATGCCATCCGAGTAGGCATGGCCACTTTTGCCAATAAAGTGCATTTAACCCAGAATAAATTACTCGAGTTTCAGTCAGCACATGGTCTAGTGTCACTCGATCAGTTTAAAGAGCTGGCTTTGACCATGGAAAGACTTAGACATAACAAAGTCAATCTCATCTCAGAGTTGCAAGGCGTGAAAGCCAGCCAGAAAATGCTCGAAATACACTTAGGCTTAACCCCCAAGCAGGCGGCTGGCTTACTTACGCTAAAAAATGATCAGTTGTTCCAGCAACTTCTTATCAGCTATACCAATGTTACCGCAACTCTAGCCGAATACCGCAGTCGGTTTGGCAAACGTCACCCAAAAGTTGTTACCTACCAAAACGAGCAATTATCTATTCTGGCCGCCCTAAGTAAACGCTGTAAAAGTCTGCTTGGCTATAATGATAAGCGCTTGATGTTAATGCTATCGGCTGATGACTTAGACGGCCGTGCTCAACTCATGCAAGAGTTGCTATCGCTCAACACCAAAGCCGAAGGGCTAAGGCATCGAATTGATGCCCTATCTGATCAGATCCATGCATGGGATCATAGGTTCAACGACAGTAATGATGATGCAGCCAAACTCGAAGGCCTACAGCGGGAGCATCAGGTCGCTACCGCTGTATTTACCTCCGCACTTGCAAAAATGGACATAGGTAAAGCCGACATCTACGCAGCCTATCCGTTATTGCAACTGATGGCTCCACCATCATTAGCCGAGAAACCCGATAATTTACGTACCCTGCTAGCAATAGTCGGCGGGATTGCAGCTTCGATCTCATTAATTGCAGGAATGGTAATGCTATGGATCCGCAAACCAATACTCCAGAAAATTCTGACGAATTAATTATCTGGCGAGCGATCACTGGCACCTATCTGTTTTGGCTGTTAGGCGCCATGTATCTGGTCGCCCCCGTCATAGCGTGGATCTTGCTGTTGCGCATGGTTAAACGAGCCTTGTTGGATCACCAGAGTTATACCGTTAGCAAAACACAAGCCTGTTGGATTGTCGCTATGGCAATCATGTTACTCGCATTGGTAATAGGTCACCTAACAAACGACTTAGGTCTAGCCAAACTGATAAAGTCGAGTATCGGTTGGGCCAAAGGCTGGGCGCTGTTGGCAATATTTCCTTTATTGGGCAGCCTAAAGATCCGTCCCGAGCTTATCTACCGAGCATGTTGTATTGTGTGCAAACACACTCTGATCTTACTGCCCATCTTCATACTCGCATGGATCATTAAGCTCCCGGCTACACTCTATACTTCCCCGCTGAGTATTATTGGTGGCCCAGGCCCAGAGTTCTTTAATGTCAGCTTATATGAAATTGATCCCGCTAACGGCCTCCCCAGGTGGCGACTCTTTACCCCCTGGGCTCCCGCCCTAGGCATGATAGGCAACCTATTTTTTACTTTTGCCCTGCAAGAGAAGTCTAAACGATTTAAGTTTTATGGCTTTGCGGGCAGCTTTTGTATGATCTTGCTATCGCAATCACGCTTAGCCTTAGTCTGCTATCTACTACTGATTGGCTTTTTCATGTTTATCCGTTGGTTTCGCTCACCTTGGATTTACTTTGTTGCCAGCCCGCTATTACTCCTGCTTGGCGGTTCAGGTCTTTATGTCGTCGACAAGGTGCAACAGAGTGTAGAGGCTTTTAAAGCTGCCCGTGCAGGCTCGACCCGGGTTCGCCAAGAACTGGCTAATATCGCCCTAGAGCGCTGGGCAAACGAGGCGGTAGTATGGGGCCATGGCATTGTCGAACGCGGACCGCATCTAGTTGAATATATGCCAATCGGTTCACATCATACCTGGTACGGCTTATTGTTTGTTAAAGGCATTGTGGGCGCTATCGCCTTAGCGGTTCCTTTACTTGTAAGCCTGCTTGCTCTACTCAAAACCCTATTTAGCTCGCGCCTAAGCGCTGTTGGCGTTGCGATTATCTTGCAGCTGATTTTATACACATTTGGTGAAAATCTAGAGATCCTTGCCTACCTGTTCTGGCCAGGGCTTGTCATTGTCGGGGCCGCTTTAAAAGAAGGTTCTAAAGGAAGGTTAAAGGAAGGGACTAGGACCTAGGGCGTTCGCAAGCTCACTGCGAGGACGGACTATATAAACAAGGTCCTAGATTCTAGGACGCTTCGCTGCTAGGAAATCAACAGCGGAACAGTACCGGCTTTGACCTTCTATGCTTGATGTAGGCAGGGCTTTAGTCCATCACAAACAAACCAATACATAAATAGACGGCATAAATGCCGACTTACAAAATATAGACATCAACTTGAAATACTGCCTTCCTACATCTTTGTAGGTTGGGCTTTAGCCCATCACAAACAAA
>NZ_JBRIMD010000044.1:0-20041 GCF_052977325.1 Shewanella sp. 0m-6
GTTGCAGGGCTTTTTCTATTCGCTTTAAAGCTAAATTTAGAATTCAGTCTAGAACCATATCTAGAGCTAATTCCTAACTTATAGCAATTACTTGCTTTGAGTCATAAGCCAGTTACTTAGTAAGCGTACGCCGTGGCCTGTACCGCCTGCTGGAGTCACACCCACATCTTTTGCCGCTAATGCGCTGCCAGCAATATCTAAGTGAGCCCACTTAGTATCGCCGGTAAACTGCTGTAAGAATACCGCAGCAGTCGTGGCACCTGGGCCGCCATAACCGGCATTTTTTAGGTCTGCAATCGGACTTTTAAGTAAGTCTTCATAAGCTAGCGGTAAGCGCCATAGTTTTTCATCTACGGCTTGACCAGAGAAGCTCAGTTCATCGACTAAGGTGTCGTCATCACTAAATACTGCTGTGTAGCGTTTACCTAGCGCACGTACCTTAGAGCCCGTTAGCGTAGCAACGTCTACCATTACCTGTGGTTGATAGTATTCGCGGGCGTACCACATGCCGTCAGCAAGGATTAAGCGGCCTTCAGCATCAGTATTAAGCACTTCAACGCTTAAGCCTTCTGCTGTCATTAATACATCACCTGGAGCAAGTGCGGTCTCAGACACCATGTTGGCTGCCAGAGGCATAACGGCTACCACGTTCACATCTGCTTTTTGCAGTGCCATCGCTTTTATGGCGCCCAGTACAGCAGCGGCACCCGCCATGTCTGACTTCATACGCGAGATAGAGTCGCCTGAGGCTTTAATGTTGTAGCCGCCCGAGTCAAAGGTGATGCCTTTACCAACCAGTGCGATAGGCGCATCGTCATTGCCTTGCCAGTGAGCAACCACTAAGCGGGCTCCTTCTAAAGAGCCGTGGCCAACAGCGTGCAGCGCACCCATACCAAGTTTTTCGATTTTCTTCGGCTCAAGTACTGTGACTTTTACGCCAAGCTTTTTAAGCTCTTTTGCCGCATTGGCAAAATCAACGGGCGTCATCTCAGTAGGTGTTTCTGAGGTGAGGTCGCGGGCTAGAAACACGCCTTGCTCAATTGCTGCAAGTTGGGCGTATTGCTTGTCTGCATCTTTTGGCTTGCTGACGGCAATGGTGTAATTCTTCTCAGCGGGCTTCTTGTCTGAAAAGTATTTATCGAACTTGTAAGCGCGCAGGTTAATACCGTGAGCCAGTTGTGCACCAAAGCTCGCATTGCTGCTAGCATCAGAGATCCCTGATGTCAGTAGCTGGATGTTATCGGTTTTAATACCGCTAAAGTGGGCAGTAATTTCTGCGCCAAGCTTATTGACTTCACCTGGGGTTAGCTCTGCTTCATCACCTACACCTATTACCACAAGGCGTTTAGCATTAATCCCCGTAGGCATTAAAATCTCAACGATTTGCTTCTTTTCGCCAGTAAATTCTTGCAGTGCCAAGGCATTGCTAATTTGCTGCTTTGATTGTTTATCTAGCTTGGTAAGGGCGCTTGATGCATTTTCGCCTGCTTGGAAGACGACTAAGGTGTCGATATTGTTTGCTGGTTTCTCTACAAAAGAAAAGGTTTCGGCGTGAGCTGAATAGCTAGTTAACAGGCTTAAGCTTAATGCACTGGTTAGCAGGGTTTTCTTGGTTAGCATAATGTCCTCTATCGGGATTTAGTTCTGCGATCGGGTTTTGCCAAAGGCGTCGCAGCTTCTTTTTGTTGTAGTTGTCGTTATTGTTTTTATTGGCACTTTCTTGCGTTAATCGCAGAAGGCTGTGCAATTTATCATTTTTTGAATTAACAACTAAGTTAAAACTTGTTAGGAATTGTCACATGGTTTGCGAGTCTACAAGGTAAAAATTAGCCGAAGCTGAAAGAAAAGACCGTGCTGAAATTTATTTCAATGATTTCTATAGAAGATTTATAAAATTATACCGTGGAGTAGATGGCTATAAACGCAGGCAATGTTGTTCCACTATTTGGGCTCACATAATAAATATGAAAATGCTGCTGAAGTTATTTGCTGATTCTGTAGATCTAAAGTTGAGCATTAATCAGCTAGGCCTTAGGTAAGTATTGCAAGATCCTAGACGACTGCTGTTTTTTACGGCAGAAGGGTAATTATCGGGATTTTTCAGATGGAAACGCTAAAAAAGTAAGATGTTAAGGACGCATTATCTAATTAATAATCATTATCAGTCAAAAGTAGTACCTTGTGAATTCTATGTTTCTGCTTGTGATGTTTTGTTGTTGTTTTTGCTGTTGTTTTCATTTTGCTGTAGTGGTAGTTTGCCGTCCATGTAACAGATTGTTAATTATTATCGCTGTCGATGTAGTCGTTAAGTGTCATTAATTATAACTCTGATTAGATTTAATTGATTGGGAACACCTCTATATGAAGTTAAAGCCACTGGTTTTAATTGCGCTTTTTTCTACTTACTCGTTCGCTGATGATTTGAGCATTACTCATGAAAGTATTAATGGCACCCTGGGTGTTGTTGACTTTGGTTCGGTATTGATTGGTCATTCATCGGATGCCGTTATTAATTTCTATAATAGTGAATCTGTTGATGTATTAGATAATTGTGGGACTTATAAACCCAATAAGCCTGAGTTTACCATTGTCGGGCAAACATGCGCTGATTGGGCGAACTACCCAGATGCTCCTCTGACAAGTATAGCGGTTAATAGTGGTTCAAGTTGTAGCGTTACATTACGCTTCGCTCCCACTACGCCCATAGATCATAATTCTCGTTTCCGACTTTATTGCAATGATTCTAGTTACAACGGTAACAGCAGGCCTTCATTCTTTGTAGATTTGAGTGGTTCTGCTATTCAGCCACCGACTGCACCCACATTTAGTCAATCATCGCCAGTAGCTATCAGCATGGATGAAGACAGTTACCCAAGGCCATTTTCACTGACCTTGCACGCTGCAGATGTCAATAATGACACCATTAACTGGTCTGTTGCTGAGCAAGGAAACTTTGGTGTTGCTACAGTGAGCGGAACGGGTAAAAGTAAAGCCATAAGTTATGTTCCTAAGCCTAATTACTTCGGTGCCGATAGCTTTGTCGTGCAAGTGAGTGATGGGGTCACGGGTAGCGCGACTCAAATCGTCAACGTGACCGTTAACTCAATTAATGACGCGCCGACCATTAGTGGTCGACCGACTACAACTGTTTCACAAGGGGATAGCTATCGCTTTGTACCTACGGTGACCGATATTGATACTGATGAAAGCCATACATTTAGCATCAGCAATAAGCCGAGTTGGGCGAGCTTTAACAGTCAAACTGGTTTATTGAGCGGTACGCCAGGTAACAGTGGTGTTGGCACTACCGCAGGCATTATTATTAGCGTGACAGATAGCGTGAATGCGACTGCCAGCCTAGCGCCCTTTGCGCTGATGGTGACTAATGTCAATGACGCGCCGACCATTAGTGGTCGACCAAGCACGAGTGTTAATGAGGGGGAGCTTTATAGTTTTACGCCCGAGGTTAACGATGTTGATACCGATGATACCTTAACCTTTGCTATTACGAATAAACCATCATGGGCAAGCTTTAATCAGCAAAACGGCAGTTTGACGGGTACCCCTGAAAATAGTGATGTTGGCATCAGTGAGAGCATCAGTATTTCGGTCTCTGATGGCCAAGCAACGGTCAATCTTGCGGCGTTTAACATTAATGTCATTAATGTTAACCAAGCCCCTGTAGCGGATGCGCAATTTTTAACAGTCAATGAAGATAACTCCATTGCAGTTACTTTATCGGCAACGGATATTGATGCAGATGCCGCATTAAGCTTTAGCATTGTTGGTCTGCCAGCTTATGGTGCGTTAACCATAAACCAGCAAGCGGTTGAAGTTGGTAAAGAGTTAGCCGTAGCCACATTAACCTATATGCCCGAACTGAACTATTCCGGCAACGACGCATTTGAATTTGCGGTCAGTGATGGCATAAAAAGTGCCAAAGCAGTGGTCAAGATAACCGTATTAGCGGTGAATGATGATCCGGTCTCAATAGGTGTCATTTCTGCAGAGATGCTCAGTGAAGATCAGGTTGACGCTGTTCCCTTTACAGCTGAAGCACTGCTAGTCAATATTAATGATGCCGATGATGATTTAGCTGAAGTGGTTGTTGATACCTATGAAGGGACTTACGGCAATCTATTTCAAATTAATGGCAGCTGGGTATATCAATATAAGCATCATATAGTCGATCAAGCACCGGAAGAGCAGCCTGATAATGACGATGGCGGCATTGACGAAGGCATAGAAGATGGTGAAGTCCCTGATGTCGATACCGATACTCCAGCGGATGATTCGACGGTTGTAGACCCTAGCGCGGCTGAAGATTTGGTTGAGACCCTACGTGAAAATGAAATGGCCACCGAAACCATTGAGTTTAACGTGCGCTCGCTTAACGACGCGTCACCAGAACTTGTTGTACAAACCTTAACCTTCAGTATTCAAGGTAAAAATGATCTGCCTGAAGTCATCGTCCCCGAAGTTTTTGGCGATAGCCAAACATCTGAAATATCATTTATTTTAGGCCAGGCTGAACTGCTCACACCTGATGTAACAGATATAGATAAGGATACCGTTCTTGCTTATACCCTTTCAGAATCTGGCGACGATGCGTATTTTAATATTGATGAGCTAGGTGTTATCAGCTTAATTGAGCCAGTATCAGTGAGCTTGCTTGCTGCCAATCAAGCCAAGGCAAGTTACAGCGTTAAACTGATCATCAATGATGGTTTCTCACCGTTAGAGCGTCAGATTAACTTCACCTTAGAAACTAATGGTGACGTCGATGGTGATGGTGAATCTGATGCTCTAGAAATTGAGCAAGGAACCAATCCTTACGATGGCAATGACTACCTCGATAGCGATAATGACGGTGAGTCAGATGCTTTAGAAATCGCCCAAGGATCAGATCCCCACGATGCCTCTTCATACCAAGATCAAGATAAAGACGGTGTACCCGATTATGTCGAGATCCTTGCGGGGACTAACCCTAATGACAGTAAAAACTACCAAGACACTGACTTTGATGGTGTGCCCGATTACCAAGAATTGATCCAGGGAACATCTGCTGAAGATGGTACTGATTTTATCGATAGCGATGGTGATGGCGTATCAGATCATGCCGAGCTAATTGATAATACTGATATCAATAATCCGAGCAGTTTTCTTGATAGTGATGGTGATGGTGTGCCGGATCAGCAAGAGTTGATCAATGGTACCGATCCGCAAGATGAAAACAGCTTCCAGGATACCGATGCCGACACTGTTTCCGATTATCAGGAAGGCTTGGCCAACACAGATCCAAACGATCCTAACGATTACACCTTCGATACTGATAATGACGGCGTTTACGACGATCAGGAACTACTTGATGGTACCGATCCGCTTAATGGTCATGACTTTATTGATAGTGATAAGGATGGGGTTGCCGACAAGTTAGAAATATTCAATGGCACCGACCCTAACGACAACACCAGTTATATCGATTCAGATAATGATCTGGTCTCTGATTATCAAGAGCGTATGAATGAGACTGATCACTTTGATAAGTTCAGTTATTTAGATAGCGATGGCGATGGTGTTGCCGATTATGCTGAAATGCTGGCGCAAACGGATCCCCTTAATAAAACCAGCTTCATCGATAGTGATGGTGACGGTGTAGCGGATTATGTCGAAATCTTACGAGGGACAGATCCGAATAGTGCCGCAGACAAGGACGCCGATGGCGATGGTGTACCTGATGTCCAAGAAGAGGTTGAACAGTCAGATCCAAATGATATCAATAGTTTTCTCGATAGTGATGCCGATTTTGTGCCGGACTTTGTTGAGCTCCAACAGGGAACGGATCCGTTTAATCGCTTAGATTTTATTGATAACGATGAAGATGGCATGTCGGATGCGGAAGAAAATCGCGTCGGCACAGATGCTAACGATGCCACGGATTTTATCGACTCTGACGGTGACCGTGTATCAGACCGAGAGGAGCTAAAAGACAACACCGATCCTTATGATAGCGCGAGCTATCTAGATAGCGACGGTGATCTATTACCCGATGCTTACGAGAGAAGATATGGATTAGATGCTTTGGCTCCTTTTGATGCTGAATTAGATTTTGATGGCGATGGCTTAAGCAATCTTACCGAGTATCAGCAAGGCACGCCTCCGGATCAAGATTCAGTGGCGCCAAACTTATCGGTTGATGATGTGATTTGGGTTAATGCGACTCGCGCAATGACACCCATGGCTGAGATGAACTTATTATCACAAACCGCATTTGACTTAGTTGATGGTGACGTTGATTTAGAGTGGCCGATTACTGTATTTGCTCCAGGACAGCACCAGGTGACAGTGTCTGCGACAGATATTGTCGGCAATAAAGCAGAAAAGCAAGTGACCTTAAATGTTAGGCCGTTAATTTCATTTAGGGTTAAACCATCGGAGTTATTCATCACCGAAGGGAAAAAGTTTGCTGTTAAATTACAATTAAATGGCTACTCACCAACCTACCCTTTAGTGGTTGCTTACCAAGTTTCAGGCAGCGCTGAGTCAATGGTTGATCATAACCTTCAAGCTGGCGTGGCAGTGTTTAACGATAGAGAAACACAAGCCATCATCGAGTTTGATACCTTAACTGACGAGCGGGTTGAAGCCGATGAAAATATCGTTATTACCGCTATGAGTCAGGATGTGGGGATCGAAGAGCAGAGCATTAATTTAGGCTTTGGCGCCGAAGTCACACTTACGCTGACCGAATCAAATCTTGCTCCAGCAGTGAGTGTTGCGGTGGTGCAAGACTCGCAAGACTCACCTTGGGTTGATCTCGAATCGGGTCGTGTCAAAGTTAAGCTAAATATCGCCGATCTTAACATTGCAGATTCCCATAGCATCACTTGGCATATACCTGATCAATTAGTCGTGTCTTATCTTGCTAGAGATGCTTTTGAATTCATTCCTTCACGGGACCGAATGGGCACGCACAAGCTGGGGGTCACCGTGGTTGATTCAGGTACTCCGGCAAAAACAACTCACCACAGCTTAAGTATTGTGGTGAGAGAACGTCTCGCAGCGCTGAGCGCCATAGATTCAGACCATGATGGCATTCTTGATACCGAGGAAGGATATAAAGATAGCGATGTTGACGGTATCCCTGACTTTTTAGATAACCAATTTTTAAGTCAAAGCGAAGTCGCTGTGAGTCAAAATAATCTTGAATCAGTGGCTAAAGTCGCTAACACCCTAAGGTTGGTGCCAGGTCAATTGGCGTTGGCCACTGCCGGCTTGCTGATTGAGCAGGGGAGGGAACTCGACCCTGACTATATCAATGTTGGCGGCATCTTTGACTTTGAAATTAAAGATCTGGCTGACAATCAAACGACAGCCACAGTCGTGTTACCGCTGCAGACTAAAATTCCCGCTAATGCTTATTACCGCAAAGAGACCCCATCTGCAGGCTGGATGGACTTTATAGAAGATGACAAAAATATTATTCAATCCGCTTCTGGACTCGATGGCCAGTGTCCAGATCCTGGCAGTAATTTATATGAGCATGGATTGCGACCTGGATATATGTGCCTGCAATTAACTATTGAAGACGGTGGCCTAAATGATGCTGATGGCATCAAGAATGGCACCATCGTTGATCCCGGTGGCATCGCTATTTTATCCAGTGATGAGCCATCAGAAGAAGTGGTGCCAGAAAAGAACAACTCTGGCGGCGCTATTAACCTTGCTTGGGTAACGATGTTGCTCTGTGGGATCTACTTTAGAAACAGAAAAGAAAGAAACAATAAGGAATTGGTGTCATGAAGACGGTTTCATTATGCAGCATACTGCTTCTTGCATTACTTACAGGTTGTAGTGAAGACAGTACTAATCAGGTTAATGAACCACAACCGGAGTTAGCGCCAGACACGCTAATTCAGGCATCGAACATTAGTGTCGCGACCGCCGTGACCACCATGCAGAGCTTTGACCTTGATTTTAATTTAGCGAGTAATCAAGATCATGCAAAAGTGAATGTCATCTTGGTGCTGATGGCTGGCAATGCCGCAGCATCAGATGAGCAATACCTCTTGGATACGGTGACGCTGGAGGCATTGACTCGCTTTACACCGGTTTCGGCCTCAGGGCTCGCTGTGCCTAGTGATGTGCTCAGTGGTCAATACCAGTTAATGGCTAAATTTGAAACCGTACCTGATGACGTTCAAGGAGAGATCGTTGCTATTGCCGAGCCGATTTCGCTCGGGCAAATCGATGTGATCCAAGCGGATAAGCCCAACCTTAAAATCACCATGGCCGAACTCGAAAATGCTAGTTTTGTGCTGGCAGAGCGACCTGATGACAATCAGGGATTTAACCAAGGCGATGGCGATATTTATGTCAACTTCATGATGACAGCTGAGTTTTTAGATGTCAGCGAGCCTGTTGAGCTGCAAGCGACAATCGACTTACCTGGTTTAGGGGTGTTCCCACTCAATTTAACCTCAGCAGTATCTGGCCGAGAGCCGACTGAAGAAGATGCGATTGTTCACCCTGAAACCAATCAAGTCTATGACTATGTAAAAAGTGATACCCGCACATTGGCAGTGACCTGTGAAGAGGAAAGATGTGCCTCTATCGGCGTCGATGATCAAGAGGGGTTATTACTTGATTTAAGGCTTAATGAGCAAGTGTATGACTTACTCGCGGCGCATCAGCAAGATCTAGTCGGTGAGGTAATGATCAGCCTTGACCCTAATGGTGCTATATCGGAATGGCAAGGTATGGTCGACGATAATAGTATCCGCTTACCGGTTATTTTCCTGGCAACTACACCACCGGATTCAGATGATGAACAACCGATAGTTGAAGATGCTAAACAAGGTATCGCCTCGTACGCTAGCGCTGTTGCTAGAGCTAAAACCTCGACTATTTTTGAGAAGGCCTACCAGAAAAGTGTGGGTTCTAGTGGTAAAGCAAAAATAGAATATAAAGTGCAAGGCTCAGCCAAATACACTTCAGGTACAGCTGGGGTACCTAAAAATATCGATACACGCCTGTATGGCTGGGTTAAGGCTTGGGTATTTGGTAAGGGCGTGACGCTGTTAAAGGTAGATAGTACCGCCCTTATGGAAAATGCCGACAAGTCTAATTTAAAGTACAAAGTCCAAGTGGCAGGTAAGACGGTATGGAGCATAACCCGATGGGTGCCTGACGACTATAAAGGGATGCAGGTTATTTATAATTCCCACGATGGTGATGAAGAAACGTTACGCAAAGAAGTTGCTAAGGTTTGTAAGGGGAAAACTATTAAGAAGTGGAGTGTCAAGTTTGGGTCAGAAGCTTGTATTAAGGGGGAAGTGGGCTTAATGAGCCGCAATTACTTCCATACAAGTACTAATACTATAAAGGGTCGCACCGGCCCCTATGCCAAACTTAAAGCGACGGCAGATGCTTCGATTGGTGGTAGCTTTGCTTCGGCCGGGATAGGTTCAAATCTGGATCTTATCTATTTGTCTCCACAGCTAGGTTATTCAGGGGTGTTTGATAACGGTAACCAGGTTTCGTCCACGGTTTCACTGGATATGGTACGTGAGCACTTAGATGGTTATATAAAAATATGGGCTAAAATTAACCTTTACTTTGGTAAAGTAAAGAAATCACATAAGATTATGAGCTGGAAAGGACCTAAGTACTCAGACAACTTATGGCGTAAATATAAAATGTGGGGCCATTCTCAAGAGATAGATGTACCAAGAACCTCCTATTTAAAATCGACCTATAGATTATATGTCTCTAAAAGTCAACGTAAGCGCAGCGATGATAAAATGGTGCTAAAAGCCAAAGGTCAACTTAATGGCGATCAGATCGATGTATTGGCTAGCTGTCCGATAACCAGTGGGGCTGAACTTAAACACCTAGCCACTGACTATAATATGAAAAGAAAAAATTACTACGGTCTTAAAAAGGGATTTGCGGGTATTGAGTACTACTTATTTTTGCAAAAGGTCGGTAAGACATTAAGCAGTAGCGAGATAAAAAAATACGGTTTAACGGGTAAAAAGTACTGGGTTAAGTACAGCTTAAGAAACAAATTCGACCGAACTCATACCTTGCCTCATAAGGATTGTAGCCTCTATGCCCATGTGAATTACAAGGGCGGAAAAACTGGAGGGAAGAGCGTGACCCTTAGAGTCGAATAATCAGTTAGATGATACTCTGTGAAAAATAGCCACCTGTGAATGTTTGCAGGTGGCTTTCTATTTTAATTTCTAAATTCATGCAGTGAATAATGGCATTTCTATGATGAAAAAAAATGCAGCCCCAATGATAGTGCTCTTTAGCGTGCTACTAATATGTATTGGCATTTATCTATCAGCGTTTGAGCAATCTCCGAGCCAAGGTCGTCATTTAAACGATGCTAAAGCTATTACTACGGATGACTTAAGGTCAGATAAGACCCTATTGATTTATGATTTTGCCGATAATGGTGTTTATGCTTACCAAATAATGTTGGATATCGACGGCGTAGTCGATGCGTCAGCACTCACTCAAGGGATCCAAGCTAGTGGGTCACAACGTCAAAATATGAGTATTCGCGCGAATGCTCAAGTGCATTTTAAATTTTATCCTCAGCAGACGAGCGGTTGGCATGTGTTAGGCCAATATAGCGATTTACGCTATATCAATAATGGCCAGGAGATTGAGACTCCACAAGGCGCCGAGCATCAATTCTCTTTTGATTTTTCTCAAACTGGGCAGATAACTAATCTTGCAACCAATACCGCTACTCAAGGTGCCGATTTCACCCAACTGATTATAAATAATGTACAGCTGATTTATCCTAATCAATATAAATCCAGTTGGTTAACCCGAGAGCTTGATGAAAATGGGACTTATAAAGCGCAATATCAACTACTGGCAGACGATGGTGTTAAATACCACCCGCTAACTATCATCAAAAATAAACTTAGCTATCAGCAAAGTCATCTTAATGACATGGATCTTGGCATTGGCTTAGCTGACGTTAAAGTCAGTATTGAGGAGCATCAGGCTGAATTTGTTGTTGATCAGCACAGCGGCTGGTTTCAATCGATCAATACCATTGAGCTGATTAACTCCGAGATCATGGGTAAGACATTTGATGATATTAAGATGACTTTTGCAGCCAATAGCATGGCAGTCGACTCTAACGTGCGCTTTCCTGACTTCTACGCGCAAGTATCAAAAGCGAATACTGCAACGCCAAGCATGGCAGACTATTACGCTACAGAGCCGAAACTCAATATGATGGCTCAAGGCTTAAATACTGAAGAGGCGGTTGGACGTTTTGTTGAATTGCTTAGCGATCCTAATACCGAGTCTCTTGCAAGAAAGTTTATGGTCAACTATTTGCGCCTGTATCCGGTGGCTTCTGGCTCATTAGTGCAAGAGTTAGACACTAAAAGTGAACGTGTGGATTTATCGGTTAAATTAGCGTTGTGGAGTAGCCTTACTGAGGCGGGGCATACTGAAGCTCAACAAGCGGTCGCGGCGGCGGCCACCGATGCCGCATTTAACCCAACCACTAGAAATCGCGCCATCGCCTATGCTCACGATTTTGAATACCCCATCACTGAATTGGTCGATAGCTTATTTGCATTTCATCAGGGGGCCAGTGGGGCTGTCGATGCCGTCAACAGTGAGTTGGGCTCGATGGCTATTTACGCGGTGGGTACGTTAGGTGACAGCGATAAATTGAATCCGACTCAAGCACAGCACGTTGAAACGTTATTAAGAGAGCAGCTGCAAGATAGTTCGCAAGCATACCATCAAGACCAAATATTAACCGCCATCGCGAATAGTCGAAATCCCAGTTTTGTTTCTGATGTAGAAGCGTTCTTAATCAGTGATAACTCAGATCTAAGGGTGGTTGCATATACAACCATGCTGCGCTTACAGGGGAGCGATGCTATCAACACATTCACCCAAGGCTTGGCTAATGAAACCGACCCTATGGTGAGAGAGTTAGCGCTCAGGGATCTCAGCACCAGTAATAGGCCTGAAGCCGTTACTTGGGCGAGCGAAGAAGTATTAAGGCACAAAGACTCGGCAGGCGCTACCTCGCTAGTCACCTATCTAGGTGAGCATAAAGACAGCCATTCAGTCGTTGAAACGACCTTGCGTGAGCTGCTATCAAGCGAAGTCCCCGTAAAGCTAAAACAAGAAATTTACAAATATATAGCTCCAGGACAAGCACAATAACTATTTCTGCCAGTAATTTATCTACTGCTACTTGGACTTTTACAAAGGCATTGGTGCTGCTTGAAGCTATCAGTTCTTCAAGCCAGCACAGTGCGTAAATTAGCTAACACTGCTGCAGTACCTATAAGCGGTATAGTTCTAACCTGTGGGAGTGCGCTACGCTCCTGATAACCCCATAGTGAAAGCTCTAGGTTGCTATGACTTGTAGTTGCTCAGATCCTCTACTGACATTACAGCCTCTGTGAAGCTAACTCTGTAGAGTCGCTCTGAAAGGAGGCTGTCTACGAGTGTTTAGATATTTCCTTCGATTAGAGGGCATACCTTTGTGCTCTAGGTGAAAGGTTTATGCTCTGCTTACTGAGTTGATGAGCTTTCGCTCTTTCTCTTTAACCATTCGGTCAAATACTAATTCATTTGCTGCACCGATATCCATTAAAGCTAAATTAACATCTTTCATTGGTATTTCCTCGTATTCACAGCGCTTGATTGCGCGGATATGGATTTTGAGGAGAGTGCAAGTAAAAACGAAATTTTAGGGCTTTTTAGCAAATGAAGGGCTTTAGTATGAAAAGTGGCAGATCTTTTCACATGATATTTTTTAAGGGTGAAAAAGGATAGGAATTGGCAGAGGGCAACAAAACCACAGGGGTACATATGAGGGTAGCACACAAAGTAAAACGGGCTTTCCATTGCTGGAAAGCCCGTTTTAATACAACATGTTAAGACGTGAGTCTTAGTTCATGCCGTATTTCTTTAATTTCTTGCGTAGCGTACCACGGTTGATACCTAGCATGTTGGCAGCACGAGTCTGGTTGCCACGAGTGTGTTGCATGATGATATCTAGCAGAGGTGCTTCAACTTCGCTTAACACCATTTCATATACTTCTTCAGCTTCTTGCCCGTCCATTTGAGCGAAAAAGTTGGTGACAGCACGCTTTACCGCATCACGTAGTAATTGTGGCTTAATAGCGCCACTTGCGGTTTCGATTTTGCCAACAGTAAGTGGGTGAACTTCAGTGTGAGTAGTCTGATCAAACATTCGTATTCTGCTCTTTATTAATATGCAACAAATTCATCAAAATAGCGTTCCACCATGGAACATTGTTCTTCAACGGTTTCGAGTCGATTAAACTCGCTTCGAAATGGCCGTTGTTGTTCTTGGTCTAGGTACCAGCCAACATGCTTTCTTGCGAAGCGGATGCCCTTATAATCGCCATACAAGTTGTACAGTAACTTAAGGTGTTCAAGCATAACTTGACGCTTTTCATCCATCTCAACGGGCGCTAGCTTTTTACCTGTATCCAGGTAATGTTGGATTTCCCTAAATATCCAAGGTCGTCCTTGAGCTCCTCGTCCAATCATCAGGGCATCCACACCAGTATAATCCAGCACAAAACGTGCTTTCTCTGGGGTTAAAATGTCTCCATTGGCGACAACGGGTATCGAGATCTGTTTTTTAATTGCTTTAATTGTGTCGTACTCGGCATCGCCTTTGTACATGCACTGCTTCGTTCTGCCGTGAACGGCTAATGAAGCAATACCGCAATCTTCTGCAATCTGGGCGATATGAACACCATTCCTGTGCTCTGGAGCCCATCCCGTTCGAATTTTTAGCGTCACCGGAACATTAACTGCTGCCACCACCGCACGTAGAATTGCTTCTACCTGAGCTGGATCTTGCAATAAAGCCGACCCTGCGAGCTTCTTATTCACTTTCTTTGCTGGACAGCCCATATTGATATCAATGATCTGTGCCCCTTGTTGTACGTTGACAACAGCGGCATTGGCCATTAACTCAGGATCTGAACCCGCAATCTGAACCGAACGTATTCCGTCTTCACCTGCGTGTGTCATACGCAAGCGGCTTTTATCGGTATCCCAAACATCAGGATTGGATGAAAGCATCTCCGACACGGCTAAGGCTGCGCCATAACGTAGACAGAGATTTCTAAAGGGTTGGTCTGTGACGCCTGCCATTGGGGCCACGATCAACTGATTTTTCAGGCGATAGGGTCCAATCTGCATTTATCAAAACACCTTGCTCGTCAAAGGGGCGCTATAGTACGCCTTTTTCAAGCCTGTGAAAAGGTCAATAAATGACCTGGGGGCAACTTTTTTGCTTGACTTTTGTCTAGTGAGAAGTCAGTGGCGGCGCAGAAAGCGCCGCGTATTACTGTTATTTGCGTATACCTGTCAAGCGGCTCCAATCGTCTTTGTGAGCAGGCTCGTCCATATCAAACCACTCGCTATAAAAGGCTGAAACTTCTTCTGCCTGTTCTTGCAGTAGGCCTGAAAGTGCCAATTGGCCACCTGGTTTAACTTTTTCTGCAATCAGTGGTGCCAGTTCACGCAGTGGACCCGCAAGAATGTTTGCCACTAAGATATCGGCAAGCAGATTGGCAGGTTGATCTTCTGGTAAGTAGAGGTCAAGTTTGTCTTGCACGTCATTGCGCTCAGCATTGGCTTTAGAGGCTTCAATAGCTTGGTAGTCGATATCGATACCTGTTACGCGCTCTGCACCTAATTTAAGTGCTGCAACCGCTAAAATACCTGAGCCACAGCCGAAATCGATCACATCTTTATTGTTGTAATCTAGGCCGTCTAACCATTCTAGACACAGTGCAGTGGTAGGGTGGGTACCTGTACCAAAAGCAAGACCTGGGTCTAAGATGACATTGACTGCAGTTGGATCGGGGATTTCACGCCAGCTTGGGCAGATCCAGAGGCGATCGCCAAACTTGATCGGGTGGAAGTTGTCCATCCATTCACGTTCCCAATCTTTGTCTTCAACTTGTTCAATTTTGTGGCCGAAACTATCGCCTAGGCACGGAAGCAGCTTTAAACGCTCTACGACAGGCGCTAAATCAAAATCGGCTTCAAATAGCGCGATGATGACGGTGTGGCTCCACAATGGGGTTTCGCCCAGAGTCGGTTCGTAAATTGGGTTGTCTTTACCGTCTTCGAAGGTAACAGAAAGTGACCCTTCCTCCATCAGCTGGTCGCTAATCGTGTCGGCATGTTGGCCGTCAGTGTCAATTCTAAGTTGGATCCAAGGCATGAGCATTCTCGTTATCTAGATATATGAGGCTATTGTAAACCATGGCAGGTTTGAGTGTGAATGTTAGATCGGAAATCATCTCACTATTCTTTGAACATGCTGATTTATGATGAGTTTAAGTGTGCGCTCTTGGTTGGTTTGATTGAGGTTTTTTCGTTTTAATTTGTAGTTCAACATATTGAATTTTATTGGGTAAATGGTATTACCAGTGTTCATTTTTATTGGGGTGGTTTGTGATCTACGTCTAACGCTTGCGTTAAGCGTGGTGAGTTAGATCACGAAAATCATTCCGCTGTCCAATTGCTGCTAAAGATCTTGTTAGAGTGTAAATCCCACTATTTTGCATAAGACAAACAAGACAAGAATAATGTTAGCATCCTACGTAATCGGTAAAGGACATCCAGCATCTGCAAAAGCAGATAAAATACAAAGCATTACAGGCGTGATGATGGGTTGCTTCTTATTAGCTCATTTGCATTTCGAGTCAAGTATTCTACTTGGAAAAGATGCGTTTTATACGGTAGTGCAGTTTTTAGAGGGCGGAATGTTTAGTTCTACTGGTCATGGCTTTCCCATTGTGACCAAAGTCTTTTCTGTATTTATGTTGGTTGTGGTGATGTTGCATGCAGCAGTTGCTTTGCGTCGTTTTCCTGCCCAGCTTGGACAGTGGCGGGCTCTAAGACGCCATATGGCTGTCATTAACCACAAAGATAGCCATGCTTGGTTTTGGCAATTAGCGACGGGTTTTGTGCTGTTTTTTTTAGTGCCAGTTCACTTGTTTACCATGATTGCCAATCCTGAGATTGGCCCTAATCTATCAGCTGAGCGCGTTTATCATCAAAACGCTTGGCTGCTATATATCTTTTTACTACCTGCCGTGGTTATACACGCCATGATTGGCTTATATCGTGTGGCTGTTAAGTGGGGATTTACTGAAAAACGCACCGGTCTGCGTAAGCTGGCTAAGGTATTGATTATTTACCTTATCGCTATCGGTTTACTCAGCTTAGCTTCCTACATTTTGATTGGCAGTGAGCTGACTCTACCAGTAGAGGCCTATCGACCAAGTTAGCCGTACTTGGGTGCGTGAACCTTAAGCTAAAGTCGTTAATTAATCTTTACTAAACTAATCGCAACTTTGTTGATCTATCTCACAGTTAAATGCCTATTACTGGGCGACATTGTAACTAACTGGTTAACAAGTTAAGCGTTTACTAAAGATAGGGCGGCGAATGAATAAAATAACCAATCGCAGTAATTGGAGTGGGTGGCTAGATCTTAGTCAGAGTATTTCCGGTGGCCTATTAGCGGTGTTTCTCTGGACGCACTTGATCTTGGTCTCCTCCATTTTACTGGGAGAAGGGGCCATGACTTGGGTTGCTAAGACGATGGAGCTCAGTTTTCTGAGCGATGATGGTCATGGATACCCTTGGGTTGTCTCTATTATTGCGGTGTTGATTGCAGCCATAGTGTTATTACATGTGCTGGTGGCAATCCATAAGTTACCCCTTAACTTACGTCAGCAAAAAGCCTTAAGACTGCAGCTGAACGTGGTTAACCATGGTGATACCCGGTTGTGGGTATGGCAGGCGATAACGGGGGTAGTGATTTTACTGCTACTGCCTGTGCACTTGTGGTTGATAGGCGCGGCACCAGAAACCATTGGTCCTTATGGCAGTGCTGATAGGATCTGGGAGCAAGGTGTGTGGCTGCTGTATTTACCTCTGCTGCTATGTGTGGAATTACATGCTGCTATAGGTATGTATCGTCTCGCGGTGAAATGGGGGGCGGCGAAAGATTTAAACACTCGCATAAGACTGAAAAAAATAAAAACCATCATTAGCGTTGTTTTCATTGTTGTTGGTATCGCCTCATTACTGGCATTTTTACCTTACACCAATCGATAGATAGCTGGTGACAATAAGAACATAAACTGACTCTGCACCCTACTTTAAGGAGCACGTGTGAAACTGATATATACCGATTCATTAGTGATCGGCGCTGGACTTGCTGGATTACGAGTGGCTATCGCGTCTAAAGAGCGTGGGCTAGATACTGTTGTGCTGTCATTAATTCCTGCTAAACGTTCGCACTCCGCGGCGGCGCAAGGTGGCATGCAAGCAAGTTTAGGCAATACCGTTAAAGGTATGGGTGATGACGAAGATGTACATTTTCAAGATACGGTAAAGGGTTCTGACTGGGGCTGTGACCAGGACGTGGCGCGCATGTTTGCCCATTGCGCCCCCAAAGCCGTACGCGAATTAGCAAACTGGGGTGTGCCTTGGACGCGTGTTACCGCAGGTCCACGCCAAGTAGTCGTCAACGCAGAGAAGGTGACTATTGAAGAGGCTGAAGAGGCGCATGGATTAATTAATGCCCGTGACTTTGGTGGCACTAAAAAGTGGCGTACTTGTTATACCGCCGACGGTACCGGACATTCGCTTTTGTATGCGGTAGATAACAAAGCGATATCGATGGATATTCCGGTACACGAACGCATGGAGGCCTTGTCGCTTATTCATGACGGTAAACGTTGCCATGGTGTTGTCGCCCGCTGTTTAATCACGGGCGAATTGAGAGCTTATGTCGCTAAGTCGACCACCATTGCTACTGGTGGTTATGGGCGTATTTATGAAGTGTCGACTAACGCGATCATTTGCGAAGGTGTTGGCCAGGCGTTGGCACTTGAAACTGGCGTAGCCAAGCTTGGCAACATGGAAGCGGTGCAGTTCCACCCAACGGCTATTGTGCCTGTGGGTATTCTTACCACCGAAGGGTGTCGTGGCGATGGTGGCTTACTGCGTGATAAAGATGGTCATCGCTTTATGCCTGACTATGAGCCAGAGAAAAAAGAGCTTGCCTCACGCGATGTGGTGTCGCGCCGCATGACTGAACATATGCGCAAAGGTAAGGGAGTCGATAGTCCTTATGGCCCACATCTATGGTTAGACATCACTTTGCTGGGGCGTAAACATGTTGAAACCAATCTACGTGAAGTCAAAGAGATCTGTGAAAACTTCTTAGGCATCGATCCGGCTAAAGACTGGATCCCAGTGAGACCGACTCAGCATTACTCTATGGGCGGCATTCGCACCGATAAGACCGGACAAAGCCCACAGCTTAAAGGTTTGTTTAGTGTCGGTGAGGCCGCTTGTTGGGATATGCATGGCTTTAACCGCCTTGGTGGTAACTCATTAGCCGAAACAGTGGTTGGCGGCATGATTATTGGCAAGTATGTGGCCGATTTTTGCCAGCAAAATACCCTAGAGATCAACACAGGTCTGGTTGAGACATTCGTTGATAAAGTTCGCAGTGAAATTGATGAGCTAGTAGAAGGTAAGGGCTGTGAAAGTCCGTTTGCTATCCGCAAAGAGATGGAGCGGATTATGATGGATTACGTGGGGATTTTCCGTAACGGCCCTGAGCTCGATAAAGCCGTCGCTGAGCTACAAGCGTTACTTAAGCGTTCACATGCTATCGGCCTTAAATGTCATAAGCGTCATGCAAACCCTGAGCTTGTAGAAGCGCTACGGGTTAAGCGCATGCTTAAAGTGGCACTCACGGTCGCTTGTGGGGCTGCAGCGCGCACTGAAAGCCGCGGTGCTCATGCCCGTGAAGACTTTCCGCAGCGCAATGATAAAGATTGGTTGAACCGTACCCTATCGAGCTGGCCAGATGCTAATAGTTTATCGCCGCAGCTTGAGTATGAGCAGCTAGATGTGATGACGATGGAGTTGCCTCCAGGATATCGTGGTTACGGTATTGATAATGCTATCGCTCATCCGGATACCGCTAGGCGTGAGCAGGAGATAAGCGAGATCTTAGCTCAGCTAGGGCCCGATGCGGACAGACATCAGCAGCAACATGCATTGATGCCGTTTGACGTCCCAGAATCATTAAAACCAAAGAACGAACGTTTAAGTGACACGCTTGATAACTTGAGCGCAGGAGAGATCGCGAAATGAGCCAAGAAACGGCAACAGGCCGTACCTTAACCTTCAATATTTTCAGATATGATCCACAGGTTCCGGGTGACAAGCCTGAAATGGTGAAATATCAACTTGAAGAAACACCGGGCATGACAGTATTTATCGCATTGAATCGTTTGCGCGAAGAGCAAGACACTTCATTGCAGTTTGACTTTGTTTGCCGCGCAGGTATTTGTGGCAGCTGTGCTATGGTGATCAATGGTTTCCCCACTTTGGCTTGCCGTACATTGACCAGCAAGTACCCTAAAGGTGATATCACTTTGATGCCACTGCCGGGATTTGAGTTGATAGGCGATCTATCGGTTAATACAGGTAAGTTTATGCGTGAGCTGGCTGAGCGCTTAAAGCTGTGGCTGCACCCAATTAGTGACGACATTGATGTGCACCGTTTAGAAACGCCAATGGATCCTGCCGAAGCCGCCAAGCTATATGAGTTAGAGCGCTGCGTAGAGTGTGGCGTGTGTGTATCGGCCTGTGCGACTAAGCAGATGCGTGACACCTTTGTGGGCGCTGTGGGCATGATGAAGTTGGCACGCTTTGAACTCGATAGTCGAGATGGTCGTGAACTAGAAGACTTTTATCATGTAATTGGTAATCAAGATGGTGTGTTTGGCTGTATGACGTTGTTGGGTTGTCAAGATAATTGCCCTAAAGACTTACCGCACATGCAGCAGATTGCGTATCTACGTCGTAAGATGGCAGTCACACTTGTCTAAGCTATTACGTATTAGCCATAACGTACTAGCTTAGCGCGACGATTGAAAAAGCCTGCAGA
>NZ_JBRIMD010000045.1:0-15845 GCF_052977325.1 Shewanella sp. 0m-6
TTGCCTTCTTTGGCTTTCATTTTGTCAGCGCCACACTTACCTTCACCACACTTGCCTTCTTTGGCTTTCATTTTGTCGCCGCCACACTTACCTTCACCGCATTTGCCCTCTTTGGCATTTTTCTTCTCGGCGCCACATTTACCTTCACCGCACTTACCTTCGCCTTCTAGCAGTTGGTAACCAGCTTGCATTTCACTATAACCAAATGGACTTGCTTGTACACTAGCAGTTAGTGCACTTCCCATTACAACAGCACCTACAGCGACAGTGATTGCAGTTTTATTTACTAATTTCATAATTTAATCCTTTTACTTACTCAATTTTGTATTGGTTACCAACAAAGCATTTTGCTGGCTTGCTTAACTAGACCTGCCAACCAACAATATAATTTCATTTTTACTACAACTATCACATTTATGACCCATAAAAGCTGATAGTGCAAATAATTAGCATGATGAAATCAATTGATATTGCGATGCTTAACGCTTTTTTATCAGTAATTTCACTTAAAATATTTAACAAATAAAGCTCACGACCACGACAACAAGCCGTTAACATTATGTGCGGCACGGAATAATCGTACTTTTATCTCCGATAAAGATAGCCTGTCTATTTGGATGACTGTTGGGTATGAGGTAGAATGCAGCGCCTCGAAATATCGATATGTTGGACAAGTCAGTGCGAATAATTTTGGCGCCTATGGAAGGCGTTGTTGACGATTTAATGCGAGAGATCCTCTCAGCAATCAACCCTTATGATCTTATGGTCACAGAATTTGTCCGCGTCGTGGACCAACTTTTACCGGAAAAGGTCTTTTATCGTCTCTGCCCTGAATTACTTTCAGGCGGGCAAACACTCTCTGGGACGCCCGTTCGTGTTCAATTACTTGGACAAGAACCAGGTTGGATGGCGGAAAATGCCATCAGAGCCGTAGAGCTTGGTTCAAGAGGGGTTGATGTGAACTTTGGCTGCCCAGCTAAAATGGTCAACCGCAGCAATGGCGGTGCGGTCATGTTGCAATACCCTGAACAGCTTTATAACGTCGTTAAAGCCATGCGTGATGCGGTGCCCAATAAGCAACCTGTTACAGCTAAAATACGCCTCGGTTTTAACGATAAGTCACTGTATATGGAAAATGCTTTAGCCATTTATGAAGCTGGGGCGAGTGAACTTGCAGTGCATGCTCGGAGTAAAGTTGATGGTTATAAGCCACCAGCTTACTGGGAATATATTGCAGATATAAATGCTAAGTTACCGATCCCAGTTATTGCAAACGGTGAGATCTGGAACCAGCAAGATGCACAGCGGTGCATGGACGTCACTGGTTGCGACAGCATCATGGTTGGACGCGGCGCAATATCGCTACCTAATTTGGCCGCGAGTATAAAAGGCGATAAACCTTATACTTGGCAGCAATCACTCGATCTTATGCTTGAATACACTGACCGTGAATTAGAAGGCAGAAAAAGCACCTATTACCCTGCTCGGATCAAGCAATGGTTTGGCTATTTAAATCGTCAATATAGTGAAGCTGACGAACTATTTCGAGAGCTTAGAGTCTTTAAAAATGCAGAAGAAATCATTCAAGTGCTGAAGCTCGCTCGCGCCAAACTACCTGACTAGATCAATGTTAAGTGCTATTTACGCCACAAAAATAGCAAAATATAGCGCGGAATTGATCTCTATCATGACGAAATATGACTGCATGTTTAGACTAACTAGCCTTAAAGTCAATAATTGTAGGCAACCTAAGTGAGTACAAACCAAGTCAAACAAACCTTATCCGATATAGAATCGGAACTAAGAGTCAAGATTGGTGCACTCCCCGAGATGCAAGCCACGCTAATGGACCAGCATAATTATTCTCTTTGTGAACTCATTCAAATAATGACAGAGGTTCACTTATGCGATCATCCATTATTTTTTAAGTTGATGCGCCTAGATGCCGCTCGTTGTCAGCTTGAAATAGGCTTGTACGGTGTGTGTAGCGATTGTGAAAGTCAAATCGAAGCTGAGCAATTAGCCAGAGATCCTTTAGAGCAGCGCTGTATCGATTGCAGCGGCCACTTTAGCCGCCAACATAGGCAAGAACTCAGACTTAACCACTAACATAGCGGGATAAGTCACTGGCTAGCATTACCAAAAGCCAGCCATAAAAAAACCTCCTAATTAAGGAGGTTTTTTGTTATCTCGAAGGTAATAGCGAACACTTAGAATGTCATGACGCTATACATCAAAACCTATGATGTCATAGAAGCCATAGGGATAACTCACCCCATTGTGTATTTTGGCTCCTTCAAGTAGCAAGCCATAAAAAAATCCAGTACAAACAAAGTCTGCACTGGATTTTTAAGCTTTAAACCATTATTTTAAACACTCACTTTCTGCTTAAATTAAACAGTATTAAATCCGCTCTATTAACTTATAGATCTTGATTTTACAACTTAAAAGCTAACATCATATTGAAGGTAAGCAAAACGACCGATGTTGTCGTATGTACCTTGGTCATAGAAAGGCCAGCTGTATGGGTCGCTAAATGATGGCTGACGATCAAGTAGATTACGGATCCCCACAGTTACCTTGTTGTGCTCATTAATATAATAAACACTTGTTAGGTCAAACTGCACATAACTAGCCACATGTTGCGGATCACCTGCATCAACTAAATCACCATTTGCATCTAGCTCTGAGCCTGTATCGTACCATCCAACTAACTGACAAGAATTATTCGCAGTATTACGCTTCTCATATTGATCATAACCTTGTAACCAACGCGCATTCAAAGTAGTTTCAAGATTACCAACTTCATAAGACACATTACCGTTTAAACGCCACTTCTCCATAGCATCATCTTCGGCCCAATCACACAGAGGCTGTACAGCTGAAGATTGTGTTTTATATGACAGATACTGCTCCGCACGTAAAACGGCACTGATACCGCCAAATGAAAAGTCTCCTGAATATTGTAAATCATAAGTTAAACCTGCGGCACTTTGTTCAGTTAAGTTTTGCAAGTTTGTCTGGACATAACCTGTACGGGCTGAATCATCTAAACGACCTTGAGAGTTACGTACAACTAAGTCGGTTAATTCACCCTGTGCCTCTGCATCCAAAATTTCCTGGATACTCAAGCTACCTATGATGTTATCTACAGTCAGTGACCAATAGTCAATAGAGAAAGACAAGTCGTCTGTAAGCTGATAAACAGCACCAATATTATAAGAAGTTGAAGTTTCAGACTCTAAGTCTACGTTACCACCTGATTTAGAGTTTAGCTCTAAGCGCTTACAATCAACACTGTCAGGATTATTGCCAGCTTCATTACACAATTTAGTGTCTACAGCAAATTGCACACCAGATGATTCATTTAAATACAAACTATCTAGGCTTGGTGCTTTGAAGCCTGTACCGTAACTAGCACGCAGTAACAAATCATCAATTGGTGTATAAGCAACTTTTGCTGAATAGGTAGTTTTAGCATCATCATTAACTTCCCAGTCAGCTTTATCATAACGAACAGCTAGATTCACTTCCATATTATCTAAAATAGGTAATGATACTTCAGCAAAGCCTGCATAATTGGTCGAGTTGCCGCCACCATTAGAACCCGCGCCACCAATTACTTGACCTGCTACCGAAGCAGGATCTGAGCGATCTGAATACTCCTCTTTACGATAATCTAAACCAGTTGCAAGTCCAATGTCTCCACCCCATAATTCAAATGGTGTCATTCCAGATAAAACCAGTGATGAGAAAGTCATCTTGAATTCACCAGTACGGTGAATTGATGCTTGCAAATCTTGACAAACTTCAGCTAGCTCATCTGAGGAGCAATCATTAATTATAAATGGATTAAGAGTACCATTAGAAAATGCCTCTTCAACCCCCTCGATTAATAACTGACCTGCTGCGCCAACCTGACGGTTAGTCAAGCGCGAGAAACCTAGGTCATAATCTAAGAACCAGTTATCGTCAATATCGTAATTTAACCCAACCACAGACTCAAAAGTTTCATTGGTATTATCTTTTTCGCGATTTGGAAAATCCAAATAGCGACGACCAACATATACACTTGCTTCCCCAGCTGCAATTTCATCAATCACTTGCTGGCCAGTAGCCTGATCATCTTTATATCTGTCATTCATTAAGAAATCATTCAGATATGGGCTATTTGTTACCTCTACGGCACCAGGTGATGGAGCATTTGAAGTGCGCGTATAAGCGCGTGAGTAACGAAATTGGCCGTCAAACTTCAATGCATCCGTAAACTCGTGGTTAATTGAAGTAAAAATAGACTGGCGGTCTGAATCAGGCTGGATTTGATACAAAGGTGCAAAATCATAAGCACAACGCCCATTACTTAGCACATCATCAGCAGGACAGTCAGACCAAGGTGCGCTTCCTTGAGAAGCAGAAACAGTTCCTTCATTACCATAAATAGCAGTAAACCCTGGAATGCCCCAAGTTGACTGGCCATTGCCACCTACTTTACCAGGAATGTTAGCCGTACTACCAAATTCACGATCTGTAGCTTGGATAGCTTTACGCTCGAAATATTCAGCAGCAAATAAAATATTACTTTTTTCATTAGAGGCTCCCGCCACTATCGAAAAGTTTGCTTCATCAGCATCCATGTGCTCAATTGCAGCACCATAACGAGCTGAAAAATCTAAGCCTTCAAAATCTGTTTTTGTAATAATGTTAATTACGCCCGCCACCGCATCAGAGCCGTAGATAGCTGAAGCACCATCTGGTAAAACCTCAATGCGTGATACCGCTGCAATAGGTAACTGGTTTACGTCAGTAAAGATGCCACCAGCAGCATTTTTAGGCAAACGTCGACCATTTAGCAAAATCAAAGTGTAATCAGGGGAGAATCCACGTAAACCAACCGATGAAGCACCAGCTGCTTGACTTAAGGTAGAGGACTCATTAAATCCGCCTGAAGCCGCGGTCGTACGCAAAAACTCGGCAACAGTAGAAAAACCTGTTTTATCGATATCTTCTGCACTAAAAATAGTTACTGGTGAAGCTGTTTCCATATCTGTTCGTTGGATACGCGAACCGGTTACTTCGATTCGTTCTACTTTATCATCTGTTGTCGCTTCTTCTGCAAATGCAAATCCAGATAAAGCAACACTTGTCGCTGCTGCAGCAATAAAGCTACGGCGTATTGCTTTTGCGGTTAAGGTTACTGTGTTCATATTTATCCCCTCATATTCCAGAATATTAAAAACTGGAATTGATATATTTATTTATTATTCTTTAAGAGCAAGTTAATTACTCCACGATAAATACTGTTAAAATTTAACCTTTAAGTCAATAGTCATTACATAAAAATAACGCGAATGATATCAATTGATACAAGCACACTTAAACATATAAATAGAAAGCAATTAAAAACAAGCAAAAACAGTGCTTTAGAATAATTTTGATGCGTACTAGTTTTGATAAGAACATGTATCAACCATCATTTCAAATGTTAACAAATTATTAACAGCAAACATTATGCAACCGCTCAAAAATAAATCAAAGCTGAAGATAAAAACAACATAATAAGGCTTAAAACACTAAAACTCGGACTTTGACCGCTGTTATTTAAAGCAATAGCAAAACAAAAACATTCACACCAAAAAATCACACATAATTAACAATTAATTCATCATGTATCTGAAGTTTAATTTAAATCAGTGTTATTTAAACGTGTCATTTAACAAAAAACAAACTAAACCTACCCGACTTGAGAATTTATTGGTTAATAAACACACTTTATTAATTAGACGATTATTTACCGAGACCTAAAGTATGTCGTTTATACTTAGGGAGTCAGGAAACGCGTCGCATCGATGAATGACTAAAAGCGATGAAGTAACAAGTAAGAAGTTAAACAAGATGGTTAACAAAAGAAAGGGATAAACTACTACAGCGAATGGGTATTATATTAAGCCCTACTTAGTTTTAGTAGGCAAAAAAAAGGAGCCTTAAGGCTCCTTTATGTACGCGTTCGAATTAACGAGTGCGTGGGCATAACTCTTCAGTGCTGAAGAAGTAAGCAACTTCACGCTCAGCAGATGCAACTGAGTCAGAACCATGAGCAGCGTTCTCATCGATGCTTTCTGCGAAATCAGCACGAATAGTGCCTTCAGCCGCTTCAGCTGGATTTGTAGCACCTAAGATTTCACGGTGTGCTAGAACAGCGTTCTCGCCTTCAAGAGTTTGGACCATGATAGGACCAGAAGTCATGAATGCAACTAGTGCACCAAAGAAAGGACGCTCACTGTGCTCAGCGTAGAAACCTTCAGCTTGCTCTTTGCTTAGGTGTACCATTTTAGAAGCGATGATTTTCAGGCCAGCCGTTTCAAAACGGTTGTAGATAGCGCCAATGTGATTTTTTGCAACAGCATCAGGCTTAATGATAGAAAAAGTACGTTCGATAGCCATGAAAAGCTTCCTTCTTATGTATAGGGGGTTTTAATTTTCGCGCGGATTATACGAAATTATAGGCCTATTGCCTACCCTTAAGCTGCTATCTTGTTGAGATAAGTCTTGTATCGAAATTAAGAACAAGCGACTGCGTCACACTTTTGCGCGTGCTTAACCTAATAACTTGAATAAATTAGCATCTTTAAAGCGACTGGCTAACGTCTTTAACCAGTCGCACTAGGGACGGTTACTTACGCCTTTTAACCCAAATGAAGCCAGCCGCAATCACGGCTAATAATCCCAATGCAGGTGCTAAATCCATAAAATGATGGAAAAGGCCTACCCCGCCATGACCTTCATGAGCAAAAGCTGTCATTGGTGATAAAATTATTGCTGTTAATAATAGTAACTTACGCATGCTAACATCCCTTTTTATAATTTGTTTAATTTCGTGACTTGCGCCAACTCAATTACGAGCACTGTTCTAAATTAAAGCAAATTATGAGAATACATTTGATACGGATCAAAGCTAAGTACCTTTGTAGCCACCAACCCAAGCAGATACGACTTAGATCACACTTTCTACAATTCTTGAGACAATTCGTCTCATTTTTCTGCTATCCAATTGGCCTGAATAGCTTCAAGCACACGCTCGTTACAATGGTTAGGATCATCATCAAAACAGTCTAAAGCTAACACCCACTCATTGAGATCCGTGAAGCGGACCGTCTCAGGATCAACACCGGGATACTTATCAATCAAATACAGTGCAATCTCTAAAGAATCTATCCATTTAAGCTTCATTGTCGCTCTCCTTTCAACAGTCATATCATCAGTATAATACCTATCCTTATAAAGATGTGTTCGCTCATCGATATTTTGGACTGCTGTGGAAGGTCATGCATTGCTCCTCGGCTTTTGCACCCTCGGTAACGGCTAACGCGTTACTTAGCTTCCTAAATCGATATAAGCGGGCATAAATGCCATTCGCAGCACCTGAGCGCCATAAATAGAGAACACGCCTTAATCTATGTAGAGAACATAAAGCACAATGCTGCGCGCAATGAGTGAAAGCATAGTTGAGCTAGGTTTTAAGCTTGTTAACCCTGCATATGAAGCACTAAAACTCAGAAACAAAAAAGCCAGTAGCTCGCTACTGGCTTTTAATAAATACATATTTTTAATATCGATTGTTAGCGGGACTAACCTTCGCTAACCATATTAATCGTGTATTTAGGAATATCGACGACGATATCTGAAGCAGGCACTTTTGCTTGGCAAGAAAGACGGCTTTCAGGCTCTAAGCCCCATGCTTTATCAAGCATGTCATCTTCAAGCTCATCACTTTCTTCAAGTTCGTCAAAGCCTTCACGGATCACTACGTGGCAAGTCGTGCAAGCGCACGATTTCTCACATGCGTGTTCGATATGAATACCGTTGCGCAGTGCAACATCTAAAACGGTTTCGCCTTCGTTTGCTTCAACTACAGCTCCGTCTGGGCATAACTCTTGATGGGGTAAAAATACAATTTGTGGCATAACCTTACCTATATATTGTCAACCGACTGCCCTTTTAGAGCGAGTCGTATTGAATTATCCATACGCTTAGCAGCAAAGTCCTGCGTCGCTGTATCTAGTGTTTCGATAGCGGCTTCTATCGCGTCAGCATCGCCTTCGCTAGCTACCTGAGCCAACAAGGCCATATTGGCTTGAATCACTTCACGTTCATCTGTAGTCAATAAGTCGCTGTCTTTATTTAGAGCTGAACTCAATGACTCAAGAACGCGAGCCGCTTCTACTTGTTTTTCAGCCAGCATGCGACGTGTAATGTCATCTTTGGCGTTTGCCATTGAGTCTTTTAGCATGCTGCCAATTTCTTGATCACTTAGGCCAAATGATGGCTTAACTTGTATCGTGGTTTTTACACCCGTTGATTTTTCCATAGCCGTCACGCTAAGTAAGCCGTCCGCATCAACTTGAAAGGTCACCCGAATATGCGCAGCACCTGCAGCAAGAGGTGGAATACCTTTAAGGGTAAATCTAGCAAGTGAACGGCAATCTGCCACTAACTCTCGCTCCCCTTGTACCACGTGGAATGCCATCGCCGTTTGACCGTCTTTAAACGTTGTAAACTCTTGTGCTCGAGCGACCGGAATAGTGGTATTACGTGAAACCACCTTTTCCACTAATCCGCCCATGGTTTCGATACCCAGTGATAACGGAATAACATCGAGCAGTAATAGGTCTGATTCAGGCTTATTACCGACCAAAATATCAGCTTGAATAGCTGCGCCAATCGCAACGACGCGGTCGGGATCAATAGAGGTTAACGGCGTTTTCCCCATAAAGCTTGCAACTTCGTTGCGCACCAAAGGTACGCGAGTAGAGCCACCAACCATCACAGTTTCCAGCACTTCATCGCTGCTGACGCCAGCATCACGTAGTGCACGGCGACAGCTGCTGACGGTTTTCTTAACTAATTGACTAATCAAGCTGTCAAACTGCTCACGAGTAACAGTCAAAGAAAGCCCTTGTCCCTGATCATCAGTCACTGTTGCCTGGGTTGTATCAGACTCTGTTAGCGCCTCTTTAACGCGGCGTGCTTCGATCTGCAGTTTACGGTTTAAGCTTGCGCTAATATCAGATAACTGCCACTGCGCGATAAAGTAAGCCTGCAAAAGATGATCAAAATCATCACCACCCAATGCTGAGTCACCACCCGTTGCCAACACCTCAAATACGCCTTTGTTTAAACGTAAAATTGAGATATCAAATGTACCACCACCGAAATCATAAACCGCAATCACCCCCTCTTGACCACTGTCTAAGCCGTAAGCAATTGCTGCCGCAGTAGGCTCATTCAACAGACGTAATACTTTAACACCTGTGAGCGATGCAGCATCTTTAGTACCTTGGCGCTGCGCATCATCAAAATATGCAGGAACAGTGATCACCACGCCTTCTAGGGTACCACCAAGTGTCGACTCTGCACGCGCAACCAGCGGCTTTAAAATCTCTGCAGAGACTTGGACAGGATTAACTTTACCTTGAGGGGTCACAAAAATCGGTAAGCCGTTATCGCTTGCTTCAAAAGAATAAGCAAATGATTGCTCGCCCGATTGAATATCGTCGAGACTACGTCCCATAAAACGTTTTACTGACACTATGGTATTTTGCGGATCTTGAGCTGAAAAAGCTTCAGCTTCGCGCCCTACCATCACAGCCTCTTGGGTATAACGGACGACAGAAGGCAATGAATGCTGTGAATCTTCGTCTGGTAACGTATTCGCCACGCCGCTACGTACCGCAGCAACAAGTGAGTTAGTGGTGCCTAAATCTATTCCAACAGCGAGACGATGTTGGTGGGGAGCAGCGCTCTGTCCAGGCTCTGCTATCTGCAAAAGTGCCATATATATCCAACTTAAAAAAATGTTGGCTCAACAACTTGAGCCAACAATATTATAAAATTAACCCAGCTGACTAATCTAAGAACGCGTCTTCAATTCTGGTCAACTCGTCTTGTAATTTTGCCATAAACTTGAGTTTACGAATTTGATCTGCTGCCTGCAAATGGTCAGCTTCAAGATCACTCACCAGCATCACTTTTAGGTCTGCTGTGATCTGTTTCGCGTATTGCTCAAAAGAGTCGTAAAGCGCGGCGATCTCGTCATCTGGATTATTACTATGGCTAATGTCTTCAAGTGATTCTCGCCACTCCATCTGTTGCATTAAAAATTGGGTATCTTTTAATGTTGTAGACTCGTGACTTAACTCTAGCCCTTTCAATGCAAGCAAGTGCTCAGCTCTTTGAATGGGGTTCTTGAGTGTTTGAAAAGCATCATTGATTTGCGCTGTGCGCTGCACAGAAAGACGTTTATCTTGCTCACTTGCGTTAGCAAATTTGTCGGGATGAACCGCCCTTTGCAGATCGCGATAGCGTTCTGCAAGTAAGGCGGTGTCGACATCATAGGAAGGAAGTAAACTAAACAGCTCGAAATAATTCATAGTTTAACTTTTAATAGCTTATACGGTAAAACTCTCACCGCAGCCACATTCACCTTTCGCATTAGGGTTATTAAATTGGAAACCTTCGTTTAGACCTTCTTTAACAAAGTCCAACTCAATCCCTTGAAGATAGATAAAGCTTTTGGCATCGATGATGATTTTCACACCATCGATATCATAGAGCTCATCGTCGTCATTCAGGTCATCAACAAACTCCAGTACATAAGCCATACCAGAACAACCTGATGTCTTAAGCCCTAGACGTAAGCCTAAACCTTTGCCACGGCTGGTTAAAAAACTTCTAACACGTTCAGCCGCAGCGGGAGTGATACTAATTGCCATCTTAACTCCAGGTATTACTTAGATTGCTTTGTTTTGTACTCATCTAGAGCGGCTTTAATCGCATCTTCAGCCAAGATAGAACAATGGATTTTGACTGGTGGTAAAGCAAGCTCTTCTGCAATATCAGTATTCTTAATCGCTAACGCTTCATCAACGGTTTTGCCTTTTACCCACTCTGTTACTAGTGAGCTAGAAGCGATCGCGCTGCCGCAACCGTAAGTTTTGAACTTAGCGTCTTCGATAATACCGTTGTCGTCGATGCGCAGTTGCAGCTTCATTACGTCACCACAAGCTGGTGCACCGACCATTCCGGTCACAACTGAAGGGTCGTTTTTATCAAATGAGCCAACGTTACGCGGGTTTTCATAATGATCGATTACTTTTTCGCTATAAGCCATGATACTACTCCAATTTATCTATTCGTGAATTAAGTTAAGGTTAGTGATGTGCCCACTGGACTGAGTCCAGATCGATACCGTCTTTGAACATTTCCCAAAGCGGCGACATTTCCCTTAAATTACCAATAGATTCTTTAATCGTTTCTATTGCATGGTCGATTTCTTCATCAGTTGTAAAACGCCCGATTGAGAATCGAATTGAGCTATGAGCCATTTCATCATTAAGTCCTAGAGCACGTAGAACATAGCTTGGCTCTAAGCTTGCAGAAGTACAGGCTGATCCAGACGATACAGCTAAATCTTTTAGCGCCATCATCAATGATTCACCTTCAACGAAGTTGAAACTCACATTTAGGCTACCGCAATATCTGTTTTCCATATCACCATTGATATAGGTTTCTTCAATATGATTGATACCATTCCATAGTTTGTCACGTAAGCGACGAATACGCTGGTTATCCACATCCATATCGGCTTTAGCAACGGCTGCTGCTTCGCCCATACCCACAATTTGGTGAGTAGCTAGCGTACCACTGCGCATGCCGCGCTCATGTCCACCACCGTGCATTGCTGCTTCTAGGCGAATACGTGGCTTACGACTTACATAAAGTGCGCCAATACCTTTAGGTCCATACATCTTATGGCCAGAAATTGATAGCAAGTCAACTTTAGTCTTTTGCACATCAATCGGCATTTTGCCTGCGCTTTGTGCTGCATCAACATGGAATACGATTTTACGTGAACGACATAGCTCACCAATCGCGTCGATGTCTTGAATGACACCGATTTCGTTGTTCACTTGCATGATGCTCACTAAAATAGTGTCTTCACGCATTGCAGCTTCAATCATAGCAACCGGAATTAGGCCGCTTGGCTCTGGCTGAAGGTAGGTCACTTCATAACCTTCACGCTCAAGCTGACGACAAGTATCTAGAACGGCTTTGTGTTCTGTCTTGCTAGTGATGATGTGCTTACCTTTCTTGTGGTAGAAGTGAGCAACACCTTTAATTGCAAGGTTGTCAGACTCAGTCGCACCTGAAGTAAACACGATTTCACGTGGATCAGCGTTAATCAAATCAGCGACTTGGTTACGAGCAATATCAACAGCCTCTTCAGCTTGCCAACCGTAACGGTGAGAACGAGACGCTGGATTACCGAAAATGCCGTCCATTGTCAGGCACTGCATCATTTTCTCTGCAACGCGAGGGTCAACTGGCGTCGTCGCAGCATAATCTAAATAAATAGGTAGCTTCATCACACACTCCGTACTTTGTAGCCTCGAGTAGAGACCACTTACAACGTACAAAAAATAATTTTTATATTCATAACAAAGACGGCTAAATGCTTAGTCTTTGCTCCTGCTGCAATTTATCTTGTTTAACGGAGATAAACTGCACATCTCTTTTATGCATCAATCCTGCTAACGATATGCCATTTAAGAAATCAGAGATCTGATTGCTTAAATCTCCCCAAAGCGAATGGGTTAAACATCGGGTTCCACTCTGGCAATTACCTTGACCTTGGCAGCGCGTTGCATCGACGGACTCATCAACCGCACGTACAACCATTCCAACGGAAATGTCGCAAGCATCTGTACCTAGGCGATATCCACCACCAGGTCCACGGACACTAGAAACCAAACCATTTTTTCTGAGTTTTGCAAAGAGTTGTTCGAGGTAAGATAGAGAGATCCCTTGACGCTCGGAAATATCGGCCAATGGCACAGGACCATTAGTTGAATGCATGGCAACGTCTAACATTGCAGTTACTGCGTACCGACCTTTCGATGTAAGTTTCATGCTACTACGTCTCCCAAAAAAGCATAGACTAATTTCAACATACCTGACTGTTTTAGTCAAGTATAAAGCCTAGCAATTTGGTCAAGTATTAATAGGATCATGACAGGAACTAAATACCCCGTCATTTTGCTGGGGTATTTAACCTGTTTATTAGGCAAGATTCAATGACATTTAAGATTTTAAACGCACATTATTCTAGATAATGGGATCAAACTCATCTAAAGACTTCTGACGCTTCTGCGCTGCCGCAATTTCTGCATCATTAAAATCTTCCACATCGAGCTCTGGTAATTTTTCAGTACAGACGCTTCCGCCCAAAGTTTGTACAGCCTGGCAGACTTCTTGAACTTTAGAGTCCATCAAATGCATATGATCTAACATTTGACCAATAGCATTAGCAACCGGATCAGGATTATCTGGCGATACCGCGTAGGCATCGAAACCATACTTTTTAGCCATTTCAGTGCGGCGCTGGGATGTCTCTTTAGACTGAGCGGATGGCGACGCAACGACGCGGCCAGGAATTCCCACCACTGTGGTATCAGCAGGAACATCTTTAACCACTACAGAATTGGAACCAACGCGTGCGCCGTCATTCATAGTGATAGGTCCTAAGACCTTAGCCCCCGCACCGATCACCACATTATTACCTAAAGTTGGGTGGCGCTTACCTGATTGCCAAGTTGTACCACCTAACGTTACCCCATGGTATAGCGTACAGTCGTTGCCAATATTAGCCGTTTCACCAATCACAACTCCCATACCATGATCAATAAAGAAGCGATCACCAATGGTCGCTCCAGGGTGTATTTCTACACCCGTTAACCATCGAGAGAAAGTGGATAAACATCGCGCCGAAAGTCGCCAATTTCTGACCCAGAGTTTATGGCTCACCCTGTGGATCCAAATTGCCTGCATTCCCGGGTAATTGAATAAAATTTCAATCGTCCCGTTTGCTGCAGGATCTCTATGGTAAATAGAGGCTATGTCGTCTTTCAATCTTGCGATAACACCCATTTAGCTACTTCCTTTGCTTAACGCTGTTTACTTATCTTTGGTCTCATTTTTGGCAACGACTTTATCAATCGAGGTCAATATCCCGCGCAAGATGTTCATCTCTTGACGCTCAATACGCGTACGGCTAAATAAACGACGTAACTTCATCATTACATGGCCAGGATGGTTTTTAACAATAAAGTTAGTGGCTAGTAATGTATTTTCTAAGTGCTCATAGAAGTTTTCACGCTCTTTTGATGATGGAAAATCAACTAGAGTGTCCTCACTATCAACAGTTTGAACAGGCTCTGCGCTACTTTGCACTTGCGCAAGATGGGCTACCCGTGCCTCATAACAGATAATCTGCACTGCTTGTGCCAGATTCAATGAGGTGTATTCTGGGTTAGCAGGAATAGCAACATGATAATCACAGCGCTGTAGCTCTTCATTCGTTAGGCCGTTATTTTCACGTCCAAATACGATAGCTACAGGGCCGGTTAATGCTGAGCCGACTAATTTCTCACCCGCTTCACGTGGCTCAAGCATCGGCCAGTCTAAGGTACGGCTACGAGCACTTGTTGCAATCACTAAGCTACAATCTGCAATGGCTTCTTCTACTGAGCCTACGGTAATCGCATGCTTTAGAATATCCGATGCACCAGCCGCTAACGCGATCGAATGACCATCTGGCTCAACCTTTGGCTCAGCAAGATATAAAGTGGATAACCCCATGGTTTTCATAGCACGGGCTGTAGAACCTATATTCCCTGGGTGGGAAGTACCGACAAGAACGACGCGAATATTGCTGAGCATGAAACTACTTATTTTTCTGAGAGAACACGTGAAAGAATGTTACCACAAGCGACTCATTTTGCTTATACAAAAATCAGCATTTGATATAACCGTCAAATCGGGTATAATCCGCCTCCGATAATTTATATCCGTTCTTTTACATCCAGGGGATTTGCAATGCTTCCAATGCATACCATTGCTGTGCGCGCTGCTCGCGCTGCCGGCCAAACTATTGTCCGCGCCTATGCGGAACTAGACCGTATAGAAGTCACCTCGAAAGGTGTTAACGACTACGTAACTAACGTAGACAAGGAAGCTGAAGCTGCAATCACGTATCAGATCCGCAAAGCTTACCCAGACCACACTATTATTGGTGAAGAGACTGGTGAGAACAAAGGAACTAATAAAGATTACGTATGGATTGTTGACCCTCTGGATGGCACTAATAACTTCGTAAGAGGTATTCCTCACTTTGCTGTATCTATCGCGATGCAGTTTAAAGGTAAAACCGAAGTCGCTGTTGTTTACGATCCTATTCGTGACGAGTTGTTCTCTGCTGTTCGTGGTAAATTCGCTAAACTTAACGATTTCCGCATCCGTGTTAAGAACAATGAATTAAGCGAAACTATTATTGGTACTGGTTTCCCATTCAAAGCTAAGCAACACACTGAAACTTACATGAAGCTGTTTGCAGCTGTATTTGCTCAGTCTGCTGATCTACGTCGTGGCGGTTCTGCAGCACTTGATCTTGCATACCTTGCTGCTGGCCGTTTAGATGGTTTCTTTGAAATTGGTCTTAAGCCATGGGATATCGCTGCTGGCGATCTAATCGTACGTGAAGCTGGCGGTACTGTTACTGACTTTACTGGTAACCACAACTACCTAGTGTCAGGTAACATTGTTGCTGGTACTCCAAAGACGACCACTGCACTTGTTAAGACATTCCGCCCACTATTGAGCGAAGCACTTAAGCGTTAATTCATCTTAAGTTGATAATAAAAACCGTCTTTTTTAAGGTAATGCCGATCATTTAGCAGTTTATTGATCGGTTGACCGATCTTTATAAGATGGCAAAATCCGAGTGTTTTTAA
>NZ_JBRIMD010000046.1:0-15258 GCF_052977325.1 Shewanella sp. 0m-6
GGCTGTGAAGGATTCGAACCTTCGACCAATTGGTTAAAAGCCAACTGCTCTACCGACTGAGCTAACAGCCCCCTTGGTATAACTAACATCTTAGCTTGAATAACTTACTTACTCGGTAAAGATGCCCTCAAACGACTGTGTCGCTCTGAGGGCGCCTATAATACCTTTTTCATCTTCGCATGCAAGTGCAATTTTACCATTTCACCCTGTTTGCATGAAAAACAATCTAAGAGATTGTTTTCTGAATAAATCAGCATCAAAGTGATGAAAGTTGCTGCACAGCAATTCTTGCAGCTGCGCTATTAGCATATTCCTGAGTAACTTTTTGATAGTAAGCCTTTGCTTTAGCCTTATCGCCAGTTTTCTCTGCAATCATGCCAAGCTTGACTAAACTTTCGCCACGCTTACCCGAATCTTTGTATTTTTCAACAACCGTCGTAAATGCTTTAGCAGCGCCAGCAAACTCACTCTTATTATAGAGAAGCTGCCCTAACCAGTAATTTGCATTAGGCGCATAGCTCGAATTTGGGTAACTTTCAATAAATTGAGCGAAAGCCGGAATAGCGGCCTCATACTTTTTATCTTTCAATACCAAGTTTACAGCTTGCTCATAGCTCGCTGTTTCACCAAGGCTTGAAGAAACGGTTGATGCAGAGTTGGGAGTATTAACGGCAACTGGCACGGCGGGTTTTGAAGAAAGATTAGCAATATCTTCATATAACTGACGCTGCCTTTGTAGCATCTGTTCTATTTGATAAGACTGCTGTTCACTCAAACCTCGTAGATCCAATACTTCCTGCTGCAAAGTTTCTAAACGCTGCTGCATTTGAAATTCGCTTTGTTGCTTAGCTTTGATGACTCGTTCTAAACGAGCTACTCTATCATCTGTAGAGCCACCAGCAATATCCTCAACAGGAGCAGGCGCTGCATATGCAGAACCTACTACAAGGAATATTGCCGCTGATAAAACGGCGTGTTTCATAGGGTAAGCCTTTTGCCTGTAATATTAATAAACAAGCACAGCGCGACGGTTTTTAGCAAAACCTTCATCGCTACGAGTGAAATCCATTGGCTTCTCTTCACCATAACTTACAATACTCATTTGGCTAGGTTGTACACCCATGCCTTGTAAGTACTTAGCAACGGCTTTCGCTCGGCGCTCACCAAGTGCGATGTTATATTCTGGTGTTCCGCGCTCATCTGCATGACCTTCAATCATCACTCGAACATTTGGGTGTTCAACCAAGTAGTCACCGTGAGCCTCTAACACTTCCGCAAACTGCTGAGAAACTGAACTACGGTCAAAATCAAAATAGATAATGTGTTCTTTTCTCAACTCTTGATACTTAAGGCGTTGCTGCTCTGCAGGAGTCAATACTGGCGCTACACCACCAGTTTCTACACCATTGTTTGCATATTCACTCGATGAAGATGACTCTGTTGAACTCGTTGCATCTGTTTCAGACTCAGAAGTCGAGCTACACGCGCTGATAGCCATAATAGGAAGTACGACTAACATGGCTTTAAATAGCTTATTCAGATCCATTTTTTAAATCCTTAATCTTTTTAGTTAGAGAAATGGTGACCAAGATGGTGATTTAACTTCACCCTGCCCAACTGGCAATCTTGCTTTAAAACGTCCGTCCATAGAAACCGCAGCTAATACCTGCTTACCTTGGTAGGTTGTTCCGTAAATAACCATGGTGCCATTTGGCGCCACGCTTGGTGATTCATCTAATCGCGTGCTGGTTAACACTTGCATAAAGCGAGTTTCTAGATCCATACGGGCAATATTGAACTTACCATTGGTGCGATTAACAAAAATAATGCTACGTCCATCAGGTGAAATTGAACCACCAAGATTCCACTCGCCTTCGAAGGTCAAACGGGAAATCTTACCTGAGTCTAAGAATACACGATATAGCTGAGGACGACCGCCTCGCTCAGAGGTGATAAGTAATGACTTACCATCAGGGAACCAAGATGGCTCAGTGTCAATCGCATAATGGTTAGTAATACGCTTAATGGCTTTAGTGGCGATATCTACCACATAGACTTCAGGTTGACCATCTTTTGAAAGCGTAACCGCTAATTTTTTACCATCAGGTGAAAAAACGGGCGCGCCATTAATACCATCAAAGCTGGTCACCTTAGTCCGCTGCTGAGTATAAATGTTTTGTACATAGATCTCTGCTTTACGGTTTTCAAAGCTAACATACGCAAGACGTTGACCATCTGGAGACCAAGAAGGTGACATTAATGGTTCTGGAGAGCGCAGTAGCATCTGTTCGTTATACCCGTCATAGTCACTAATCATCAACTTATAGGGTGACTTCTCTCCGTGATTAACAACGACATAGGCGATACGAGTTAAGAATGCACCACGAATACCGGTAAGTTTTTCATAAACAACATCACTAATTCGGTGGCCATATTGACGGAACTGCGCCGCTGTAATAATGGTTTCACGACTATCAATCACTAAATCCTGCTTAGAGATAGAATCTGACTGAAGCTGCGCTTTTACTAAGTCAATTAACTCAAAGCTCACTAAGTACTTATCAGCGCCATAAGGCTTTATCGACCCCATAACAACCGCTTCAGCAGGTTGAGCCATCCAGGCTGACACATTAAATTGAGCCAAAGTACTAATGCCACGCTGCGGCAAGCTCAGCTCATCGGCTGGGCTGAAAGTACCACTTCGAGCTAAGTCAGACATCACAACATCAGAGATCTGTGATGGCATAGGACCTGTGCCCTGCCATACAAAGGGTATGACAGCGATAGGTCTCGCAACATCAACGCCTTCGGTGATGACAATATCTAATGCAGCCTTTACAGGCATGCTGCAGATCAGCAAGCTTGTCAGCAACCATTTTCCCAAATTTTTCATATGGATCCTTTAATTGAACTCAGGTTGAACTGTTAAATTAATTTCTTTTAGCTTGTTATACACGTCAGGCTCATTCGATACTGGCAACCTGCCTGCTTTATTAATCGCGGCTTTTGCAGCGCGGCAAACAACGCTATCGCCATCGAGTGTTTGGCTTGCAGTAACAAAACCATCATTTGCTAAGCGAATGAAGACTCGGCAACTCTTTCCTCGCATCGACTCATCAACCACTAAATTGCGCTGAATAGTTGCTTTAATCATCGAGGTATAACGCTGCACCTCAGTCATGACTTGCTTATTACGAGTCTGAGAAAGTGCCGCTTGCTCGGCAGCCAATGCTTCTTGCATCATTTGCTCTTGCTCGCGCCTAGCTTGTTCTTCCGCTTTGCGCTTACGCTCGGCTTCAGCTTTACGTTTGCGCTCATCCTCAGCTTTTTTAGCCGCGGCCTCTTCAGTTTTGCGTTTATCCGCTGCTTTTTTTGCGGCTTCCTCAGAGGCTTTACGCTCAGCTTCTTTTTGCTTGCGATCAGCTTCAGCTTTAGCTGCGCGTTCATTCTCTTGCTTTTGCTTTAACTGTGCCGCTTTTGCCGCATCAGCTGCATTTTTAGTTTCAATCTCTTTTTGCTTACGTTCTTGCTCAAGTCGCTTAATTTGTGCCTGCTCGCGTTCACGCTCTTTGCGTGCTTCACGCACACGTCTATCGGCTTCATCTTGGCGCGCCTTTTCTTTACGCTCGGCCTCACGCTTTTCAGCTTTTAGCTTCTCAACATGCTCAGCGACCCTTTTCTGGTCGATAACCACAGCCTGAACCGCCGGCGCACTCGCTTGAGGCTGCACTTTAGGCTTTTCTGAAAAATCCACGCCTAAAATGAGAATAATTATCACGCCAATATGAATTCCAGCTGAAATAGCAACTGGAAGGGTTAAATCTGATTTTGCCGCCACTTATTTATCCTCCGGCGAATCTGTCATTAAACCCACTGACGGCACACCTGCGCCTTGTAGCGTCACCATTAATTGAATGACTTTCTCATAAGGAATTGAACGATCAGCTTTCACAACAACGGGGCGCTCAGGTTCTAGCTGAATAATCGCACCAACACGCACTGCGACTTCATCCAAATCTAGCGCCTCTTTAGTACTAGAACTGCCCACATCTAAATAATACTCGCCCATCGCATCAATGGATGCGACCACAGGCGGTTTACTGTCTGCAGGTAGAGACTCGGCTTGCCCTTGAGGTAAATCAACTTTCACCCCCTGGGTAACAATTGGCGCGGTAACCATAAAGATGATCAACAGTACCAACATCACATCGATATAAGGCACCACGTTAATTTCAGCAACAGGGCGACGGCGCTTCCTTTGGTAGCCTTGATGCATTATGCCTGTTCCTTCTCACTGTATGCTTGGCGATGCAAAATACTTGAGAATTCTTCCATAAAGTTGGCATAAGACATTTCAATCTTTTCAACTTGTGTCGAGAAGCGGTTATAAGCGATAACGGCTGGAATCGCAGCAAAAAGACCCATTGCAGTAGCAATCAAGGCCTCTGCAATACCTGGGGCCACCATAGCAAGCGTCGCATTTTCTACTGCGCCCAGTGCGATAAAGGAGTTCATGATCCCCCAAACGGTACCAAACAGACCGATATAAGGACTCGTTGAACCTATGGTTGCAAGTAAAGGTAAGTGAGTTTCAAGCTTTTCCAATTCTCGTGACAATGACACGCGCATCGCACGGTAGCTACCATCCATCACAGCTTCGGGCACTCGACCATTTAATTTATTTAAACGAGCATATTCTTTAAAGCCGGTAACAAACAATGTTTCAAGACCGGTATTGCTGTCTTGCCTTGCTGATAACTCTTGATAAAGCTTGTTGAGATCGACACCTGACCAAAATTTATCTTCAAACTTCAGCGCATTGTTTTTGGCAGCGGTAAGTAATTTACGGCGCTGAATAATGACCGCCCACGAGGCGATAGAGAGACTAAGCAAAGTCAACATAACAAATTTAACCAGTAGACTTGCTTGTAAAAATAATCCAATAAAAGAAATATCAGCTTCCAACTTTAAACTCCTGCGCAATATTTTGGGGAATAGCTCGAGGTCTCATTCGTGATAGCGCGATACAAGCGACTAAGATTTCTGCTTCGCAGTATACTTCACCTTGCTCGTCTATTAAGCGTTGCTCAAATACCATTGAGACTTTCTTAAGTTGTATGACCTTAGTTTCTACAATAAGGTTCTGTTCAAAACGCGCGGCTTTACAAAAATCTAATGCTGCACGTTTAACGATAAACGCAATGTCATCTTCTAATAAAGCGGTTTGTTTCACTCCCATCGCACGTAACCATTCGGTGCGGGCGCGTTCAAAAAACTTTAGGTAATTTGAATGGTAAACAACACCACCAGCGTCAGTATCTTCATAGTAAACCGAAATAGGCCAACGAAACATAAACGATAATCGCCAATCAATGAGATAAAATAGAGGCCTACTATACCTAGCCAGTATGCAATTGTGAATCGCCATATGTGATATGCGATGCGCTTCTTCATAAAATTTTGTTAATCATCTTAAACGATTGTTGCATAAGCGCCCAAGCCGGCTGTACACGGAACAGGCAGCAAAGCGTGACCCAATAAAAAAAGGAAGCCAAAGCTTCCTTTTTAATGACAATAAAAAGACTTATTTGCCTATCTGCGCCGGAACCTGAAGGCCAAAGTTATGCCAAAGGAAACTATAGATATCGGCGAACTCATCAATCTTCATCGAGGTCGGTTTACCTGCGCCATGACCCGCCTTTGATTCAATGCGCATAATCACTGGCGCATCGCCTTGCTGCTTGTCCTGCATTAAGGCACCAAACTTAAAGCTATGAAGTGGCACTACGCGATCGTCATGATCGGCGGTCATTACCATAGTGGCTGGATAAGCTTGCTCTTTAAGATTGTGATATGGAGAATAAGCATAAAGTGCCGGGAACTGATCAGCATTATCAGCACTTCCGTATTCACTGGTCCACGCCCACCCAATGGTGAATTTTTGGAAACGCAGCATATCGAGAACGCCGACAGCTGGCAGTACAGCAGCAAATAGCTCTGGGCGCTGCGTTAGGGTTGCGCCCATCAATAAGCCTCCATTACTGCGACCATAAGCGCCTAGCTTAGAAGAATTAGTATAATCTTGATCAATCAAGTACTCAGCAGCGGCGTAGTAGTCATCAAATACGTTTTGCTTTTTATCGAACATACCCGCCTGGTGCCAACTTTCGCCGTATTCTGCCCCACCTCGCAAGTTTGGCACAGCATAAACCCCGCCCATATCCATCCATGCAATATTGGCCGGACTAAAGCGCGGCGTCAACGAGATAGCAAACCCACCATAGGCATACAGCAGAGTTGGGTTTTGGCCATCTTTTTTCAACCCGTTCTTATAAGAGATCATCATCGGCACTTTAGTACCGTCTTTGCTGGTGTAAAAAACCTGCTCAGAGGTATAGTCACTCGGGTTAAAAGAAACTTGAGGCTTAGAGTAAACAGTTGACTCCCCAGTGTTAAAATCAAACTTGTAGGTTGTTTGAGGCTGGGTGTAACTGTTGAAAACATAGTAGAAGTAATCTTTACTACGCTTGCCGTAAGGGCCTGCGATTTTACCTTTACCCGGTAGCATAACATCTTGGCGCTTATCACCATTCATGCTGTAAATAGTCAGTTTGCCCAACACGTCGTGCAGGTAACTCACCACCATATGGTCATTAATAATCGCGATGTTGCTAATCGGGTCGCTAAGTTCAGGAATAATCGTCTTCCAATTATCTTTAGCGCTATTATTCACATCAATGGCAATCACTTTACCGTTCGGAGCGTTGTAATCAGTTTTGAAATAGAACACTGACTTATCGTTACCGATAAAGCTATATTCAGCCTCTAAGTCAGGAATAAGCTCAATAACTTCCGCTTGAGGTTCTTTCAGTGACTTATAGAAAAAGCGATTTCGGCTATCTGTACCTTGTGAGATATACAGTAGTAGGTAATCGCCGTTTTCAGAGACTTCGATACCAAAACCCCAATCTTTATTCTGCGGTCTTTCGTAAACTAGCGTATCTTCACTTTGCGGCGTACCAATTTTATGAAAGTACACTTTCTGATTAAAATTCACATCAGCCAGTGCATTACCACCCGCAGGCGCATCATAGCGTGCATAATAAACTCCAGTGTTATCGTGATCCCACACCGCACTAGAGAACTTTATCCAATCAAGCTCATCTGTAAGCTTCTTTCCAGTGGCAACATCAACAAAGTGCCATGCCTGCCAATCAGAACCTGACTTAGATACACCGTAGGCTAATGTTTTACCGTCATCGCTTACCGATACGCCTGACAATGCAATAGTACCGTCGTCAGAAAAAGCGTTAGGATCGAGCGCAACCTTAGACTTACCATTCGCATCAGTGACATACAGCACTGACTGCGCCTGTAATCCATCATTGCGGTAATAAAAAGTATTACTGCCTTTTTCGAATGGCGCTGAAATTTTCTCATAATTCCAAAGCTCAGTGATACGATCTACAATCGCTTGCTTATTTTCAATATTTGCTAGGTATTCTTTACCTGCTTGTTGCTGCTCGCTCACCCACTTTGTGGTTTTCTCAGACTCAACCTCTAAGTACCGATAAGGATCGGCAACTTGAACGCCATGGATCGTTTCTACAACACTGTCTTGGTTTGCAGTATTGGCACTAGCTGTATTGTCTGGTGTAGGTTGTGACTGGCAACCGACGATGGCTATCCCTAAACCTATAGCCAACAAATGCTTTTTAGTTAAAATTGAATGAATTCGCATTTTGTATCCCTGATTAACTGACTCTTTTAAAATGAGACTTTGTTGTTGTCGTTATGCTTTCTTTACTTCGCTTTTAATTAGCCTATTTTTAATAGACTGATTAATTAAAAAGTCTGACTTTATCTTTTTACTTAACGCCCTTTTCTCTGCGCACTATACAAACTAAAAAAATACATCGCAAAGTTTGTTTAACCATTATTGACCGCTCACGAACAATTCCATTGTTAATAATTTAGCAACATTGATGAATTAAATATCATGCGAAACTGACAGGAAATTGTGACCAATCACTCAGTATTGCTGCTATACGTACCTTTTAGCAGCAATCGCACACACCACCAGCATTACTAAAACTAATGAGTAACTCTAATTATTCTAGTTTGTCACTCTACATGTCTGGCTCTATAATTCGTCTCGTTTCCAGGAAGTGTCTGCCTAGCAGATTCGGAAACAAAGAACTCTTAAACTTTGGTGGTTATCCACGGAAGTTATATCCCTGGTTCTTATGCTTGACTTCCTTCCTTCAATTTGTTGATTGCAATGATTTATTTTTGCGGCCCGCTTACATGTAAGCGGGCTTTTTTTTATGCAAAATTTGGCGCAAACAACCTTGTTCCTCAAATATTGTCCATAAAAAAGCCCAGCAATTAAGCTAGGCTATTGCCCAACGTCAATGACGTTATAGCGGTTTACTTATTCTAATCACAACCCGGCGATTGCGAGAACGTTCATCTATCGTTTGATTCGACGCTACATGTCTTCTTTCACCATGCCCCATTGTATGGATCCGGCTTTGTCGAATGCCGCTAGCGACAAACAACTCTTTCACAGAATCGGCACGCTGCTCAGACACGTTTTGGTTAGCACTGCGTCCGCCATAACTATCGGTATAAGCATCAATCAGTACTAAGTCTACATTCTTATCATAAGCTAAATACTCTTGCACTCTAGCTATCTGTGACTTGGCATAACGAGTGAGTTCGGTGCCACCTGACTCATAGGTTAATACCGTAAATGCAATATCTTCAAATGAATAAGGTAATAAAGAAGATAAGCACGACTTAAACTCTGAGTACTGACGTCTAAAATTCACCGCTGATAGTCCTACCGCTATTTTGTTTGACTCGTTATACCAATCGGCATAGTAAAATGTCGGCTGCATGCCACTTTCAAGTTCGGCCAGCATTGACCAAGCAGCATTGCGCGGTACTTCACCACTGAAGTATTTTTGATAGGTTAGCTCAGTGATCTCTTTCGACAATACGCCAGGACGCCAAGCTGGCGCCATACTCACTAATTTAGCCTGAGTCACTTGATCTGGTTTAACCCACATATCGAGGCTGAAATTTAAGTTATGATCTTTGCCAGCGTAACTGGTAAATACTGCTTTGCCATAAGAGGGGATATCGTGTTCAAGACGACACATCACCGGATTATTGCCGCTCAGACGCCACTGCGACTCTTCTAAAGAAGCCACATATTGCCTTAAATCTGCATTGGCAGAAAAAGGGAGTAACAATAATGATGTCAAAATTACCCAAAGCCGCATAAATTAACTCTCTAAATTCGTATCACTATTCTCTATCGGCAAAGATTTATCTTTCTTTAGCCTATAAAACAAGCAAACGAACATGACAGTGATCCTCACTTGCAGCATAATAGCCACTTGCACATTTTTGGGAAATTTTAATGACAGACGCTTTCGACCCTAATTTATTGAAAAACCGCTTTCGAGGGTATTTCCCAGTGGTCATTGATGTTGAAACCGCAGGTTTTAACGCAAACACTGATGCGCTATTAGAAATCGCAGTCAGTATGCTAAAGATGGACGATGAAGGTGTTCTCAGTCTTGATAAGACATTACATTTTAATATTGAGCCATTCGAAGGGTCAAACCTTGAGCCTGAGGCATTAGCATTTACCGGTATTGATCCAACTAACCCACTTCGTGGTGCGGTCAGTGAAAAAGAAGCATTCTTAGAGATCTTTAAAGAAGTTAAAAAAGCACAAAAAGCTGCGGGTTGCCATCGCAGTATTATTGTTGCTCACAATGCAGCCTTCGACCATGGGTTTGTAACCCAAGCAATTGAGCGAAATGCGCTTAAACGCACTCCGTTTCATCCATTTGCCACGTTTGATACAGCAGCTCTTGCGGGGTTAGCGATTGGTCACACTGTACTAGCAAAAGCCTGCACTATGGCAGGGATAGCTTTCGATAATCGTGAAGCTCACTCGGCTTTATATGATACAGAGCGCACTGCAGAACTATTTTGCTTAATCGTAAACCGCTGGAAATCTTTGGGTGGTTGGCCTTTTATAGCTGATGAAACAGAAGTAGAAACCGAACCTCAGGAAACAGTTGAGCCTTAAGGTTTCATTATACGAAGCGCTGAGTACCACTCAACATGGTTCTGATAAAATAAAAAAAGCTGCGATAATCGCAGCTTTTTTTATGCTTTAACAACTTACAATTTCGTTATAAATTAACGTTATAAGTTATAGTGAATCAGCATTGTCTGTTAGGTAAGAAGCTACGCCCGCAGGGCTTGCGTCCATACCTTTGTCACCCTTTTCCCAACCCGCTGGACACACGTCACCGTGCTCTTCGTGGAAGTGAAGTGCATCAACCATACGGATCATTTCATCAACGTTACGACCTAGTGGTAGATCGTTAACCACTTGGTGGCGAACTTGACCTTCTTTGTCGATAAGGAAAGAACCACGGAATGCAACACCCGCTTCTGGATGCTCAACATCGTATGCTTTACAGATCTCATGCTTAACGTCAGCAACTAGCGTGTATTGAACTTGGCCAATACCACCCTTGTCTACTGGCGTGTTACGCCATGCGTTGTGAGTGAACTGAGAATCGATTGAAACACCGATTACTTCAACGCCACGCTTCTTGAATTCATCCATGCGGTGATCAAAAGCAATTAGCTCTGATGGGCACACGAAAGTGAAATCTAGTGGGTAGAAGAATACTACGGCAGTCTTTCCTTTAATTGCTTCAGATAGGTTAAAGGTATCAACAATTTCACCATTACCTAGTACTGCAGCAGCAGTAAAATCAGGGGCCGGACGGCCGACTAATACGCTCATTTTATTTCTCCATCTATGGATTGCTAAAAACGCTTTTCGTTTTAAATCTAAAGGCATTATAGGCAGTGTTTTGCTGCAGACAAGCTATTTGAGAGCAATATCACTTTTTTAAATGATTATTCCGTTAACTCGGTACTATCCGGTCATCTTAACCTTATATTTAACGCTGATATTCACACTTTGTTTGCATATTAAGCTACAGCTAATTCACAACTACGTTTGAATTCAAGATATCCGGCATAGATACTGGACATAATGCGTGTTAACAGGCAAAAATGGACGCAACTTCAAATATAAGAAATAGATTAATCATATTATGAATGCTGTTGTCATCGCTGTATGCCTAATGTTAGGCCTCAGCTTAGCTAGAGTTAATATCGTCATTGCACTCACAATCTCAGCACTCGTTGCAGGACTTGTTGGGGGCATGGATCTTCATCAAACGGTCGCAGCTTTTAATACTGGTCTTGGTGGAGGCGCACAAATAGCCTTAAGCTATGCTCTGCTCGGTGCTTTTGCCGTTGCCTTGTCGCATTCAGGTCTTACAACGTTAATTTCAAATAAGGTCATTAGTTTATTAGGCAAAGAGCAAAATAGTACCAACAACAACCGAGTTCGTTGGGTGTTACTATTAACGATTCTATCGATGGCTATCGCCTCGCAGAACATTTTGCCGATCCACATCGCGTTTATTCCTATTTTAATCCCGCCGTTACTGCATGTAATGTCTAAGTTAAAAATGGACCGTCGTTTAGTAGCCTGTGTGCTCACCTTCGGTTTAGTGACAACCTACATGGTATTACCTGTTGGCTTTGGCGGCATCTTTCTCTACGATATTTTGCTCACAAACTTAAATAGCAATAACCTGCTGGCGGTGAGAGAGCAAGTGGCTCCTGCCATGATTATTCCTGCACTCGGAATGGTGTTTGGTTTATTGGTAGCCGTCTTTATAAGCTACCGTAAGCCTCGCGAATATCAAGAAGAGCAAATTCTAGCTGCTGAACCAGAAGAGGGTCTAAATAAACGCAATATAGTGATTGCTGTTATTGCTGTTGTATCAACCTTAGTTGTGCAGCTATATACAGGTTCGATGATTTTTGGTGCCTTGGTCGGCTTTATCGTGTTTAGTTTTTCTGGTGCACTTAAGCATGTCGCAGATCAAGATATCTTCAATCAAGGCGTACGCATGATGGCCAACATTGGCTTTATCATGATATCTGCTGCTGGTTTTGCCGCTGTGATTAAGGGGACTGGTGATGTTGCTAGTTTAGTTGAGATTATGAATACGGCGATTGGTGATAATAAAGCCTTAGCTGCATTCCTAATGCTACTGGTTGGTTTGCTTATTACAATGGGAATTGGTTCATCGTTTTCAACCATTCCTATTATTGCCGCTATCTATGTGCCTTTAGCGATGAGTTTTGGTTTCTCTGTTGAAGCAACGATTGCCCTTGTGGGTACAGCGGCTGCTCTTGGTGATGCAGGCTCACCAGCATCGGAGTCAACCTTAGGCCCAACAGCAGGTCTTAATGCCGATGGTCAGCATGACCATATGAAAGACAGCGTTATTCCAACCTTTATTCATTACAACATTCCATTGTTAGTGTTTGGCTGGGTAGCGGCAATGGTGCTGTAATTTCAACGAAAACTTTAGCACTCAGTAAAAGATAAAAACAAAAAAGGAGCCATTCGGCTCCTTTTTATTGTTTGCTGATTTAGTTAGGTGATACTCAGACCATCTTAACTGGTGACGACATTAATACTTATTTAGTACCAAAAATCTTATCACCCGCATCACCAAGACCTGGCAAGATATAACCTTGCTCGTTTAGGCAATCATCGATAGAGGCAGTATAAAGCTCAATATCTGGATGTGCTTTCTCAAGCGCTGCAATACCTTCAGGCGCAGCAACAAGAACTAATGCTTTAATCGCTGTACAGCCGCGCTCTTTTAGTAGGTCGATTGTTGAAATCATCGAGCCACCAGTTGCAAGCATTGGATCAACAACAAGCGCAATACGTGAAGGCATGTCGCTAGCTAGCTTTTCAAAGTACGGCACAGGTTCTAGTGTCTCTTCGTCACGGTAAATACCCACAACAGAAATACGTGCACTTGGTACGTGCTCAAGAACGCCATCCATCATACCAAGACCAGCACGTAAAATAGGTACTACAGTAACCTTCTTACCTTTAATCTGATCAATTTCAACAGGACCATTCCAACCATCAATCGTTACTTTTTCAGTTTCAAAATCAGCCGTTGCTTCATATGTTAGTAGACTGCCTACTTCTGCCGCTAATTCGCGAAAACGCTTAGTGCTAATATCACCTTCGCGCATTAATCCAATTTTATGACGGACTAAAGGGTGCTTAACTTCAACGACTTTCATCTTGTTCTCCTGATTTTCTAACGTATTTTTCACGGTAAATTTTATCGATTCTAGTAGATTTGTTCATATAGGAAAACTTAAAGTTTCAAAAAGGCGGTAAATCGTGACCTCTGTCGCTAAGTTAATTGAAAAACTTACCTTTCGACGCTACTCACAAGCTGATAGAATAGCGCCGCGTAAAATCCAATAATAATCGATACCCGTACCCGAGAGGATCTCCGTGAGCACTCCTACTACCCCACTAAGCTATAAAGATGCAGGCGTTGATATTGATGCCGGAAATGCACTAGTTAACAACATCAAGTCAGCAGTAAAACGTACCCGCCGTCCAGAAGTTATGGGCAATCTAGGTGGTTTTGGTGCACTTTGTGAGCTACCAACTAAGTATAAGCATCCAGTACTGGTTTCTGGTACTGATGGTGTTGGCACTAAGTTACGTCTTGCTATCGACTTTAAAAAGCACGATAACGTCGGTATCGACTTAGTCGCCATGTGTTCAAACGATCTTATCGTTTCAGGTGCAGAGCCACTGTTTTTCCTTGACTACTATGCAACGGGCAAACTTGATGTTGAAGTTGCTACAGCAGTAGTTAAAGGTATTGCAGAAGGCTGTGTCCAATCAGGCTGTGCACTTATCGGCGGTGAAACTGCTGAAATGCCAGGCATGTATGAAGGCGATGACTACGACCTAGCAGGATTCTGCGTTGGCGTTGTAGAGAAAGAAGAGATCATCGATGGCACTAAGGTGCAAGACGGTGACGCTCTTATCGCGCTAGCTTCAAGCGGTCCTCATTCAAATGGTTTCTCACTAATCCGTAAGGTATTAGAAGTGAGCAAGGCTGATCCAGAACTTGAACTTGCTGGTAAGCCACTAATAGACCATTTATTAGAGCCGACTAAAATTTATGTAAAATCACTGCTTAAATTGCTTGAACAACATGATGTTCATGCAATGTCGCACATTACAGGTGGTGGATTCTGGGAAAATATCCCACGCGTATTGCCTGATGACTGTAAAGCAGTGGTTAACAGCGACTCTTGGCAGTGGCCTGTTGTATTTAACTGGTTGATGGAAAACGGCAACATTTCTGAATTTGAAATGTACCGCACCTTCAACTGCGGCGTTGGTATGGTTATCGCCCTACCAGCAGATAAAGTCGATTCAGCCTTAGATTTGCTAAAAGCAGAAGGCGAGAACGCATGGTTAATCGGAAACATTGCCAAGCGTAACGGCGAAGAAGAGCAAGTGGAGATCCTGTAATGCCCCAGAGTTGTCGCGTTTTAGTATTAGTTTCAGGTAATGGCAGTAATTTACAAGCTATTATTGATGGCTGTGATGATAATCTGCAAGCCGACGTGATTGGTGTGATCAGTAATAAGCCCGACGCCTATGGATTGGTTCGCGCCCATCAAAATGAGATTGATACCAGCTGCGTGATAGCTCACACAGGCGAAACAAGACAAGAGTATGACGCAAGGCTACTAAATGCGATTGAAAAGTACCAACCCGACCTCATCGTGTTGGCTGGCTTTATGCGTATTTTAAGTGATGAATTCGTTCAGCGTTTTGAAGGCAAGATGGTTAACATCCACCCTTCTCTCCTGCCTAAATATACAGGTTTACACACTCATCAACGTGCGATTGATGCTAAAGATTCAGAGCACGGCGCTAGCGTACACTTTGTGACGCCAGAGCTTGATGCTGGCCCTGTGATCTTACAAGCTAAAGTGCCTGTTTACGAAGACGACACAGCAGATACTTTAGCTGAACGTGTTCATGAACAAGAGCATGCCATTTACCCGTTAGTGGTTAAATGGTTCAGTCAAAACCGACTCGCAATGGTCGATGGCTCAGCGCAACTTGATGGTCAAACATTAGCTATCAACGGCTACGCTGCCGACTAGTCAGTATCGATAATTGAACGTCGTAGAAAAAGGTACCGAGAGGTGTAATGCCGTTCACTTAAGGTGAACGGCATTTTTATTTTTGGCATACCGTTGAGGCCTTGGTTTTACTGTTCTGGG
>NZ_JBRIMD010000047.1:0-14887 GCF_052977325.1 Shewanella sp. 0m-6
TAAAAACACTCGGATTTTGCCATCTTATAAAGATCGGTCAACCGATCAATAAACTGCTAAATGATCGGCATTACAGCATCTGCTGGCGTTATTTTTGTCTTATAGAGCTGATAATCAGTATTACCTACCAGCCAAGGCTCTTGCTGGCGGAGTTTGGCTCGCTTTCCATGCGGGATATAAGGTTGCAATAACACTCATTATAAAGGCTAAACAGACAACCGTTACCACATCACCGCTTTTTAGTTCAGAGGGTAAGAAATCAATAAAATACACATCCGCCGATAACAGCTGAACGCCTAATACCGATTCTATCGTACGTGCTATAGCGCTTAAGTTAAGCGAGATCATGACCCCTAATACCCCGCCAATGGCACAGCCCAAAATACCATTAAAGGCGCCTTGTACAATAAAGATCAGCATGATTGATGCTTTTCTCATGCCCATGGTGAGTAAGATGGCAATTTCAGACTGTTTATCTCGCACCGCCATTACTAAGGTCGACACAATATTAAAGCACGCCACCGCAATGACTAATGCAAGCACCAGATACATCACCATACGCACTAGCTGGATATCTTGGTATAAATGGCCTTGAGTACGAGTCCAGTCAGAAATATACACATATTGCTGCTGACTATAACCTAAATCTCTTATCAATCTTGGCGCTGCAAATACGTCATCAACTTTAATACGCACGCCCGAAACACTGTCACCTAAATTCAAGGTCTTGGCGGCATATTGCATCGGGATATAGGCTGTGGTCATATCTAGCTCACCGCCAAGTTCAAAAATGCCCGAAACCACAAAGCGATGACTTTTAGCCGCGCCAATTTTACTTTGTGACTGGCCATTGATATTAGGCATATACAAGCTTAATGACTGACCGACTTTTAAATCTAAACTCTTGGCTAAACCTTTACCTAAAACGATATTATTGCTGTTTTGCTCACTTAGGCTCTGCCAGCTCTTAGCTGACATAAATTGCTGAATATTTGATACTTCCGATTCGGTTTCGATATCAATACCCAGTACTGTTAACCCTTGAAAACCACCGACTTTTTGCACTAAGCCCTGCATACGCACAAACGGCGCGGCGGCAGTGATCCCCGGCACTTTATTGGCATCACTGACAATTGATTGCCACTGATGGATGGGCTCATTGACACCAATTAACTCACCATGTGACACCACGCCTAATAAGCGATGCTCTAACTCTTTTTCAAAGCCGTTCATCGCCGATAAAACCACGATAAGCACGGTTACCCCGAGCGCGATCCCCGCCGTTGAAGCAAACGAGATAAAGTTAATAAACCGATTTGACTGACGCGCTAAATAGAAGCGCCAGCCAACCCACATAGCTAACAGACTTCTCATGCAGTGAATTCCTCGGCTTGCACCAAGCGGCCATCTTTCATATGCAGCTGCCTATCCATTCTTGCCGCGAGGCTTTGATCATGAGTCACCACAACAAATGCAGTGCCCAGCTGCGCAGCAAGTTCAGTGATAAGCTCATATACGGCTTCGCCGCTATTAGCATCGAGATTACCGGTTGGCTCGTCTGCGAGCACTAACTTAGGATCGTTAATCAAGGCTCTGGCAATTGCTACCCGTTGACGCTCACCACCGGACATTTCTGCCGGAGTATGGCTTAACCTATGCCCTAACCCCACCCGCTCGAGCAATGACTTGGCTTTGGCTTCAACCTGTTTACGACGTTGACCTTGAATTAACGCAGGCATAGACACATTTTCAAGCGCAGTAAACTCAGGTAATAGATGATGAAATTGATAAATAAAGCCTAAATTTTCATTTCGTATCTTGGCTTGGCGCTGACTCGATAACTTATACAGGTCCTCTCCAAGCATAGTGACGGTGCCGCTGGTCGGGCTATCAAGCGTCCCCATTATATGTAGCAAGGTACTTTTACCCGAGCCAGAGCTGCCGACAATAGCCAGTTGCTCACCTTTAAATACTTGTAAGTCAACATTATGCAAAACCTCAGTATCGACAGAGCCTTCTTGATAACGCTTGCTGACACCGCTGACTTGTAGCAATAATTCTTGATTCATTGTTAACTCGCTATTGTTACTTATTCTGTTCTTATTCATATCGCCGCTTACTCGTATGTTTGCTTACTCATACCTAAGCGCGGTAGCAGGCTGCACATTAGCTGCTCTAATTGCTGGGTAAACGGTGGCTACCAGTGTTATCACTAATGTACCAACCACAATCCAGGTTAATTGACTCAGCTCTAATTGCACCGGCAAATTTTGCCCGGCTCCCAAGATAGAGATCCCTAAAAGCTGAGTAATCATATTGAGGTTCAAGGTTAACAATACACCAACAGCAACGCCTGATATCAAACCAATAATCGCGTTAAGTGAGCCTTGGATCATAAAGATCCCCATCACGTTCGATGTGGTTAAACCTTGTGTTTTGAGAACCGCAACGTCAGTGGTTTTATCAACCACCATCATCACCAAGGCAGAAACAATATTAAATGCAGCAACGGCGATAATAAGACTGAGCATTAAAGACATCATGTTCTTTTCCATCTTTACCGCCCCGAATAAATGTCCGTAGGTATCTCGCCAATCTGTTGTGGTAACGGGCGTGGCAAATTGGTTAATCACTTGAGGCGCCATTTTTGCGGCGTTAAAGGGATCATCTAAATACAAACGCAGCTCTTTAATTTCACCCGCTTTTTGTCTCATCAAACGCTGCGCGTCATCATGATGAACATAGGCAAGGGTCGCATCGACTTGTGAACCCATTTCAAAAACACCGGCCACAGTAAATTTACGCTGGCTTGGCACGGGGCCCAGTGGCGTATACACCACACCATCGCCGCTCAACACTCGAATTTTATCGCCGGGAGCAACATCGAGCATTCGGGCTAGCTCTGCACCTAGGATGATGCGGTATTTTCCAGATTCTAGTGCGTCAAAATCACCGGAATAAACCTGTTTTGTGGTATTAAGTAAGCTTTTTTCTTGCTCAGGATAGATCCCATAAACCTGCGCGGCGCCTATATTACTCGGCGATTGCACCATGGCTTGAGTTGAAATACTGGGGGTAGCCCCAATCACACCGGGAAGTTCGCTCAGCTTGATGACTTGCTCTGGCCAATCAACAATCGCTGTTTGCGAATGCACAGTTAATTGCGGCACTGCGCCTAAGATCCGCTGTTTAAGTTGACCTTCTAGGCCATTCATGACTGAGCTGACCACAATCAATGCCGCGACACCAAGTAAAATCCCAGAGACAGCAAAGATGGTGATAAATGATGCAAATGCATTGGATTTACGCGCTCGCCAGTAGCGATAACCAATATAAAACGATAATGAAAAATTCATTAAAAAACCCAAATATAATCGACTTAAGCTGAGCTCAATAGCCACGGTAATTAACTGGCTAGCCCCCATTCAAATGGAATAACAGATCCCCAGCGCTTCACAAAAAACCTTAATATTTCCTCAATATCTTTTCAATACTGCTCAAATACTAAGACATTTGCGTGTCTAACCTTGCTAAATCATAAAGATGCGCACGATAATAGGTGTATTAGCCCCCTAAAAACAAGAGGCAAAAGCCTTGTTAACCGACTCTACAGCCTATTTTAGTATTAATCATCCATTTGATGTCTATTTGAGTCCTTGGGATAGTGCTAAACCACTGCCATCACCAGCGCAACTTGGCATGATGCTGCCTACCAGCCTGCAGTTGATTAGCGATGTTAAAGCCCTTGAATCAGATTGCCTTATACAACTGCGCCACCTCGATGATGAAGCAAAAACGGTGGTGGAATTTTTAAAGTTGCAGTCTCGAAAAATTGACATGGTATTGCAACACGTCATGGCCAAAGAGGAATATGAGGGAACTCGCTATACCGGCAGTCATTTCGGTGGTAGTGGCATTACCCTTGTTAGTGCTGCGCCAATTGAACTTGGGCAAATGTTTCAAGTGACATTACACATCAAAGAGGAGCTCGTGGCCCTTCTATGCCTTGCAAAAGTGAAAAGCTGCACCTTGCTTGAAGCTGATCCACAAGTTAATTCTGAAACCGCCTCACAAGCTAGCGCAGCCCAGTATGCCTGCGAACTAACCTTCAGTGTGATCCAAGACAGTGATGTAGAACAACTGGTGAAAGCCAGCTTAAGCATACAGCAGAGGCAACTAAAACTGCGCAAGTTAGCCCGCTAAGACAAACATAATTTTCACTGGCATGAGTTGAGACAAGCCTCTACAATACTTAGCAACTTTACTGCTAATGGACTTGTTTCCTCGCCTTAATGAATGCTTTTTCCGTATTGACTCCACCAGCTGTCAAGAGTGCCAAATTGGCACAAACGCTGTGTACACTTAGCGGCGCAGCCCAAGCGCTAACCATCGCCAATATTGCGAAGCAGCACCAGGGAGTAACCTTGGTTGTGACCGCCGACACGCCTAATGCTATCGGCCTAGAAGCTGAGCTAAGTTACTTACTCAGTGAGCAATCAATACCGATCTGGCTGTTCCCTGACAGAGAAACACTGCCTTACGACAGCTTTTCGCCACATCAAGATCTGGTGTCTCAGCGACTCGAAGCGCTATCTCGGATCCCTCAAGCTCAGCAAAGTGTTGTCATTGTGCCGGTTACCACCTTAATGGTGCGCTTACCGCCGCAATCATTTCTCACTGGCAATGTACTGATGCTAGAAAAAGGCGATAAATATCGTCTTTTAGATGTGCGCGAACAGTTAATAAATACCGGTTACCATGTGGTTGAGCAGGTTTATGAGCATGGTGAATTTGCCGTGCGCGGCTCTATCATCGATATTTTTCCTATGGGCTCGAGCCAGCCTTATCGAATCGAACTGTTTGATGATGAAGTGGAAACTATCCGCAATTTTGACCCAGAGACTCAGCGTTCAAGTAAAGAGATCAATGCGATCCGCTTACTGCCTGCAAAAGAGTTCCCAACCGATGACGCGGCCATTGAAGGCTTTAGACAAAGATATCGCCGCCGCTTTGAAGTCTTAGTCAAAGAGCCGGGTTCGATTTACCAAATGGTCAGCAAGAAAACCATGCCTGCTGGTATTGAAAACTATCTACCGCTGTTTTTTGATGAGACAGCCACTCTTTTTGACTATTTACCGGACAATACCCAATTAGTCACAGTGGGAGACATTGAGTCTGCCACTCAGTCGCACCTTAATGAGGTTGAAGCGCGTTATCAAGATAGACGCGTCGATCCATTAAGACCCTTGTTAGCACCACAAGAGCTGTATCTTCTTACTGAACAGATTTTTTCCTCTTTTAAGGCCCTTCCCCGCTTTGGCCTTAAAAATGAAACTTATACTGGCACAGCTCTTCAAGGTAAAGTCAGCAAGCTACCAGATGTCACCGCCAATCATAAACTCAAGCAACCATTAACTGAGCTTGAAAAATACGTCGCACAGGGCGATCGCCTGTTATTTAGTGCTGAATCAGAAGGCCGCCGTGAAGCCTTGTTAGAGCTGCTCGCTAAGATTGATATCAAGCCAAAGCTATTTAGCCACTTCGATGAGTTTGTTGCCAGCAAGACAAAACTTGGGCTGATTGTTTCACCGCTAGCGCAAGGCTGCATCGTTGAAAAGAAAACAGGCGGTAAATTTAGTTTAATTTGCGAAACAGAACTCTTTGGTCAACGTATATCACAGCGACGCCGTCGTGATAAACAGCGCCAAATAAGCTCTGACGCACTGGTTAAGAACCTCGCCGAGCTCAAAGTAGGACAACCGATTGTTCACTTAGATCATGGTGTAGCGCGCTATCAAGGTCTAGAAACATTAGACACGGGCGGCCTCGTTGCCGAGTACCTAGTGCTTGAATATTCAGGCGGCGATAAACTCTATGTGCCAGTGTCATCCTTGCACCTCATTAGTCGCTACAGTGTAGGCCCCGACGAAGAAGCTTCGCTGAATAAACTCGGTAACGAAACTTGGGCGAAAGCGAAGAAAAAAGCGGTTGAGAAGATTCGTGATGTCGCTGCTGAGCTGCTTGATGTGTATGCCCGCAGGCAAGCACGTCCTGGTGAAGCTTGCCACATCGACCAAGAAGAATATGCTCAGTTTGCTAACAGTTTTCCGTATGAAGAAACCGTTGATCAAGAGACCTCAATTAATGCGGTACTTGAAGATATGCGCTCACCAACAGCGATGGACAGACTCGTTTGCGGTGATGTGGGATTTGGTAAGACTGAAGTGGCTATGCGAGCCGCCTTTGTTGCCGTCAATGATGGCAAACAGGTCGCCATTTTAGTGCCCACGACTCTGCTAGCCCAGCAGCATTATGAGAACTTTAAAGACCGCTTTGCTGATTGGCCTTTCAAAATTGAAGTGATGTCTCGCTTTAAAACGGCAAAAGAGCAAACTCAGGTAATGAAAGATTTGCTCAATGGCAAAGTCGATATCGTTATTGGTACCCACAAATTATTACAATCTGCGGCTAAGTTTGAAAACTTGGGCTTGTTAGTCATTGATGAAGAGCACCGTTTTGGTGTCAGACAAAAAGAGAAGATTAAGGCGTTACGAGCCAATGTCGATATCTTAACCCTAACAGCAACCCCTATTCCGCGAACATTGAATATGGCCATGTCTGGCATGCGCGACTTGTCAATTATCGCCACGCCGCCAGCCAAACGACTCGCAGTAAAAACCTTTGTCAGAGAATATGATGAAGCCACCATTCGCGAGGCATTGCTGCGTGAGATCTTAAGAGGTGGCCAAGTTTACTTCTTGCATAACAGTGTTGAAACCATTGAAAAACGCGCAGCTGAAATAAGTGAACTCTTACCTGAAGCGCGAGTCGTTACCGCCCATGGTCAGATGCGAGAGCGTGAACTTGAGCGGGTGATGTCTGATTTTTATCATCAACGCTTTAACGTATTGGTGTGCACCACCATCATTGAAACGGGTATTGATGTGCCCTCTGCCAATACCATTGTCATTGAACGTGCTGACAATTTTGGTTTGGCGCAGCTGCATCAACTTCGCGGCCGTGTAGGACGCTCACATCACCAAGCCTATGCTTATTTGATGACGCCTCATCCAAAACGAATGACAAAAGATGCCCGTAAACGTCTTGAAGCTATTGGCGCATTAGAGGATCTCGGTGCAGGCTTTATGCTTGCAACCCAAGATTTAGAAATTCGCGGTGCGGGTGAGCTGCTTGGTGACGAACAAAGTGGCCATATTTCTAAGATTGGTTTTACCCTCTACATGGAGATGCTAGAGGATGCGGTTAAGTCACTAAAACAAGGTAAAGAGCCCTCACTTAACCAGATGCTGCGTCATCAATGTGAAATTGAGCTGCGTATTCCTGCGCTATTGCCAGAAGATTATGTCGGTGACGTCAACATGCGTTTATCTTTGTATAAACGCATTGCCAACAGTGAAACGGCTAAAGCCCTTGATGAATTAAAAGTCGAGTTAATTGACCGTTTCGGTATGTTACCCGACGCCACTAAAAACTTGATGGAAATGACACTTTATAAGCACTTAGCCACACAGTTAGGCCTAAGAAAAATCGAAATGCATGCTAAAGGTGGTAGTATAGAGTTTGGTGACAATAATAAGGTTGACCCAACCTTTATCATCGGCTTACTGCAAACTCAGCCCCAAGTATATCGAATGGACGGGCCCAATAAGCTAAAATTTACTATGCCTTCTGAAACAGCTAAAGACAGGCTCGCATTACTGAAACTGTTAATTGAGCAGCTGTTTCAACATCGTCTTGGAGAATAATCGTGTTAGGACTATCTAAAAACAAGCTAAGCGCAGCTTTAGCTGTTAGCCTCTTATCCAGCCTACCCGCAAGTGTATTTGCTGCAGAAGAGCGCTGGTTTGAGGTCGAAGTCTATATCTTCGAACGCGATGTACCCAGCGTAGAGCAGTGGCCAACAAAAGCCACTGAAACACGTAGCCGCAAAACAGTCGACTTTATCACGCCGATGGTCAGTACAGACTTAACTGCTGTGAGTATGGGGCTTAATGGCTGTTCGTCGACTGATTGGGCCACCGACAGCGTAAACTGCAATGAACAAATGAGCAGCGCAAACCATAAAGCCTTGGCCGATGTGCCGATGCAGATAGCAGCAGCAAAGCCTGCTGTGGCACATTTAGGTGATGGCGCAGTGCTATTAGCTCAAAGCCAAAGTCAATTTAGCGATATTATGGCGACAATTTCTCGCGAAAAAGGCACCCACAGCCTGTTACACATGACTTGGCAGCAATCAATGCTACCGCGTAATCGCGCCGTACCAGTAAGACTTTACTCTGGACATGACTATTCTGAAGAGTATGAGTTCAGCGGGCAGCCAATTAAAGCATCGGGGGCAGCCTCTGAGTTTGGCAACTTCGACTTTATGGGGTCACAATTTACTGCCGATGCAAACAAACCCGTATGGAAATTTGACGGCACCATTAATATCTATCTACAGCACTATCTGTTTATCGAAACTGATTTTAGATTACGCGAGCCAGGCAGCAAAACCGTTTTAGTGGCTAAAAATGAACTCCGCGCATCGGCTAATGAAATAGAAGCAGGAATAGCAGCAACAACGCCTCAAGAGGTGACAACACCTTACCTTTACTCTATCCCTATGCTACAAAACCGCAGGGTACGCAGTGACGAGGTGCATTACTTTGACCACCCCAAAATGGGCATGATCATTCAGATAAGAAAAATGGAGCAACCTACTGCTAGTGTCGTAGAAACGAGCACAGACACTGCTGCAATGCCTCTATCCACTTTTTAAAGCTGAATAATTGAAAAGTCGAGGTAGATCTCATCTGCCTCATCCTCTTCGACAATAACCTCAGAGACTCGTGACATGGGTGCCCCAATGTGGCACCAGCTAATCAGTTTGTCGACGGCAGGGTAGCCACCTTGGGCTAAGATCTGCACCGAACCATCACTAAGGTTACTCACGTATCCAGTCACGCCAAGCGCGTTGGCCTGCACCAGTGTACTTTGTCGATAGGAAACCCCTTGCACCTTTCCCTTCACGTTAATCATGACACGCTTCATAGTCTATTCCTTAGATGGGCGTTAAAATCTTTGTACTGAACTCTTTATACTGATTGGGTTAATCAAGGATTTAACTTATCAATAAGATAACCCAAAGCCCTGCATTGGGCAAAAAATACCCATAAAAAACCACTTATAGCAAGCTTGCTATAAGTGGTTTTATTGGACTTCGATCCTAACCCTAAAACTAGCCTAAAGTTGGCCTTTAAACTCTTTAATTCGGTTTAGCTGTCCAGCCAGTGATACGAATTTATGCCGCTGCTCTTCATCCCACGCAATAGCGTAATAATCCTTTAGCCTCGACTCGACTTGTGAATTGTCGTTAACCTCATCTTGCCTTGCTAAAATACACAGTGACTTACCCGCGTTTAAACCGCGAAAATCCTTCACACACTTATTAGCGATATCGCTGTACTCTTCAGGCCTATCAATATTGCCGACCATGTTCTCTTGAGGCATTAGGTTTGGATTAATGAGTACCGACTTAACCCCATTTAGAAAACCAATCCGCTCAGCCCAATATCCGCCTAAACCAACACCAATAATTAACGGTGACTCATCATCAGACGATGCGATTTGTTTACTCACTTCATTCAGTAAATGCTGCATATCGTTTTTGGGATGCTGGGTGCTATAACTGACTAAACGTACATCATCGTCAATAAATTGCAGTTGACGCATCTTGTCATGATTACCTGGGCTTGTAGCATCAAACCCATGAAGATAAAGGATCATTGTATCCCCCAAAATAATTTATTCATCATTAATGTTAGCCAACCTATCAAGCAATGGTTACCTTTGTGTTGCGCTAAATCAAACTTTTAGCAATAGACTTAGCGTGCTCCCAGCGCTCATGATCTTCAAGCGCTTTAGCGACTTGTTTAGCGTTAGGTTTTAATAAATTAGCACTTAACCCCTTATCATCACTCGGCCACTGAACACCTTTAAGTACCTCTGTCGCGCCATCGCTATCGTTACAGACTAAAATCATGTTGCAGCCCGCATCAATTGCAGCCTGTGCCCTTGCCGTGTAACCGCCAGCGACTGCGGCGCCCTTCATCCCGAGATCATCAGAGAAAATCACCCCGTTGAAGGCTAACTGCTGGCGCAAGACACCTTGTAACCAAAATGAAGAGAAGCCCGCAGGCTGGCTATCCACTTTAGGATAAATAACATGCGCTGGCATAATGCCTTGTAATCGATTCTTTTCGATTAACGCCTTAAATGGCTGCATGTCATTAGCAAAAATCTCATCTTTGGTGCGCTCATCAACGGGCTTAGCAATATGAGAGTCGGCTTCGACGCTGCCATGGCCAGGAAAATGTTTTCCTACCGCGCACATACCCGCTTGCTCCATACCATCAATAAAGGCCCCCGCAAGTTCGACCACCTTAGCCTTATTAGGGCTAAAGCTTCGAGTGCCGATCACTTGGCTCACCCCGTTCAAATCCAGTACCGGTGCAAAGCTCAAATCGATATCAACGGCTAACAATTCAATGGCCATGAGATAACCTAGCTCCGTAGCCCACGCTTTAGCTTGTGCCATATCGCCTTTGGCCGCGGGTAAAATATCCCCCATTGCAGGTAGAACAGTAAAACCTTCACGAAAACGCTGCACTCGCCCGCCCTCATGATCGACAGCGATAACAATGTCAGGGCGTACAGCTCGAATTGATTGAATAAGCGTAACTAACTGGGCACGGTCGACATAATTACGACTAAATAGAATCAATCCACCTATCATAGGATGCGCTAATTGTGCTAATTCAGCAGCACTTAGCTCTGTGGACTCGATATCTAACATCAAATAACTCATATAACCCTCTAAATTTTAATCCCGATGACGCTAAAGCTTAAGTAGGTCTGTAATAGCCCTAGCCTTAAGCACATAACAAAATTCCCAATAAATGACTGTTAAACAACACTTATTAATAAAAGTGACAGACTAAAAAATGAAAATATTGTTAACAATGTACAATTAGTTTATCTAATGTTTAAAAATTGCATACAAAAAAACTAATGGTAGAGAAAAAGCTAAAGTATGGGATACTTTTTCGCACCAATGAATTCAAGCAACTAAGATTAACATCAAGCATCGTTTCTACACGCTGAATAAATGAAATATATCAAGAATAGAGTCATTCCTCCATTCAGTTCTATCTTAGCGAATTGGTAATTATTATAACGACTAGAGCAATAAAGGTTTAGCATGATTAGTGTATTCGACATGTTCAAAATCGGCATCGGGCCGTCAAGTTCTCATACTGTGGGCCCAATGAAAGCCGGCAATATATTTATCGAACAACTGCAAACATTAGGGTTACTCGACAGCGTTGATGAGTTACGTTCTGAGCTGTTCGGCTCTTTAGGTCAAACGGGTAAAGGTCACGGTACCGGTAAAGCAGTGATTTTAGGCCTTATGGGTGAAGCCCCTGATACGGTCGATACCGACCGAATCGATGCAATCCTAGAGCAAGTCAGTGACAATGAACACTTACTCCTTGCCTCTGGTCGTAATGTCATTTTTACACGTGCAAACGGCATAACTTATCATAGACGCAAGAGCCTCCCCGCTCACGCCAATGCTATGACTTTATATGCATATAAAGAAGGAAAATGTATTTATGAGCGTACTTACTACTCTGTAGGCGGCGGTTTTATTCTCGATGAAGATGAAATTAAAGCCCAAGACGCATCACCTGCCGCGCCTATCAAAGCAGCCCCATTTGACTTTAACTCTGCGCAGCAATTATTAGCCCTTTGCACCGAAAATGGCTTTAGCATTTCATCACTCATGATGGCCAATGAACTGAGCATTGCCGATGCTGACGATATTCATGAGCAATTATGGCAAATTTGGGAAACCATGAAGACCTGTGTTGAGCGTGGCTACCATAAAGAAGGCATACTGCCTGGAGGGCTAAAGCTTAGACGCCGTGCACCTTCACTTTACCGTCGTTTAAAAGCGGAAGGGAAAAACTGTGTTGACCCACTCACAGCGATGGATTGGGTAGACCTATTTGCACTTTCTGTTAACGAGCAAAATGCCGCTGGCGATCGTGTTGTCACCGCTCCCACCAATGGCGCAGCGGGGATCATTCCGGCTGTACTCTGTTATTACGACATGTTTGTGCAAGAAGTTGACAGAGATGTTTGTTCACGCTACCTACTTACTGCCGCAGCGATTGGTATTCTGTATAAGAAGAATGCGTCGATCTCTGGCGCTGAAGTCGGCTGTCAGGGTGAGGTTGGCGTAGCTTGCTCAATGGCTGCAGCTGCACTGACAGAAATCATGGGCGGCACTGTAGAACATGTTGAGAACGCCGCTGAAATAGGTATGGAGCATAACCTAGGGCTAACCTGCGATCCCGTTGGCGGCCTTGTACAAGTACCTTGTATTGAGCGTAATGCCATGGGTGCAGTTAAAGCGATTAACGCCTCTCGCATGGCGATGCGCGGCGACGGTAACCATAAGGTATCACTCGATAAAGTGATTAAGACCATGATGGATACCGGTAAAGATATGCGCAGCAAATACAAAGAAACTGCTAAAGGCGGTCTAGCGGTTAATATTGTAGAGTGTTAATCACGGCTTTTTGTATGGCTTAATCGCTGTGCGTCTAAAAACAAAAAACCTCGCTTTAAGCGAGGTTTTTTATTGGTTAGCGAACGTATTATTAGCGAACTGGAAGCTCAATATCTTTGAACATCGCTTCTATCTGCTGCGCATCTCTTAACGCTACCGCTTGTTCTACAACGGTTCGAGTCAAATGCGGCGCAAAATGCTCGATAAAATCATACATATAAGTACGTAAGAAATTACCTTTTCTAAAGCCAATCTTTGTCGTGCTATGGGCAAACAGATGACTTGCATCGATGGCGACAAGATCTTTATCCATATGCTCATCAATTGCCATTGAAGCAATCACGCCGACACCAAGACCCAGTCTGACGTAGGTTTTAAGTACATCGGCACTCGTGGCACTAAATACAACTCTAGGTTCAAGTCCGGCGCGGTTAAACGATTTTTCGATTTCAGATGCGCGGTCAAACCCAAACACGTAGGTGACCAGCGGAAAACGCGCAAGATCTTCAATGCTAATATTGCTTCTGGACGCCAGAGGGTGATCACGCTTCACCACAATAGAGCGATTCCAGTGATAGCAAGGCAGCATGATTAAATCACTGTACAGATGCATAGCTTCTGTCGCGATAGCGAAATCAGCGTCGCCTCTAGCGGCCAACTCGCTTATCTGTGACGGCGTACCTTGATGCATATGCAAATTAACTTTTGGATAGCGGTCAATAAAACCTTGAATGATATGCGGCAGCGCATAACGCGCTTGCGTATCTGTAGTGGCAATATTCAGCTCACCTTGATCTGGCTTAGTGTACTCTTCTGCCACTTTCTTGATGCTTTCAACCTTGCCAAGAATATCATTAGCAATGTTTATCACCTGTAGTCCCGCAGGAGTCACATGAGTGAGGTGTTTGCCGCTACGGCCAAAAATCTGGATCCCAAGCTCATCTTCAAGCATTCGTACCTGTTTACTTATACCGGGCTGAGATGTGTACAGATTTTCCGCTGTAGCAGAAACATTGAGATTGTGATTTACGACCTCTGCAATATATCTAAGTTGCTGCAACTTCATCTTTTATCCTTCCAATGGGCAGGCTCAGTACCTGTCTAGTAAATAAGTAATGACGCATTTACTATAATTATTGGTTATAGTACAACGCAATAATTAAATCAAATGGAATATACCATAATTGTCGATCTCTGCGAAGGACTTATATAGAAACCATGATGAAGATTACTACCCTAGAATGTTGATTTATAGTAGCATTAACCGAATTGTAAATTTATTGGTTTCAGTATGATATTTGCTTCAGTCTTGGTTTTGCTCGGCGCTCTATTACTTCTAGTAATAGGTATTAGCATCATTCAGCAACAAAAAGCCCGTGTTGAAGCTGAAAGGCGCATAGAGCTTGCTCGTCAACGTGCAGTGATAGATGAAACTGAAGAAGTTTTATCCAATACAGGCCTTATCCCCTGCTCTTCAGGTATTCTCTTAGTCCTTTATCGAAGAGTCGAAGACGCCTTGTCTACTGCGCTTCCCCTTGCCGCAAACCAAAGTAACGATTATGAGCGTCGTCTTATCGATGTTCGTACTCAGGTACAGGCGCTGCAAACCAGCCCAAAAACCGCCCCTGCTATTGAGCTATTTCGCTTACCTGATAATGATAGGCAAATACTCACTCTGGTACAGACTCTAAAGAAGATGAAAGCGATTCTTCGAGCCGAACACAGCAAGGGAAAAGTTGAGCCTAGCGTTTTCAGCCAAGAAGAGATCCGAATCGATAGCTTGCAACTACGCATTAACGTCGACTCCATGCTTGGAAGAGGCCGTGCAGCTTGTTTTATGAAGCAATATGGTTCAGCTAAGCAAATGGTGACAAAGGCACTCGCTACCTTGCATACGATCAAGGCACAAACTCCCAATGACCCGTTTATTGCCCGTAAAGTTGAAGAAGCTAAAGCCATGCTTGAGGAGATCACTGGCGCTCAGAAAATCGCTCACCCGGTAGCCAGTAAAGCCAAAGGTGATGACGATGATATTGATGTGTTGTTTCAACCGAAGAAGAAGTGGTAAAGCTAAGCATTTTTGAATGGGATGATAGCGGCCGTTAACTGATGGCAACAGCATCATTAACCTGTAAGCATATAATCTATAAATACAAAAAAGCCCCGATAATACGGTAATGCCGTTCACTTAAGGTGAACGGCATTTTTATTTTTGGCATACCGTTGAGGCCTTGGTTTTACTGTTCTGGG
>NZ_JBRIMD010000048.1:0-13926 GCF_052977325.1 Shewanella sp. 0m-6
GATTTCTTATACACTCTCGTGTTAACAACCATCATTCGAAGCTCTTAAAGCGTTTGTCACCTGAATCAAATCTCCTAAGAGTTTTAACTCTAACCCTTTATAAAAAGAGCTAACCGATACCGCTGCAAGTCCCATTCTATCTAGCGTTTACGACTATTTCTAATCTCAAGCGTTAGTCTAGTTGGCCTGCTGTGCCGTGTCAGTGGATGCGCATTATAGGGATATCTCAGAGCTGCGCAAGCGCTTTTTTAATAAAAAATGATGTTTTTTCAAAAAGCTATCTTAAGCACACAATACTCACCAACTACCCCCAGACTTATCCACAAAATCGCAGTTTTAGATTACTATTTGCGCACCGGGATAATGAGTCTAGTACAGTATTTTTGAGTTGCACTAAGTATTTTCAACTAATTTCATATTTAAACCATTTAATCCTGCTTCACTTTACGTATTTAGGCCGCCATAAGGTTATAAAGCCACACTTCATACCGATGACGATACAATGACATGTGTTAACTACAGCCTCCTTTGTTCGGTAGAACACTTGCTCGCTGAATCGTAAAACCAGCTCACTATAAAAAGTGCTGCTATATGTAGAAGGGAGATAAACTGACTTGTCAGCTAGATTAATCACGCAGCTACATAACATTAAACTGAAACCCAGACGCTTTTCCACATCCAAGTTAAAAAGCAAACCGACGTAGCACCATTTATCTCCTATCAAACACCCCCTAATTACTGCGGGTGATTACAGACTCCATTCAGCTTACCTTAAGACTTTAACCGTTAATCTAGTATTGAAAGGTAAATTTATAGATTTAGAGTGATCCCTATAGCATTGCCGAGATAGTTCACTTCACCCACTAGTTAAGACATGTTTGAATAAATAAAATCATTTATTCTTGCTCGGAGTATTATCATGCACAATAACGTCAAAGCATTGCTTGCAACCACTATGCTGTTTTTTAGTAGCCAAAGTATGGCCAGTGGCGGTTGCGCATTCGATGACAAACAAGCAGGCTTTATGGCCACTTGCAGTGAGGAAAAACAAGAAGTGATTTTAACTGGAACTGTAGAAGCACAGAAAATGGTTACCGAGCTTGCAGACTTTAAAGAGGGTTATGCAGACTATAAAGTTGATAGCACTGCTATCGCCCCATTAAAGGACATTAGCACTGCGACTGAAATAACCGTGATTATCGGTACATGGTGTCCAGATTGTCACCGTGAAACACCGCGCTTTATCCGTATTATGGAAGAGCTCAATAATCCAAATATCAAAGTGACTTATATAGGTGTCGATAGAGCCAAACAAGATCCAGAAGGCTTAGCCGCTAAATATGAGTTCACCCGTATACCGACTATTATTGTTGAGCAAGACAACAAAGAGGTGGGTCGGATTGTTGAAAGACCTGAAGTATCGCTAGAAGTTGATTTAGCTAACATCTTAAAGTAGTCAGCTTATATAGAAAGAAAAGGCACTCATTGAGTGCCTTTTTTATTATCGTCTATATAAGTGACATAAGTGACGACTTAGAAGCTTTGACTAAATGATACCCAGTAGCTACGACCCATGATGTCATATAGGTCTGTACTATATGTACCATTTTGCTCAAATGCCGGCTTTTCATCAGTTAGGTTATTTACACCTACGCTAACAGAGTTATTCCACGGCATCATATATGTGTAGGTGATAGTCTGATAAACCACAGAGTTTATCTCATATTTTGAGTCATCATCATTAAGGTCATCTGTTGACTGGCCATCAATGTAATCAGCTTTATAGAACAAGCTATGATCATCGGCAAATAGATAATTGGCACTAAAACTTACGCGATCATCCGGAGTTTCCGATGTTCCCGCCCAGTTACGAGAAACAACTAGTTCACCATCACTTGGAGAGCTATCGGTATATTTAATATAGTGAGACCAAGCTAGACCAAGTTTAAACTCACCCACTTCAGTTTCAAATGATGCTGCAATATTAGTATCAACACCTTCACGCTCTGCTTTACCAAAGTTCTGCAGTACATTATCCATCGCAGTCAGTTTGCCCGAACCGTTCTGAGAAATGCTTGTACCTGGGTATAAAAGTGAAATGTCTGGACGTGCAACACCTTGCTGATCAGCCGCCTCCCAGAGCTTCGCTTGCTGATACACCAACTCGCTATTATTTAATTGACCAATTAAGTCCTCTGTCTCAAGAACCCAGTAATCAACGGTCATGTTAATATTATCGGTAATATCCCAAACCATGCCTAAATTATAACTTTCTGACTTTTCAGGGCCTAAGTTTTCATTCTTATCAACTGAAACTGGAATGCTATTCTCAATATCACAATTACCGACTACGCCTGTTTGCTCATAGCACTGTAGATAGTTAGTTACGTCATTCCAACCTTCACTAGGCGTTTGGTTTAACTGTGCAAGGCTTGGTGCTTTAAAGCCCGTACCCCATGACGCACGAAGTAGTAATGGTTCAAACAAGTTATATCGAATAGAAACTTGTGGATTAAACGTATCACCAAAATCTGAGTAATCATCATATCGAGCAGCTAAGTTCAACTCTAGGTTGTCTAAGATCGGAAGCGTCATTTCTGCAAATACTGCAGTAATATCACGCTCACCTTCACCACCAGAGCCGCCACTTGCACCTTTAATCAAACCAGCTTCTGATAAAGCATCTACTTTAGAGTCAAGCGTCTCTTCACGATATGAAGCACCGACATACATAGCTGCAGTACCAGCATCAAGTTCGAACAAATCAAATCCAGCTCCACCGCCTAGCTCTGCATAAGAAGCAGTCTGGCGCATATCGAAGTTTGCCATGCCACCACTTGGTACTGCTGAATTAGGATCACGAGGATCCCAACCGACAAATGAATTTGTCGCATCATCCCATGAACCAACAAGATCCGTTGATGCACCTTTTAACTCGTAACCCGTACCCCATACGAAGTTGTCGTAGCGGTTATACGTTGCAGAGAAATCCCAATCAACATACTCAGTGCTTCCTTCAAGACCAAGTAAGATGTCATACATGTTGTCATGGTTTTCACGAATACGATTACCGGCTGTATCATAACGATATAACATGCCCGCACCTTCTGGAGTGGCAACAAGATCTAAGCCTTCTGCAGTCGTATACGCTGGCATTGCATCAGGGAAAGAAATGTATCCAGGTACCGGAGCTGATTGATCAATTGTTTTGTTTGCAGCCCAATAAGCACGAGCCGTAAGCTTAATATCATCAGTAATATCGTAGGTATAGTTAACCAATGTATTGGTTCTTTCACGGTCGACATCAAGTGCCGCTGCGTTAGTGTAGTCATATGCACAAAGCGTATCACCAGGGTATGCACTGTCAGACACTGGACCGATGAAGTCATCACCATATACTTCAGAACAACTCAAATCGGCATTAGAGAACGGAGCTTGATATGCCCAACCACCATTTGAACCCATATCAATTGTTCGACCAGTAGGGCTAACATTCACCCAGCTTTGGAAGTCTGTTGGGTCTTCACCATCTCTCACGTGTGCAGCGGTATACGGACGCTGACTGTATAGAATCTTATCTTTCTTATAATGTTCCATGGTAAAAACTAAATTACCATTTTCAGAAGTCAGACCACCAGTGAACGAGAAAGAGTGGTTATCGCCACCTTCAGCTTCTGCTTGCTCAGCACGGGCTTTAAATTCGATACCTTCGAAGCTTTTCTTCAAGATAACGTTTACAACACCCGCGACTGCATCTGTACCATAAATAGCAGATGCGCCATCAGATAGAATCTCAATACGCTCAATAGCTGAGGTTGGGATGGTATTGATGTTTGCCGCTGCGCCACCAAGAACTGGTGATTTAGCCATACGCTGACCATCTAGCAAAACCAAGGTATCACTAGCACTCGCGCCTTTAAGTTGAATAGTAGCTTGAGAAGACCAGCTGTTGTTTGCTGTACCGCCATAAGAGCCAAATGAGTTCAAAGTCGATGCTCGCAGTGCGTCACCTACAGTAGAGAAACCAGCTACAGCCATATCTTCTGCCGTAATTGTCGTCACTGGTGTAGCGCCTTCCATATCAACACGCTTAAGGCGAGAGCCCGTAACTTCAATGCGCTCTACACTATCATCTTCATTTTCAACTGCATATGCTGGTGTAGATAATGCTACAACCCCACCACAAGCCAAGCTTATAAGCTTAGCGACTTTATTAAATTTCATCTTTCATCTCCCAAGAATGTAATTTTTATTAGTGCTATTGCTTAAGGGGGCATATTCAAAACCAAACAAGCCACAACAACAAAACAAAGCGATAACATAATTATCACATACTGTATTTTGTATGCAATATATTATTTTCATGGTTAATTCAGGTTATTCTCATAAACAGACTATTTATTCAAAAAGCCGATATTTACGTTTGTTTCCATACAATTTCACCGACAACAAGACTGAACCTAAGCAACTAAAAAATAGGTTTATTTTTGTATAAAATATACAGCCAAATAGGGGTAAGCTGGGATCACGCAACAACATAGAACCACTAAAAATGCAGAATAAATAAAAAGTATTTATTCACATTCTAAGTGTTAAACATTGCTATTTATGCTTCAGGAGGAGATATGTCTCTAAATAAAAAAGGCCGCATGAGCGGCCTTTGTCTACGAGATTATATTTAGAATTCGTAACGAGCAATAACCGAGAAGAAGCGCTCTTCTTGGCGGTCTGTCACCATTCCATAGTCAGGATTTAATTCAAGTCCAGAATCACCATAACGTGCTCTTTCTTCATTGATATTCGTCGCTGAATCAGAGTCCAGTACGTTATAAACAGTCCCTTTAATAGTAAAGTCACCTTCGAAAATTTCTGTCATATAAGTTAACGAAAGATCGATATTTGTCACCCAAGGAAGGTTACCTGCGCTGCCACGTGGGGCAGGATTACCGTTTTCATCGTAGTGAGACGCTTGGTCATAGTAACGACTAATACAATCATCCCATGGATTCCCAGCCGCACAACTATCAACACCTTCTGGATGCTGTGAGAAGTAACTCTGTGGGCGACCAGAGGTCACTCGAGTAACAAAGCCAAATATCAAGTCTTCAGTAATGTCATAAGCACCACTTAACTTAAATGAATGTGTATGATCGTTTGGCAAATCACCATTAGAGTGATCCATTAAATCACCATAGTCATACGATGTTGTCCAACCTGGATCCGCTTGGTTGTTATCCGTTTTAACTAGGCCCTCTGTATTACCGTAACTATGAGACCAAGTGTAAGAAGAGTTAATACGTAAATCATCAGTAACAGAACCATCTAGAGTGAACTCTAAAGCAACATATTTACGCTCAGCTTCTGGTAATGCCATTTCTTCGGCAGTAAGGTTTACGTTATCAACTTGACCATCACCATCAAAGTCATAAGAAAGGCTTACATCTTCACCAGGATTAAGTAGTACGTAATAAGAGCTCTGACCAACATTATCGGTAATACCTAGCTCAGCCAACTTCTTTGCTAAAACAGGTCCTACGTCTGTATCTTCAACACTACGCTCCAAATCACGGTATATACCACGAACACCAGCGGTCATAGTTTCAAATACTTCTTGCTGATAACCTAAAGTAAATTCATCGGAGTACATAGATTTAAGCGATGAAGATGCTATTAGACCAGGCTCTGTGATGCCTTTTTGGCGGTACCACCGGTCACGCAGCATTGCACCACGACTTGGTGAACCGTCCGCTGTAATAACAGGGTGCCCATCAGCATCGACCTGATCGAGCTCAGAGTATTCAAACCACTCTATAGAAGAGGAACCTTGAGTGATGTTCATGTTTGCAGAAACAGGTTGGAAATAACGGCCATAAGTCGCAAACACTTTAGCTTCACCGTCACCAAATACATCATAAATAGCTTGTACACGTGGTGCGAACTGATCTTCCATCTTTACATAAGCACGCCCATCTGAAACCGTGTTTTCGAACTCGCTATATCGTAAACCTAGGTTTAATACTAAGTTATCTGTTGCCTGCCAAGAATCATTAATATAAAAAGCTGTAGAGGTGACTTCAGAATCGGTAAAGCGCTCACGAACACGGCGTTCAATATAATCCTCACCAGCAATTTGCCCTGAAACGCTGTCGTCTCCTGCAGTGTAGATTGACCACCAACCTTGTGCATCACCAATACCATTCTGAGAAGATGAGTAATCAACCTCCACTTTCGTGTAATCAACACCAAACTGAATTGAGTGATCTTCTAAATCCCAGCTGAAATCAATACGCGCTTGATCACGGGTGTAATGCTCTTCAGAAACTGATGAATTCGTGTGCTGGCTTAACGTGACAGACCCATTTCGATCATCCCAAACACCTGGGTTAGTTGATGCTACGACATTCTCAACATCTTCTTGTACACGACCTACAACCGCGGAGACAGAGAATGTGTCAGATAAATAGCCGTTATAATTTAAGCTATAAACTTTACCACCATCTTCACCAGGTGCATCGACACCTTGCTTTTCGCCAACAACATTGGTTTCCCAATCGTAAGCATAGACTTTATTAGTCCATGTACGCTTGTTATTCATTGCCGAAAAACCAATTGAATGGTCATCTGTCATATACCAATCTAACTTGGCAAACCAACGGTCTTCTTCACGATCTTTGCTCGTTTTTGTCGTTTGACCTGCCCACTCAGATTCTTCTCTTCTTGGTGCAAATAGGCCGTAAAAGAATAATGAATCTTCAATAATTGCACCACTTGCCCAAAGCTGCAGCTCTTTAAAGTCATAGCTATCTTGCTGAGTATTAGTATCTATCTCACCGCTTGATTGGTAGATATTGTCTTGTGAAGAACGTAATGATGATGGGTCCCAGCGCGCCTCAGCACCAAACTTAAATTCGTTTTCACCTGATTTTGAAACCGCATTAACAATACCGCCTAATGCGCCACCATACTCAGGGCTTACACCACCGGTTTGAACTTGAGTTTGCGAAATAGCTTCCCAAGGAAGACGAATAGAGCCCATCCCAGTACGAATACTTGTTACATTAAGGCCATTAAAGTAATAACCATTTTCGGCAGCCGATGAACCACCAAAACTTGATGCACCATTAAAGTTAGAACCGCCAGGTGCGGCAGTACCCGGTGCTAGTAACGCGATGCTTTCAAAGCCACTATTTACAGGCATTGATTGCAGCTCATCTTGAGTAAAGGTTAAGCCTGATGTTGAATCGGACATATCAACGCGACGGATCATGCTACCTGATACTGCAATACGCTCTACGTTATCAGCACCTTCAGAGTATAGCTTTCCGTCTAGAATCACAGGTTGTCCAAGGTTCACCTGAATGCCATTCTCTTGATTCTGCTCGTAGCCATCTTTAGTAATCGTAATATCGTAGTCACCTACAGGCACATTACGTAAAAGGTAATCACCTTTTTCATTGGTTTCAACCGTAAACACAAGACCCTTAGTCATATGTTTAAGCGTAATAGTTACATTAGACAGGTTACTACCTGAAGCATTTTCAATGTGACCTTTTACAATACTTGTATCGGCGGCCATAACGGATGGCGCAGACAAAAACAACACAGAACCCACGGCCAAAGCCGCTAGTGTCTTCTTTGGCGAAAATCGTTTTAAAGCGTTACTTCCAGACATAATTAATTCTCCCTTAAATCTTCTTTTAGTAAGCGCTTAGTTAAAATATTTATTAGTGATTTTGAGTGCAAAACATCCAAGCGCAACAAAACATTAACATAGTTAATATATTTTATACAATGTACTTTATTCAAAAAGTGCTTATAAATAGAGGGGTACAGACTCATCGGAGAGAGGAAGCTCAAACGTTAACGGGATACTGAAAGTCAATTTGTTAACATATTTAACAAGTTAAGAGGGGAATGATTATCACTGGTCATTACTGGAGATAATTGAACTGAATTACAGTCAGCAAGAGTATTTACTCACTAAAAAGTGCGCTTAGGTACACAAGCTTGATAAGGGGATGAAGGGGTTTTATTATTTCAATAATGCCATACTATCGAAGCTTAATTCTATTTCTACTGTCCGGTTTAGTAACACTAATTAAGAGTGTCTGCTAATTGATTGATTAACAGATCAAGTTATTAACCCTCACAACACCGAGATCGATCTGGACTAAATAGCAACATAGAAAGGAGAATGTTTAGCGAGGAGCTGCAATATAGAAAATAATGCAGAAAAACTAAATATGACTAGCTAAGGTTTGCAATACGCCTTCACGAAGCGCGCCACCAGAAAGAGATAAGTTTTGTATTTCAAGTAACTCAAATAGCGCTAATAAAATTGACACACCGGCGGCAAATGTTGGGGCTCTTTCTTGATTTAGCCCAATAATCTCGACCATTGAAGCATCGTTTTGCGCTAACACTTCTTGTTTTAGGCTCAGTAAAACATCCAAGGTAATTGTAGATGACTGATTACGATGACTAAGTAATTCTACAACAGACTGCACACTACCAGAGGCGCCAACAACACAATGCCAACCCAGTGTTTTAAGAGCAGATAATTGCTCACCGAGGACACTTTTCACCTGAGCTTTGGCATCATCAAAATCCAACTGCTGGAATGGATAGTGACTAAAAAAAGTCTCATTAAAAGTGACACAACCAATGGCTAAACTGGTTTTAAGTAGGACCTTATTACCATCACCAATAATAAACTCTGTGCTTGCCCCGCCAATATCAATAACAAGACGGCGCCCTTCACCTTCTGTTGTCGCAACCATACCTTGATAGATAAGCTCAGCTTCACGCATGCCAGAGATGATTTCAATTGGATGGCCGAGGATGGGGAGAGCTCGACGACAAAAATCATCGGAGTTAGAGATATTTCTTAACGTTGCCGTTGCGATAACAGCAATATTACGGGCAGAAACACCTTCCTTTTTGAGCATGTCGGCAAACATGGTCAAACAGTCTAAACCGCGTAATAACACCTCTTCACTCAACGAGCCGTCAGCTTGGATGCCTTCGGCTAAGCGGACTTTACGTTTGTATTTCGCAATAATTTGGGGTTGCTGGCCCACTGTTCTAGCGACCAGCATATTAAAACTATTCGAGCCTAACGTAATGGCTGCGTAAAGAGGTGTTGTCATTGAGCTTCGCTTATGAATGTCTACGCGTTCTGTCGTGACGACGTGGGCCACTACGTTGACCGCCTTGGGGGCGAGCACTACCGCTACCTGTACCACGAGTATTACGAGTATGAGTACTAGGCTTACGATGAATTCGCACTGGTGGCGGAATATCATCAAGCAGCGCATCACTGTCGTATGACGTTACAGGAATTGAGTGCTGAATATATGTCTCAATTGCTGGTAAGTTAAGTGCATATTCTTCACATGCAAAGCTAACCGACACCCCTTTTTGACCCGCACGGCCTGTACGACCAATACGGTGCACATAGTCTTCGCAGTCATCAGGCAAGTCATAGTTGTATACATGAGATACATCAGCAATGTGTAGACCACGAGCTGCAACGTCAGTTGCGACTAAGATATCGATTTCGCCCTTAGTGAATTGCTCCAGAATGCGTAAACGCTTCTTCTGCGGCACATCACCTGTTAGCAAGCCTGCGCGATGTCCATCACCTTCAAGCCATGACCAGACTTTTTCACAGCTGTGTTTGGTATTAGAAAACACGATGGCTTTTTCTGGCCAGTCTTCTTCAAGCAAAGACAATAGCAAAGGCATCTTCTCCTCCATTGATGGATAGAAGATTTCCTCTTTAATATTCTTTGATGTTTTCTCGTTTGGTGCGATCTCAACTTTTACAGGCTCATTCATGTGGTCATAAGCAAGTTCTTGCACTTTCATCGAAAGCGTTGCAGAGAACAACATATTCAAACGTGATTTAGCATCAGGCATACGTCTAAATAAGAAACGAATGTCCTTAATAAAGCCTAAATCGAACATACGATCCGCTTCATCAAGTACAACAGCTTGAATGCTACTAACATTGATCACACCTTGACGCACATAATCGATAATGCGGCCAGTGGTACCAATCAATATATCAACGCCTTTATCTAATACTTTGCGCTGAACTTCGTAGCCTTCACCGCCGTATACGATACCCACTTTTAGGCCAGTATGCTTAGCCAGTAGGTTCGCATCTTTAGCGATTTGAATAGCCAACTCGCGAGTCGGTGCCATGATAATCGCGCGAGGCTGATTTAGTTGGCGCTCCGCTGGGATCGGCGTAGATAGAAGGTGGTTAAAAGTGGCGACTAAAAAGGCCAGTGTTTTACCCGTACCTGTTTGTGCCTGACCCGCTATATCTTTTTTTTCTAATAAAATGGGTAACGATAAAGCTTGAATTGGAGTACAAAACTCAAATCCAGTTTCGTTAAGTGCCTGATGAACCTCTTTATGTAGAGGAAAGTCAGCAAACTTCTGTGTAGATAAATGTGTATCGCTCATAGCGCAGGCTTACCTGTAAAAGGTTGCAATAAAAAACTTGATCGTTTGAAATAGCGATAGAATTTTATCACGGAAAATTGGTGCACACTCGGAGAAACGTTTATCACGCTATTTTAGGCATCAGTGACGGAATCATCATTCCCTCTATTTTTACGATGCAATGAAATTTAAGCGTGTGTTTACCGTTCTCTTAGGACAATTTTAAACGCTTCTAGGCGTTAAACGTCGTTGACGTAGGCTAACTATGCCTGTAAATCAGCGTCTTGTCTAAAGCGTTTTAATGTACTAAAGAGTGCCGACATTAATATTTGCGTAACTTTTAGCTTGAAAAGTTATTTTACTGACCCAATATACAGGTTAAGCCATTAACAAACCAGCAATGGCAACTAAACTGGAGAACACCATGAGCGACAAGATTGTATACCTAAGCGACGATAGCTTTGAAAATGATGTAATTAACTCTGAACTACCAGTTCTGGTTGATTTTTGGGCTGAATGGTGTGGCCCATGTAAGATGATCGCCCCAATCTTAGATGACGTGGCTGAAGAGTACGAAGGTAAGATCACAATCGCTAAGTTGAATGTTGATCAAAACAACGTATCACCAGCTAAATACGGCGTTCGTGGCATCCCTACATTATTACTTTTCAAAGCAGGCGAGCTAGCTGCAACTAAAGTAGGCGCACTATCAAAGACTCAACTTAAAGAGTTTATTGACGCGCAAATTTAACTGCGAGTATACCGTTTAATCAACGATTGCACGGTATTAAGTGATTCCCGACACAGCTTCAATAAGAAAATGTGTCGGGTTGAACTAAACTTCTAGACGCCCCGCCCTGTTAGTGCTACTTTAATAACCAGAAACATTCTTAATTAACCCACTTCTCGCTATCCGATCGATATTCAATAAGCTACAAAACCTTTGATCGTAGATGGCATTGCCACGTACAAAACAAGACCCACCACGATGAATTTATCAGAATTAAAAGACACCCCAATATCAGATTTAGTCCAGCTTGCTCAAGACATGAAGCTAGAAAATATGGCTCGTGCTCGTAAGCAAGACATTATTTTCTCTATCCTTAAGGCCCACGCTAAAAGCGGTGAAGATATTTTCGGTGGTGGCGTTTTAGAGATTTTACAAGATGGCTTTGGCTTCCTTCGTAGCTCAGATGGTTCATATTTAGCGGGCCCAGATGATATCTACGTATCACCTAGCCAAATTCGACGCTTTAACATGCGTACTGGTGACTCGATTTTTGGTAAAATTCGTCCACCAAAAGAAGGTGAGCGTTATTTCGCCCTTCTAAAAGTGACCGAAGTTAACTTCGACAAGCCTGAAAACTCTCGCAACAAAATCCTTTTTGAAAACTTAACACCTTTGCATGCAGAAGAACGTATGCGCATGGAGCGTGGTAACGGTTCAACAGAAGATATTACTTCACGTATTCTGGATTTATGTTCACCAATTGGTAAAGGTCAGCGTGGTCTTATCGTTGCACCGCCAAAAGCGGGTAAAACTCTATTACTCCAGAACATGGCGCAAAGCATCACTAACAACAACCCAGAAGTGGTGTTGATGGTACTGCTTATCGACGAACGTCCTGAAGAAGTAACCGAGATGCAACGCATGGTTAAAGGTGAAGTGATTGCTTCTACCTTCGATGAGCCAGCAAGCCGTCACGTGCAAGTTGCCGAAATGGTAATTGAAAAAGCAAAACGCTTAGTTGAGCACAAGAAAGACGTTGTTATCTTACTTGACTCGATCACACGTCTAGCACGTGCTTACAACACGGTAATCCCTTCATCTGGTAAGGTACTTACTGGTGGTGTTGATGCCAATGCTCTACACCGTCCTAAGCGCTTCTTTGGTGCAGCTCGTAACATCGAACACGGCGGCAGCTTAACTATTATCGCTACCGCGCTTGTTGATACCGGCTCTAAGATGGATGAAGTGATTTACGAAGAGTTTAAAGGTACAGGTAACCAAGAGTTACACCTTTCTCGTAAAGCAGCAGAGAAGCGCGTCTTCCCTGCCATTGACTTCAACCGCTCAGGCACTCGTCGTGAAGAGAAACTAACGACTCCGGATGAACTACAGAAGATGTGGATCCTACGTAAGATCCTTAATCCAATGGATGAAGTGACAGGCATGGAATTCCTTATCGATAAATTGGCAATGACCAAGACTAACGATGAGTTCTTCACTGCAATGAAACGCGCTAAGAGCTAATTCGCTTTTAATATACCAACCTAGGTCGGTATAAACTAAAAAACCGCATTCGTGCGGTTTTTTTGTATCTGTTGTTTCCCCAAAAATTTTTGCGACTTAACACTTTTTATCCAAAACTTATGTTACCCCAAACGCACTACTCCATATAATGCTTCACACGTGCTAGGCGCTCCTTACTGCGGTCTCTAAGCATATCCCTCAGCAACAAAATCACTGGCGTCACATGCTCCCGCCCAGGGCACACAAGATATAAATCGGCCTCTTCCCCTTGATAATCATTAAGCAAAGGCACTAAACGCCCCGATTCGATATCATCAGTCAGATCTAACCAAGACTTAAATACTAGCCCTTGGCCTGCAACGGCCCAGCGACGAGCGATATCAGCATCATTACAGGTACGGTTAGCGCTCACTCTCACTTTATGTTGCTGGCCATTTCGATTAAAAACCCATTGGTCATGGGTACGCTCATCCAACATAAAAAATAAGCAATTATGCTGTGGTAACTGCTCCAAGGAGCTCACCTCACCAAAGCGCTTAATGTAATCCGGCGAGGCGCAAAGTACCCGGCGTGAATTACAAATTTTAAAGGCCACCAGCGCTGAGTCTTTAGGTTTACCTGAACGCAGCGCCACATCAATCTTGTCATGATAAAAATCCGACAAGTTATCACCGATATGTAGACGCAACTTTAGCTCTGGGTACTCAAGTAGAAAGGCATCAAGCCAAGGAAGCAAAACATTACGACCAACATCAGAAGGCACCGACAGACTCACAACACCAGAGATACTCGCCTGAGTACTTTCTATCGCTCGTTGACCCACCTCTAAGTCGGCTAGCGCACGCCGACAATGAATAAGATAGCGCTCACCCGAATCGGTTAACCTTAAGCTTCGAGTACTACGAATAAATAAGGCTGTACCCAACTCCTTTTCTAATCGTTTGAGCCCCGCGCTCGCCACCGCAGAAGAAATATCTAACTCAACAGCCGCCGCGGTGAGGCTACCGCAATCGGCTACCCGTACAAAAAGTCTGAGATCGTTGAGTTGCATTATCAAAATTCCATTTATAAATATAGCTTTATTATAAGTTGATTGTAGGTAAATGGCGGCTAAACGTCACCCACAAAAAAGCCTGCATCTGCAGTAATGCCGATCATTTAGCAGTTTATTGATCGGTTGACCGATCTTTATAAGATGGCAAAATCCGAGTGTTTTT
>NZ_JBRIMD010000049.1:0-13650 GCF_052977325.1 Shewanella sp. 0m-6
ACAATGGCTATTTTCTTCTAGAACGGACTACGTCCGGCTAGTGGAGAGGTTAGAGCGCTAGGCTTCTAGATAAGGCTGTTCGGTATGGCTTCTCGGTAAGGCTTATGTAGGTTGGGCTTTAGCCCATCGACGTTGTATCTGAATGAACGACAATTGACGGCATAAATACCGACCTACAATGGCCATTTACTTTTAGAAAAAGGCTTCGGGGGTAGCCCATTTTTCTGTGAGCGGAGCACTCATCTTTTGTTGGGCCGTCTTGGCTTTTCCTAGGACCGATGACCTATAACCTATAACCTATAACCTATAGTCTAGGGCCTTTAGCCTTTAACCTAGCACCTTCTTTTAAATTACTTAACGATAAGTACCGGACATGTAGCCTTATTGGCCAACTCCTCTGATACGTTAGGGTTGAGCATGTGCGATAAACCCGTATGGCCATGGCTGGCGATGACTATCATGCCAACATCGTTCTCTATACTGTCTTCGAGAATTTGCGCAAAGGTATCGCCACTCCTTATCGCTGTTTTAACCTCAAGGCTTGGCTCTAGTTCAGGTGCGACTTGAGAAACAAGTTCACTGAGTTTTTCATTGGAATAGGCGTTAAGCTGTGTCTCAAGATCTTTATTGCTCTCAACTACTATGCCGTAATTGTGCTCGCCATAGGGTTTACTCATCACGTGTAGTAAGCGGATATTAACGTGATATAAGTTTGCCATCTCAACGGCGTAGCCTAGGGCATGAGATGCTGTTTCTGAAAAGTCTGTTGGGCATAAAATCTGATGAGTACGCATAGTAAACCTCGGTGATAATCTCGGTGGCCATTTCGGAGACCATCTCGATAACAATCAGGCGTAAAAAGCCTGCTTTAATCGGCTAAATATCCCTTTAAAAATGGGATGTCAGTTGATTGACTACTTACTATTAATAATAGACAGAATTGAACCTGTTAGCCTAGAAAACACCACCCTATTAAACTGGCATCTTAAGCTGTTTTTATGAGCGGTTAATCGTCTAAGGCTGAAGGCGCTTACCTGACAAATGATTCATGCCTGCTACAGGGAAGTTGTTTATTTGTGTAAAGGTTACTTTATGGTGTTGGTGATGTTATTTTTATTTACACTCGTTTTCAATTATTGAGGTTTCTATTTTTTATTGCCACTTTAATTGAGGATTGTTTAACGTAAGTCGAGTATTTCTTATTAATTGGCGTAATCAATGATAACTCGTTAGTGAATCACATTAATTCCCCATTCTGGGTGCTATCGTGCTGCAAAGAATCAAAGTAGTACTGAATGCTACTTAATAAAAACAAGTCTTTGATGGAGCTAGGGTGTTGAACAAAAAGAAAAAGTTTTATAAAAACATTGGATTCCAAGTGGTTGTAGCCATGGTCCTAGGTGCGATCGTGGGTATGATGATGGGAGAAGATGCTTCTATCTTCGCTCCGCTAGGAACATTTTTCATCCATTTAATTAAAATGTTGGTGATCCCTTTAGTCGCGGTTTCGATTATTGCAGGCGCAGCAAGTTTAGGTGCGGGTCCGTCGGCGGGTAAAGTCGGTATTGGCACGATTAGTTTCTTCATGGCAACATCAGCCTTGGCGGTGAGCTTGGCACTTGTTATGGGCGAGTTTTTCCAGCCGGGTGTTGGTATGGATTTTTCGCAGCACAGTGCGGGTCTGGCAGCGGTAACGGCTGAGCAGGGGGCATTACCGGGTGTGGCTGATACCATTATCGGTATGATCCCAACTAACGTATTCGAGGCACTTACTGGCGGTAATATTCTGCAAATTTTGGTGTTCTGTATTTTCTTTGGTATCGCACTGACTAAAGTCAATCAAGAAGCGGCTAAGCCGATTACTTCTGCACTTAATACTATCGTTGAAGCCTTTATTTGGATGATTAACATCGTGATGTTGATTGCCCCAATTGGTGTATTTGGTTTAATGGCTGACTCAGTGGGTACTTTTGGCTTCCAGTCACTGACTGTTGTGTTGAACCTATTCCTAGTTTATGTCGCCGCTATCTTAATTTATGGCTTTATCTTCTTCCCGTTAATGGTGAAGTTCTTCTCTAATGTTCCTGTTGGCAAGTTCCTATCGGCCATGAAGAAGCCGCAAGCCTTGGCGATGTCTACTGCTTCATCGATGGCCGCGTTGCCAGTTAACATCGAAGTGTGTGAGAAAGAGCTTGGCGTATCTAAGTCTACGGCGGCATTTGTACTGCCTTTGGGCGCGACGATTAACATGAGTGGTAACGCAATTTACTACGGTCTAGTGGCGGTATTTTTTGCTCAGATGTTTAATGTCGAATTAGGTCTTGCTGCATATGTAGCGATTATCTTTACATCGACATTGGGCGCAATTGGTCAGGCTGGTGTACCGGGTCCATCATTCTTAGTGATAGCGGTATTAGTTGCAGCAGGTATTCCAATTGAAGGTCTACCACTATTGTTTGCTTTAGACCGTATATTTGACATGATAAGAACTACGCTAAACATTACTGGTGATGCGGTATGTGCGGTGGTTATTGATAAGTACAACCCTGAAGTTGAAACACAATCAGAGCCAGTGCAAGCGACGGTTAACAGCTAGTCGTAAATGATGAATTGCAATAGTGACGGTATTAGTCGCTCATTGAAAAACGCATAAAATAAAGCCCTTATCAGTTGATAAGGGCTTTTTGTTTTGTGTTGTCTTGTTCTGGAATGTGTTGACGATTTAACGTTTAGGATCAGTTTTAGTCTTTTTGGTTTTTATTACCTTTATTGTCTTTTTTATCGAGCACGCCGTTGAGCAGATCCATCGGCAGCGGGAACAGGATAGTCGAGTTTTTTTCACTGGCAATTTCGGTGAGCGTCTGTAAGTAACGCAAAAGAATCGCATTAGGTTGTGTTGATAATTTTTCTGCGGCTTCAACCAATTTTGCCGAGGCTTCCATCTCACCCGAGGCGTGGATCACCTTGGCTCGACGAGTACGCTCAGCTTCCGCTTGCTTGGCGATTGCTCGGATCATTGTTTCATTAAGATCGACATGCTTAATTTCGACATTTGATACTTTGATCCCCCAGCCGTCGGTTCGGTTATCGAGTATGGATTGAATATCCGTATTGAGCATATCTCTATTTGCCAGCATCTCATCGAGTTCATGTTGGCCTAACACCGAACGTAGGGTGGTTTGTGCCAGTTGCGACGTGGCCTGCAAAAAATCCTCAACGTTGATAATCGCTTTTTGAGCATCGATCACCCTAAAATAGATCACCGCATTGACTTGCACTGAGACATTATCGCGACTGATGACATCCTGAGTGGGAACATCCATTACAACAGTACGTAAGTCGACCCTCACCATTTGTTGAATGATAGGGATCACTATGATTAACCCTGGCCCTTTTACTTGATAAAAACGACCTAATAGGAAGATCACGCCGCGCTCATACTCCCTTAAAATTTTAAACATGCTGACGAGTATGGCGACAAAAAGGAATATTAATACGCCTAAAAAGACACTGCCATTAGCGAAGATAGGGCCCATATTCAACTCCTTAGCTATTTAGCACTTGTTGATTAGTACTTGTTAACTATGACTTGTTAATTAGAGATTGGAGGCAGTTCGACCTCCAGCGAAAGATCGTGACGCACGATGACAGTAACCTGTTGTGCTTTTTTAAGATTAGCGTGTGAACTTGCTGCCCAGACTTCACCTTGCAGCTGAACAAAGCCTTTATATTCAAGCTGACCATTGCCAACCGCGCTTGCATCAGGTGCGTTTATGTTGAATATACTTGGCGTAAAGTCATTAACCACTAGCGCAGTTTGGCCAACAATTTGGCCATCACCACTGACGATGGGGGATTTTCTGTTGCGCCAAAGTGTGCCTAACACCAACAGCGAGAGTAAAGTGACCGTTACCGAAACCGCCGCAATGAGTGGCAAGGAAAGGGCGTAGTGATCGGCCTCGGTATCGATTAGGAAGAGTGAGCCAACCGCAAAGGCGATGATGCCACCAATGCCAAACAAGCCAAAGCTTGGGGCAAATGACTCTATGGTGATAAGGGCTAACCCGAGTAATAACAGGCCTAATCCGGCGTAGCTAATGGGCAACATTTGAAAGGCATACATGGCAATCAGTAGACTAATGGCACCTGTGATCCCGGCAATTCCAATCCCTGGGCTGTAAAACTCCAGCAAAATACCGTAAATACCAATTAGCATCAGAATATAAGCGACGTTGGGGTTGGTGATAGTGGCGATGATTTGATTACGCCAATCAGGGCGCTGCTCGTGTAGTTCGGCATTATCTAACGCTAACGTGAGCTGTTGATTGTCTATCTCAACTTGCCAGCCATCGAGCTGTGCAACCAAAGTCTGGGCGTCAGGACTGATGATGTTGATGACATTCATGTCTAGGGCTTCGTTGGCAGTGAGCGTCGCGGCTTCTTTTACGGCGAGCTCGGCCCACTCTTGATTTCGGCCTCGAAGCTGCGCCAATGCGCGGATATAGGCTATTGAATCATTGAGGACTTTCTTTTCCATGGCGCTAGGGCTTGGTGTGCTGTTGTTCGTTTCCTCGCCGGACTTAGCGTCTGAGCCTGAGCTAGAGTTGGGATCAGAGCCTGAATCTTTATTGGGGCTAGGTGCCGGAGTCGATCCCGGTCCAATACTGACTGGTGTCGCCGCACCTAAAGTTGTGGCCTCTGCCATTGCGGCGACGTGGCAGGCATAAAGCATATAGGTACCAGCACTTGCCGCCCTTGCACCTGGCGGCGCGACCAAACATGCTACAGGTACTTTGGAGTTTAAAATACTTTGATTAATATCTCTTAGGCTAGAAACAAGGCCACCTGGGGTATCCATGACAATGACAACTAAATCAGCTTTGCGATCGGACGTCAGAGGCGGGCTACCGCCAGAGTTGGCAAGCTTAATTCCATGAGTTAAGTACTCACTTGTTGCTGGCCCTATCGGGCCTTCGAAGCGCAAAACTAATACTTGAGGTGTTAGGTTTGCGCTTTCTGCGGCTTCTGCTGTAGTAGGAGTGATAAGGGATGTGGTTGAGTCTTGTATGGGGCTTGCGTAGCAGAGACCGTAAAATAGCGATAACTGCAGTAGAGCTGCAATTAGTAGCAGTAAAAATAAATCGGCCAGTTTGTTTAAACTCAAGTTGACTGTCCATATTAAGCTTTACTATTAAGTTTAGTGTAGCAATGCCAAATTGGTGCTTAATTAGATCATTTATAGCGCAATTTTTTGCCTTTGCACTATGTCACATATGTCATCGCAAGGGGTTATATGCTGATGATTGTCAGTGAATCTGGGGGAGTACGGATTTGATGAGAATATATTGAGGTGCGCCAGTATTTTGAGCACTTTTGTCGCAGTGTGTTTTTTATTGTGTAATGTTACTAATTTTTGGTCGGTTAGCGATCGATACTAGTCTTTTTCATTTTAATATTTCGCACCCAAGTTTTCTTTCAAGTTGTTGTTTTTAAATTGAATTTATTTTTATTGTTGGTTGTATCCATGTTGTTGCTAGATTTGTGAGCTATTTTGTTTTTTTACGTATTAAAACAACATAAACACTTATTTCTAAAAATGTTTTTGAACCTGTGTCACGAAAAGCGCCTTCTTTGCGCTATTTTTTGTTGGTAACTTACAAGTTTGGCCGCAAAGTGTGAGCTCTAGCGCGGAATATTAGTTAACAAAGATTTACTATTGTGCATCCAAAATTTTAACGGTTGATTTTAGTGATGGCAGGTTACTCAAACCAAGTTATAACAGTCAAAAAGGGCTTAGATGTCCCGATAGCCGGTGAGCCTAAGCAAGTGATCCATGATGGTAAGCCATCATCGCATGTCGCTTTGCTTGGTGAAGAATACATAGGCTTGAAACCAACGATGTTGGTTGAAGTGGGGGACAGTGTTCAAAAAGGCCAAGCCCTTTTTGAAGATAAAAAAACCACTGGCGTCATTTATACCGCACCCGCCAGCGGTAAAGTCGTTGCGATTAACCGCGGCGAACGTCGACTTTTTCAATCAATCGTTATTGAATGCGATGGTAGCGAAGCTAAAACGTTCGCTCCATGTACCGATCTTAACTCGCTTAGCCGTGAAGAGGTTCAAGCTAAGCTAGTAGAAAGTGGCTTGTGGACAGCATTACGTACCCGCCCGTTTTCAAAAGTTCCTCAATTAGATAGCCGTCCTGCTGGCATTTTTGTAAGCGCAATGGATAGCAATCCATTGGCCGCTGAGCCTAGACTGGTTATCGCTGAACAAACAGAAGCCTTCGCTGCGGGTCTGCAGGTATTAAGTCATCTGACTGACGGCAAGGTACACCTATGCCAAGAGCAAGGTGAAGCATTGCCTGGTCATGATCTACCAAAGGTCAGCAACCATTATTTTGCCGGCGTTCATCCAGCAGGCATTGTAGGCACCCATATTCATTTCGTCTTACCTGCAAGCCTTGACCGTCCTGTATGGCACCTTGGTTATCAAGACGTTATTGTCTACGGTAAGTTATTCCTAACCGGTGAAATTTATACAGATCGTATTGTGGCGCTGGCTGGCCCTGATGTGATTAATCCACGCCTTATTCGTATGCAAGCGGGTGGACAGCTGTCTGAAGTCATTGCTGGCGAACTTAAAAACGGTTTGTCTCGAGTCGTATCTGGCTCAGTATTGTCGGGCCACACTGCAAAAGGGCCGCATGACTTCCTTGGTCGTTTCCATAACCAAATCAGTGTACTGCAAGAAGATGGTAAGCGTCAGGTTATGCCTTGGGTACGTGGCGGCTCTAAAAAGTTTTCAATTACCCGCGCGGTCACCTCGCGTTTAAAAGATGCAAAACAGCTGTTTGACTTTACCACTCACACAGGTGGATCTGCTCGCGCCATGATGGCATTTGGCCAGTTAGACCGCGTGATGCCACTGGATATCTTACCGACATTATTGGTCAGAGATCTGGTCGTGCGCGATACCGATGAGGCGCAGGCGCTGGGTGCATTAGAGCTCGATGAAGAAGATTTAGCATTATGTACATTTGTTTGCCCTGGCAAGTACGACTTTGGTAAAGAGCTTCGTGCTTGTTTAGAGATTATTGAGAGGGAAGGGTAATGAGTCAACAAGATAAAAAGCCTGATATCCAAGAAGATTACTACGCACCGGGTAACTCGGTTAAGGGTTACTTAAGCTCTTTACTGATTGCTCACGGTCGCAGTACTCAGGGCAAGGTGCATATTCGTGATGCCATTGATGTAAAACGTACCATGACGATTGTTGGCTTATGTTTACTACCTGCCATTTTGTTTGGTATGTACAACATAGGTTTGCAAGCGCAAATTGCGGTGGCGTCGGGTCTAGCGACTGCTGATGTTTGGCAGCTAGCGATTTTTAACTTTGTCTTTGGTGGCTTGAGTGAACAAACTGGTATTGCTGGCTTATTCGCTTATGGTTTGAGTTTTTATGCTCCTATCTATTTAACAGCATTAGCTGTGAGCCTATTTTGGGAGATGGTGTTTGCCAAAGTACGTGGTCAAGAGCTGCATGAAGGCTTCTTTGTTACCGCATTATTGTTCACCCTGATTTTACCTGTATCAACGCCGCTTTGGTTAGTGGCGATGGGTATTACTTTTGGCGTGATCATGGCCAAAGAAGTATTTGGTGGCATGGGCTACAACTTCTTAAACCCTGCACTTGCGGGCCTAGCCTTTATCTACTTTGCCTACCCATCACAAGTTACGGCGGTGAGCCAACTGGTTGCGGTTGACGGTTTCTCTGGCGCAACGACCTTAATGCAAACGGCTGCAGGCAAAATAAGCTTCGCCGATTACTCATGGTTTAATGCCTTTAGCGATCCGAACTGGTGGAATGCCTTCTTTGGCTTTACCGTTGGCGCAATTGGTGAAACGAGCACGCTAGCATTATTGATTGGTGGTGGTTTCCTTATCCTGACGCGTTTAGCTGATTGGCGTATTGTTGCCGGCGTACTGTTTGGCATGATCTTAACCGCCACGATGTTCAACTTGATTGGCTCAAGCAAAAACGAGCTATTTGCAATGCCGTGGACATGGCACTTGGTTACCGGTGGTTTTGCACTGGGTATGATGTTTATGGCCACTGATCCTGTAACGACCTCTTATACCCGTAAAGGTAAAGTGGCTTACGGTCTGCTTATCGGCTTTATGACTGTGCTTATTCGTGTGGTGAATCCAAAAATGCCTGAGGGCATTATGCTAGCCATCTTATTTGCCAACCTTTGGGCACCGATTTTCGATTACTTGGTGGCTAAAGCAAACATCAAGCGGAGGCTCAAGCGTCATGGTCTTTAAACGAAATACGATGCAACAAGGCGCGTCACCTGCTGCGGCGATGCCTATGATGTTAATTGCCAATATTTGGGAAGCGATATTTGAGTACATCATCTATCGGATGCCAAAGAGTGCGACTCGTAAAGTCAATACGGAGAATAAAGCGTAATGGCATTTAAGAAAGATTCTTTTGTGGGCACCATGATTTTCACCGTGACCCTCTGTTTACTGTGTTCATTTATGATCACCGGAACATCAGAACTGCTAAAAGAGCGCAAGTTAGTTAAGAAGCGCACTGAGCTGATGCGAAACGTATTGATTGCTGCAGATGTTGATATCAGTAGCGATACCGACGTGAAAGCGCTATTTGATAAAGACGTTAAGCCTTTATTGGTATCGCTCGATACGGGAGTAATCGATAGCGAGTCAAATGTAATGGACTTTGACGAGCGTATGGCGTCAATCAACCCCGAAACCTCAAGTAAGCCAAAGAAAGACACGGCTAAGATTAAAACCCGGGCTGACCAAGTTCGTGTATTTAAAGTGTTTGACACTAATGGCAAGCTAAGCAGCATAGTCGTACCGATTTACGGTAAAGGCTTATGGTCGATGATTTACGGTTATGTGGCGCTAAAACCTGATCTAAATACCATTGAAAATATCGTGGTTTATGAGCATGGCGAAACACCGGGTATTGGTGACTTCCTCAATGATCCTGAGTGGACTTCTAAGTGGCATAATAAGCAGATCTTTGACGAGAAAGGCAACGTGGCTTTTAAAGTTGTTAAAGGTGGAGCTAAGGACGGCGACGTTCACGGTGTCGATGCAGTCAGTGGTGCAACGATGACAGGCCGCGGACTACAGCGAGCGGTACAGTTCTGGTTTGGTAGCGAAGGTTTCGAAACCTTCTTCCAAAAACTAAAAGCGTCGGAGGTATAAAAGGATGAGTACTCAATCTATTTCGACTCGTGACATTTTAACGGGGCCTATTTTCAGTAATAACCCGGTTGCGATGCAGGTCTTGGGTGTTTGTTCAGCGCTAGCGGTCAGTAACTCAATGCAAACCGCATTGGTGATGACGCTCGCTGTAACCTTCGTACTAGTGTTCTCAAACTTGATTATTTCAAGCATACGTTCACTTATTCCAAATAGCGTGCGTATCATTGCGCAAATGACCGTGATTGCCTCATTGGTCATTGTGGTTGATATGGTGCTGCAAGACGTGGCTTATGAGCTATCGCGTCAGCTATCAGTATTTGTTGGTTTGATTATCACTAACTGTATCATCATGGGCCGTGCTGAAGCGTTTGCCATGAAAAATCCACCGCATTTGGCGGTTGTCGATGCCGTGGGTAATGCCATGGGTTATGGCGTGATCTTGCTTGGCGTTGCCTTTGTACGTGAACTGTTAGGTAGTGGCACCTTGTTTGGCCATGAGATCTTAAAAACCGTTGAGAATGGTGGTTGGTATCTTGCTAACGAAATGTTCAAGTTACCTCCAAGTGCATTCTTCCTTATTGGCCTGATGATCTGGTCAATTAACGTCATTCAACGTAAGCGAGGTTAAGAGGTCAATATGGAACATTATATTAATCTGTTTATTCAAGCCGCGTTTATCGACAACATGGCGCTATCGTTCTTCATGGGTATGTGTACCTTCTTGGCAGTATCAAAAAAGGTTTCGACCTCTTTTGGCCTAGGTATCGCGGTTATTGTAGTGATGACCTTGGCTGTACCGCTTAACCAGATCATCTACGCTAACGTGCTTGCTCCAGGTGCCCTCGCTTGGGCTGGCTATCCAGCACTGGATTTAAGCTACTTACAGCTGATCACCTTTATTGGTGTGATTGCCGCATTGGTGCAGATCCTGGAGATGTTTTTAGATAAATACATTCCTGCGCTTTATGACTCGTTAGGTATTTTCCTACCGTTATTGACCGTGAACTGTGCCATTTTTGCTGGCGTTATCTTTATGGCAAACCGTGATTACAACCTAGCGGAGTCTGCCGTATTTGCGATGGGCTCAGGTTTTGGTTGGGCGATGGCGATTGTGATGTTGGCAGGTCTACGAGAGCGTATGAAATTCCATGCGATCCCAGAAGGTTTACAGGGCATTGGTATTGTCTTTATTACAACAGGCTTGATGGCGTTAGGCTTTATGGCTTTCTCCGGTATTTCTATTTAAGGGCGTTAAACGCGTTATTCCCCTTAATGAAAACGAATTAAACAAAAGGTAGATTCGATGGAAATGGCAATTGGTATCGGTATGTTCACCTTTGTGGTGAGTATATTGGTTATGGTGATTTTATTCGCCAAGAGCAAACTGGTCTCCACTGGTGACGTCAACATTCGTATTAACGATGATCCAACTAAAAGCATTTCGACCCAGGCGGGTGACAAGCTTTTAGGTGCATTAGCCAGTAAAAATATTTTTATCCCGTCAGCTTGTGGTGGCGGTGGTACATGTGGTCAGTGTCGCGTTACCGTTAAGTCTGGTGGCGGAGAAATTTTAGCAACTGAGCGTGACCACATTAATAAGAAAGAAGCGAAAGAAGGCTGCCGTCTGGCTTGTCAGGTATCGGTGAAAACCGATATGGAGCTTGAAGTTGAAGAAGAGATCTTCGGCGTTAAAAAGTGGCAGTGTGAGGTTATTTCTAACAATAACCAAGCGACCTTTATTAAAGAGTTATTGCTTAAACTGCCTGAAGGCGAAGACGTACTGTTTAAAGCGGGTGGTTATATTCAGATTGAAGCGCCTGCTCACGAAGTTAAGTATGCGGATTTTGATATCCCTGCTGAGTACCGTGATGACTGGGAAAAGTACGACCTATTCAAACTGGTTTCAAAAGTTGATGAGGATGTACTGCGTGCCTACTCGATGGCCAATTATCCAGATGAGAAAGGTCGTATTATGCTGAACGTGCGTATTGCGACGCCGCCAAGTGACAATGTACCGCCAGGTAAAATGTCTTCGTACATTTTTAACCTAAAAGCGGGTGACAAAGTCACTATCTCTGGCCCATTTGGTGAGTTCTTTGTGAAAGAAACTGACGCTGAAATGGTGTTTATTGGTGGTGGTGCGGGTATGGCGCCAATGCGTTCACATATCTTTAATCAGCTTAAGGGTGTAAAAACCAAGCGTAAGATGAGTTTCTGGTACGGCGCACGTTCAACACGTGAAGTATTCTATCAAGAAGACTTTGATACGCTGGCTGCTGAAAATGACAACTTTGTTTGGCATGTGGCACTGTCTGATCCACTACCAGAAGATAACTGGACCGGTTACACAGGCTTTATTCATAACGTATTGTTTGAAAACTATCTACGCGATCATAAAGCACCTGAAGATTGTGAGTTCTACATGTGTGGACCTCCGATCATGAACTCTTCCGTTATCGCGATGCTTGAAAGCCTTGGTGTAGAGCCAGAGAACATCTTACTAGATGACTTTGGTGATTAGCCTTTAGCTTTGATTTAACAAAAAACGCAGCCTTTTGGCTGCGTTTTTATTTTTAGGCCTAAACCAGTACTTAAAGATTATTGACGCTATCTTAAGTTTAGTGCTAGCGATATAAACGATGTGAGGGCAAGTGGTGATATGCACTGAATCGAAAAGGAGGTAGACTTTTGTGCTCAACAGATCATGGCGGCAGACAAATTTACCGCCTAACTTTATGATTTCGGAGTCTATGCATAGCAATGCCTGAGTTATCGATTATCGCGCTTATTGCCATCGTTATCGCGATGAGTTATCTGTCTATCTACCCCAAAGTGGCGGGAAGTCATATCAATCGATTGTTTTGGTGTGACATTGGGGTTTCAGCATTTGTGCTACTGCTGGTAGGACTCAAATATTGGGGTTCAGGCCATGAATTTAGCTTGTTAATGTTTGATACAAATTGGTTTTGGTTCACCTTGATACTGTACCTGGCAATCGAGGTGCCTGCCGCAATGTGGTATGGAAAAAAGCACAATATTTCAATGAATAATCATGATAACTAAAGCGTGATTTCTATAAGCTACGACTGACAGCTTAATCGATTGAAAGTTTCTCTATTTATTTACTAATTTTGAAACCGTGATCCTGCCATCAAAGTCGAAATATACTCGCTATAGTGTTAATTAGCTGACATTTTTTATTGTATTTGCTGATTATAATCCGCCTCAGTTTCCGATTCGCTGAGTATGATCTTTAAATGTCTAAACCCTCTTTACTTCTGTCGGCGTTAGCCTTGTCTCTTAGTCTTTGTAGCACACAGGCTTTTGCTTCAATTGATGGCATGAAGCCCATTCCTGTTGAAGGGGCTCCTCTTGGTTATATCATTCATAATCCTTATGAAAATGCGCCTCTCACCGCCTTGGTGACATTGGCGGGTCACGCTATTTCAGCCGTAGAGGTGACGGTTCATGCTAACGATGAAGATGGTGTGAGTTTAACTTATCAAGTCGATGATATGCGCGTGATGGATGAAGGCGGTGTGCCGATTTTTGGTCTTTACCCTGCATTTATGAATCGCTTTACCGTTAAGTGGTTGGAGAATGGTGAGCGTAAATCTCATGAGTATCAGATGCTGACGCCGGATATTGATATGGGCTTTTCAGAAAGTCAGTGGGCTAAAGCGCCAATTGTTGAAGTTGAGCATGTGGACGCTGACTTTAAGGACCGATTGTACTTTGTTAATTGGAGTAATCCAGACGGTAAATCCTCGCCGCTGATGCATAACAATGTTGAGGCGCCCGGGGCCTTTTCGTGGGATGGCAAACCTGGCTTCTTTATCATAGATACCGCAGGTGATATCCGTTGGTATATGAACCCTTATACTACTCATGATGCGAAAACCTACGATAACGCAGGTTACGCCATGGGGATGAACGTCACTAAAGATGGCAATATGGTGTGGGTGCAGGGCCTGGGCTGGAAGAAAATGTCGATTATGGGGCGGATGATTTCAGAGCATAATCTGCCGGGTAATTTTATTGATGCCTCCCATGAGGGGATTGAAGGCGCGAACGGTAACGTGTTTATCCGTGCTGCCGCGAAAGATTATCGCACTAGCGACGGCCGCTTAGTCAATACTATTCGCGATCAAATCGTAGAAGTGGATAACACGGGCAAGCTGGTCGATTATTGGGACCTCAATACGATTTTAGATCCAATGCGAGACGCGGCGCTGTTGTCACTCGATGCGGGCGCGGTGTGTCTTAATATCAATATTAAAGATGCGGGTCACCAAACCACTGAAGAAGACTTAGCCAATGCGCCTTATGGCGATATTCACGGTGTGGCAACCGGTCGCAATTGGATCCACGTTAACTCTATCGAGTACGATCCAACCGATGACAG
>NZ_JBRIMD010000050.1:0-13442 GCF_052977325.1 Shewanella sp. 0m-6
TACAGATGGTTCACTCAAAAGCGGTGAACAGCGCTTCATACGACCTCACGTCGCACGCCCCAAAGTGAGTTAGCCTTCAAATGAAGATTGATTACATTTATTTTTGGGTTGGTGTTATCAAGTAGAGTTTTTGAACTTGTTGCTTCGTAGTTATCAATCGCCTCCAGCGGGGGAATGTGCAGATACTGCTGAGGCTCGCTGCGAGCACGTCCTTGTGAGCTCAACGAAAACGTCCCTGTTTTCGACGGCCTCAACCGCATCTACACCGGATAATTGGTACTTACATTTGGGCTTTAATTGTTCGGCTTACAACTTGGAAATGCCCCAAAATCATTTTCACTGATAGTACTGGTTAGTAGCATACACCTAAATTGTTTTTGTTTGGCTTCTCTTAAGGCTATGCCATTACTACGAGGTAACTCTTTTGCAATGTAACGTATTAATACCTTACCGCTCAGTTGCTTTTCAATATAAAAGTGAAGTTCGCCGATGAAAGATATTGTATCTACAAACACTTTACCATACCTAAAAAAATGCTCGAGAAACATTTGTTAGGTGTGGCGATGAGCGATACATATGTACAATGTTGTATTACAAAAAGGTACAACTTAAGTGTTGCACTCTATCTGGGGGAAACGTTAATTCGTATCGGGAATAATAAAAATCATTAAGGATTATGAAATGTTAAAGAAAATTATAACATCGGCGCTTTTATTTGGCTCGCTAACCACATCAGCTGTAGCTATTGATAGCTATCATGTTGAATGTAATTCATGCGTTACTGATGCACAATTCACTCAGTTTGCAAAAGATAACGCTATACCCAAACAAACTGTTTACATCCATGTGATGAACATTGAAAATTATACCGTAAAAAAATATAGCGTTTACAAAAACAATGAAACTGTATGCGACCCTAATGGTAGAGAACCTGATGGCGAAGGGGGGGGGATTTACGATTGTTGGCTTGAACATACCTTAACTGCTAACGAAGTTAGTCTAACTAACGCAGAATTGAATACATTTAACTATTTTGCAGACCTACAAAATCACCTTTCATCAATATCGTTATTTGCAATTGATACACCTAAAGAGGTTTTAGATAGCGCATATGAGCTTATTGGTGCCTCATATAACGAAACTGCAGTTAGTAACTACTTTAACAGCCTTCCAGTTAAGCAAACTATTGTTGAGAAAACAGGTTTATATTTAGAATCAATGACCACAGTAGCCGCTAATTCTTATATAAAGATTAATGCTAGACCAATCGTTTTTGAATTTGATGATGGTAAGGCTTATGCCGTTCTTTCGTTTGAAGATATGGATAACGTTATACATCTTAAGTTTGTTAAAGTTATTGATAAAAACGGTAATGTAATTGACCTTGTTGATGAGAATAATCCGTTCTCACCGAAGTTTAAAACAGACGGTCTATCGCTAATACAATGGCGATCGCTATTAACAACTTTTAAAGCTTACGGATTGGCTGTTCCGGGAGCGTCAACAAAGATTGTTCCTAGAGGTTCCGTCATAATTGTAGATTGCTCAACTAGCACTGAAACTGTTTGCAATAACGGGGCGTACCATACATTCTGTCCAAAAGTGAGTTGGTAAACTCAAAGTTTTTCGCAAGTATCCGCGATAAGTTGTAGTGGTAGATGGCTCAGTATGAATAAGGTACAGCTCTGATGCGATGTGTATTATCTGATGCTTCTGTCTGATGCTTGGCTTCAGTGTTTCTAATCTGGTTAAATGTCATTATTGTGAAGCCGCCTATAGAATACCGCTTATACTTTCACGTAAGCTCTACACCACAAGTATCATTTCAAAGGTAGAGTCTCATGTGGTGGCGGATCCTTCTTATCTGTTTAGCTTATCTTCTTATCGGCGCACACTTTTTACGCTTTGGCCAAAATGAGGCGTGTATTGCTTTTGCCCTAAGTCCATTATTGCTGTTTATTAAAACCCATTGGGCGACTCGATTACTGCAAGTGGGTTTAGTCGTATCGGCATTTTTAGTGTGGGGAGTTAGTAGCTTTGAATACATTCAAACCCGAATATTGGCTGACGCGCCTTGGTATCGCCTGAGTGCTATTATGGCGGGTGTTATTGCCTTTACGCTTTTAGCGGCTTGGTGTGGTAATGGCATCATCGAAAAACGCAAGCAACGTAACATCTTTAGTTAACAGATCTATCGTCTATCAAAAACGCAGCTAGCTCCTACAACGCTTTATTGTTAATGAGCACACCCTAGCTGCGTTTTGTTTTTATTGTACAAAATACGCCGACTCAAGATATCAACCACTATATTGACCAAAGCTGTTACACACATCAGCACTAATGCGCCGTTATAGCGGATCTCTTCAAAATTACTGTCGATATAAAACCCCAATGTGGCGATGCCTAACATGCCTAAAATGGCGGTTTCTCTTAATATCACCTCAAAACGATAAAACAATAACGCCATCATGTTGGGGTATATTGCAGGCAGCACTTCATAGCCGTAACCATCGAGTCTGCCATTAAAATGGGCCGATACCGTGACATCGTCCGCGTGCCGAATGGTTAAGTACGCAATAAGTGCACCGTTATGAATTGCCAAAGCGAGTATAGCTGGCAACATTGACGGCCCTAGCAAAAGCATAAACACGAAGGCAAATATATATTCTGGTACAGAACGCAGTACCAATAATCCCAGCCGGTTAATATTAGCGATAAAGCGTCCACTTAAGCGTTTGTCACTCACCGCGCTCCCTATTAGCGCAAACAGGTGGCTCATGCCCAGTGCAGCTAAAGCGAGTAATAGCGTTGCTATCACACCGGGTAATGCTTGCTCACTGAGTAACCTGCTTAACCAATCAACAAATTGGCTCAGTAACGCCATGCCTGAAATCGCGCCACTTTGATATGCATGACTTTGCAGCGAAGAGTCTTGAAACATGGGCGGCAAAATATCTTGGCTTAGAAAACGCCAAATAAGCCCACCATCAACATGAGGTATGGTTGGCAATGCCCATATTGCGACTATAAAATAAATCGGCAGTAATTTTATACGCCCCCAATATGGAATAGTGCCTATCAAGGCAATAAATAGCATTAGTAAAGCAGCGCCTTGATGATAATGACCTTGGCGAAATGCTGATTCAAGATAAAAACCTAAGGTCGGCATACCGACAAAACCTAACACTGCGCTACTTCTCAATGCACACTCAAACCGATAACGTACATAGGCTCGAATAGGCACTAAAACATGTGCAACTCGACCATAAAAGTATCGGCTAATTCGGTCAGTCTGATTGGGGAAAGTTTGCAAGGTTGTGGTGGGAGCTTGCTGCAAAATATCACTAAAGACCCGGGCAAAGGTTGCCCCGTATGGCAATGCTATAGCAAGAATACCGGTCAATGGTGATAAACCAAAAATCTGTAAAAACAGCAGTGCCCAGAAAATCTCATGAATAGAGCGAACAAACGCACACATGGCGGCAATATAAGGCTTGTGGTAGATAAGGGATACGGGCGCGCCCCACACCAGCGCTAAGAATATGCCTAGCAGTGCAAAACTCACGGTCTGCCATAACGCATCGAGTAGGTATTCAGTGGCAAAGAAATCCGGCGCGGCAATACCTTTAGCAATCAATAACAGTTCTGCCCACGGATCTAGGGCAATAATTTCGGTATCCGCGGCATAAAAACAGATAAAGGTTATCAGCCATAGCAGCAAGGTCACTTTTTGCCAGTAACCAACAAAGGTAAACAGACTAAACCTCGAGCGATTGTGGGAGCGCAAACTAAAGATGTTTAGCGTCGCTTTGTAGCGAAGCGCTTGTACAAGCTGAACTGTTACCTGAACTGTTAGCTGAATGACGGTTAAATAAAGCATGCGCAGCAGAGTCTGTAGCTAACTTATCTTGATAAAAATTTTCTAGCGTATCGACATCCAGAGAACTTGCAGACACATCGAGTACTTTTCTGCCCTCTTTTAAACCGATAACACGGTCAAAATGGGTCAAGGCCATATCCATGTCGTGCAAAACCATTACCACCGTACTGTGGCAGGCTAAAACATGGCTTAACAAGCGTTGCCCCATAACAGGATCGAGCGCAGAAAAAGGCTCATCACCAATAAATAATGTTTGATGTTGATATAAGGCGCGCGCCAGTGCCACACGCTGCCTTTGCCCACCCGACAAGGTTGAAACTGGACTCGTTAGTGAGCAGTCCAGTTCCAGTTCGGTGGCAATTTGGTTAACCTCTTTTAACGGCTGGTGCAATGGATAAGCAAGGTTCAATAGATTGTAATACCAGCGATGGCGATTAAGTGCCCCCATAAAAATATTATGAAACACACTTAAATTCTCAACTAAACCTTGTCGCTGTGAACATAGCGCCGAGCTTGACCGTAATCGTTCATAAATATGATTTATCAAGGTCGACTTGCCACTACCGGAACGACCAATAATGGCAATTTTTTCACCTTTGCTGATGACTAAGCTCTCAAGATCTACAACCACTTTATCGCCAAACTGAATAACGACATCTTTTAGCGCTAACATGAGGTTAGTCTATCAGCCCTATTGCTTTAGCCACATCTTCTATCGGCTCATAATCTTGATTCTCAGCCGGGACAAATGACTGGCGAGGAAAGCTTTTTAACAGATGAGGATCGGTCATGCCAATGAGCGCCGACTCCACTTTTGCAGCAAAGCCTGGGCCAAACTCTTTATCAACGTCACCGCGAATCGTCCACTGATAATCAGGGTAAGCTGGACTTTCCCAAATCACATTCACTTTATTAAGATCCACTTTGCCGTTGGCTAATGCGGTTTCCCATACCTTGTAATTAACAGCTCCAACTTGATAGACACCCGCTTGAACCTGAGTAATTGTGCGGCTGTGATCACCTGAGTAACCTATGCGCTTGAACACATCTTTACTGTTTTTACCTAAGTTTCGCTCGATAAAAAATTGCGGCATTAAGCGGCCAGAGGTCGAGTTTTTTGAACCAAAGGTGAAGGTGTAACCGTTTAAGTTTGGAAAGTTGTCGCTAGGTACAATTTCTGTTGATGCATGGGCAATAAAGTAGCTCTTAAAAAACTGATCTTCGTAGCCTTGAGCAATTGCCTCAGAACCCGGCACTAAACGCCTAGCTTGTACACCAGACAGTCCGCCAAACCAAGCCAGTTGCACTTGATTGTTACGAAAAGCCGTTACCGCTGCAGAATAAGACTTTACTGGGATATATTTAACTTCAACACCGAGCTTTTCTTCAAGGTATGTGGCTATTTTATCAAAGCGAGTCCGTAATTGACGTTCATCTTCATCTGGAATAGCTGTAAACGTAAACGTAGTCGCCATCACACTTGGCGTTAATAACAGTAGCACTAGCACTGTAAATCGCCTTACAAGCGACATATTTTAATCCTTTTGCGGGTAATTTTTCACGTAACCTTAACGAAAAAGCAGCAACAAACCCAGAAAAAACGACACAAAATAACGTCTAATTCGGTATTTTTTGTATTTTATAGGCAAATATCATTCTTTAGTTCAAATAAACAACATCCAAACCAGGTGCATCACTAAGTTCAGCCTTGGTTAAGTATATAAAGCGTAAGCTTGTTCTACTAAGAAACACCTAGTTGGCAGTAAGCATAATTCTGCGTAAACTAATCAGTATTGAATTCAAGGATATTGTGACTATGCGAATATTAGTTGTTGAAGATGACCCTATCTTGTCTCACCACCTCAAAGTGCAACTGAGTGAGTTAGGTAATCAAGTGCAAGTAGCATTAACAGCCAAAGAGGGATTTTACCAAGCAACAAATTATCCTATCGATGTGGCTATTATCGACCTAGGCTTACCCGATCAAGACGGGATCAGCCTAATTCAAAGTCTTCGCGATAATGGCCTTAAAGCCCCCGTTCTCATTCTTACTGCTCGTGTGAATTGGCAAGACAAGGTTGAAGGCTTAAATGCTGGCGCCGATGACTACTTGGTGAAACCGTTTCAAAAAGAAGAGTTAGTGGCACGCCTCGATGCCCTGGTTCGCCGCAGCGCAGGCTTTGTCAAACCACAGATAACTAGCGGACCACTAGAAATCGACCTGGCAGCAAAGCAAGTCAGCCTTAACAGTCAGCCTATGGAAGTGACCGCGTTTGAATACCTTATTCTTGAGTATCTGATGCGCCACTGTCATGAAGTCGTCGCTAAGCAGCGTTTACTCGATGTGATTTACGGTGACAAAGAAGGTGATCCAAACACAATCGAAGTGATGGTTAGCCGTCTTCGTAAAAAGCTCACTAAAGATGGCCTCGAAAATCCCATTGTTACCATTCGTGGTCAGGGCTATAAATTCAACCTACCATGCAGTTAGGATTCAAACCTAAGAAACGTCTGCTCACGCGGATGTTTCTCACATCGTTATCAATTATTGCGCTAGTAGGCTTTGGCTTAGCGTGGATGGTTAATATCCTCCACGCGCAAAATAGTTACAACGAAGAGACCGCGCAGCTTATTGCAGAGATCCCTAATGTCGCCGCAGAACTGAGGGAACATGACCTTATTCCTGACAACAGCGACGAATGGCTCGAAGAAAATAGCGCAACTCAACGATATATTATCGCCAGCTGTGATAGTACCTTCAATCAAGTATGGACTTCATCATTAGCGGTCGATCGTGGCCTATTTGATACCTGCGAGCGCTTTAACGAAATAAGAGACACCTCTCCGCCCTATTACTTATCCTTAGCCGATAATAAAGGTTACTTTGTCTACTTATTATCACTCGATATTGCCAGTAACAAATACAATCTATTGGTATTAAAAGATGCTGAGAAAATTGAAAAGGAATACAGTAAGTTTAGTCGCCTAACCTATGTTCGCTTAGCCTTCGTACTCGCGCTTGCATTAGTGCTTTTGATCAGTGCTGCCTATTGGGGAATGCGACCTTTAGTCAGGCTTAGAAATGAGTTGAACTCGATCAACAATGGTAAAGCTAAATCGTTGTCAGATGGCTACCCAGTAGAGCTAGAGGGAGTGACCCAAGCGCTAAACCAACTGTTAGTGCAATCGAGCGCCCAGCAACAGCGATACCAAAATGCAATGAACGACTTAGCTCACAGCCTTAAGACACGGTTAGCTGCAGTACATGCGATTACCGATGATCGTACTCTTGATAAAGAGGCTTGCAGCGAGAAGATTATGGAACAAGTCAGCCAAATGGATCAATTGGTTAAATATCAATTGAAGCGTGCCATGTTAGGCCGTAAAGGCCTTAAACAAGAGCAGACCCAAATTGCCCCCTTGGTTAACCAATTGGCGCAGATGCTATTTAAAGTGTACCGCGACAAACAGGTTCAATTTGAAGCCGCTATTCCTATTGAACATGTGTTCCCAGGTGATAAAGGCGACTTAATGGAACTTTGCGGTAACTTAATGGAAAATGCCTTTAAGCTATGTATTTCAACAGTAAAAGTGTCGTCGTACTATAACGATGCTGGTGAGTTTGAATTAGTGGTTGAAGATGATGGTCCGGGTGTTGAAGAGAGTATCCGTCAGAATATTATTGAGCGAGGTGTGCGCGCCGATACTCAAAAGCCCGGTCAAGGCATAGGCCTTGCGGTGTGTAATGAGATTGTCATTAGCTATGGCGGACGCCTAAGTATCGAAACATCCAAGCTCGAAGGCGCCTGTTTTAGGATCTCGATCCCTATCTAGATATCAGCCAGCGCTATAGAGTTGTTCGGCGCGATTAAACATGATCCAAGAGGTCGCGATATACTTATCGTGACTCTTGGGAATGTTTCCCCGATGAGAATGAGTAAAGCCTGCAGGGGCGATGACCATAGTGCCTTTCTTGGGTTTAATCAGCTTATTCTGATAATAAAACTCTGTCTCTCCGCCCTCCTCAACATCATTCAAATAAAACATATACAGAACCACACGGTGTAAGGCTTCGTTATGACTTACTTGGGGGAACTGCTCTGAATGCCAGTGGGGGTAACCACCTTTAGCTTGTAGATACTTTTGAATATTGATACTGCCACTGCGGTACAAATACTTAATGATGGCCTCCGCACGACTCTTGCCATAGCGCTCATAGTTCTCTGGGGTTAACGTGACAGACTGACCTTGTTCGTCGGCAACATTCACGGCGACGGCGCCCATTAGCGCCATCGCATACTTGTCAAAGTATTGGGTTGCATAAGATAGCGTATAACCGAGCAGTTTATTCTTCAGCGGCGCTAAGTCTTCATGGGAGTCGAGCATAAGATCGAAACTGCGTTTTTTTGATTCATCAACTCCACCACCAGTTCGGCCAGCCCTTACTCCTGAGTGCGTATCAAACTTGCTTATCAACTCATCGCAAAAGTCATCAGGGATCGCATTTGGGTATATTTCAATGAAGTCCATTTTAAGTTTCTCTGTTTAGCAATATGTGTAAATTTATCAGTTAAGTAATTGTAAATTATATAACTTGAGTTAAAATAGCAAATTAGGATACGTTCGATAAAATACCCATGACGAATAGTTGTAAAGTCGCAGTAGCACAGTTGCAGATCGGTAACTTTGTTCAGTTACCGATTGCGTGGAAAGATCACCCTTTCATATTCAATAGCTTCAAAATAAAACAACAAGCTCAGATTGAATTGATTAAAAATCTTGGTATAGAGTTTGTTTACCTTCGCCCGGAGCGTAGCGACACCCAACCGCTTTCCTGCATTGAAGCTAAACAAGCGACAAGCATTCTTGACAATAACCTTGAGCGCTTATCTGGCGAGCTAAATCAACAAAAAGCCAAAAGCATCGAAGCCCAGCAATCGTTAAGACGCCATTTACAGAAGACTGAAAAACACTTCACCCGCAACGTTGCCATGATGAGAAGCCTCATCGGTAAACTGCGTAATCGCCCGCTTGATGCGGTCAATGAAGCTAAAGAGCTCATTCATGGTGTTGTTAATCAATTACTCACTGACGATAAGCTAGTACTTCATTTGATGTCTGACGCCAAAAGTGATGAAGGGATCTATTATCACTCGCTGAATGTGGCCGTACTGTCCATGCTCATTGCCAAAGAGTTAGCTTGGAGCCGAAAAGACATTGAGCTCGTCGGAATGGGCGCACTATTTCATGATATAGGCAAACTCAGGGTTCCGACTCAACTGCTGCGAAAGGCCACGCCTTTTACTCATGCAGAACAGATATATTTTAATCAACACCCAGCAATGGGCGCTGAGTTATTAATTGCCGCAGATAACTTTCCTAAAGAAGCATTGCCTATCATCTTAAACCATCACGAGTTTTTAGACGGTTCGGGTGTACCTAAAGGTAAAAAAGAAACAGATTTAGATAAGCTAAGTCAGTTGGTTTGTGCCATAAATACCTACGATAATTTATGTCACTCTGACCGCAGTAAAAAAGCCAAGACGCCTTATTCAGCCCTCGGTTATCTGTATAAAAACTATCAGTCCCAGCTGAATCAGCAAGTGATTAGTCGCTTAGTCAAGATGCTCGGTATTTATCCGCCTGGCAGTATTGTTGAGCTAGCCTCGGGTCAGTTTGCCATGGTGATGTCGGTCAACTTAAGCCAACTACTGTTACCACGGGTGTTGGTATATGATCCCACCGTACCCAAAGAGCAAGCACCTATTGTCGACCTGGCCAATGAGGGCTTAAGCATCGTCCGATGCTTACCTGTTGCAGCGCTTCCGGAAAAAGTGATTAAGTACCTAAACCCTAGGGAGAAGATCAGCTACTTCTTTGGTGCAGAAAAGTAATATTAGTCCAATAAATATCAGCCCTTTCAGTAGGAATTAACATTCCTGCAAGCTAGGGCGATATCTTTGCGTAATACACTGAAAAATAATTCTCTTTCGTTGTAACTCGACGTAAAACCGCCCCGCACAAGATATATATCTAACAAAAATGGGGATTAATGACTTTATTGACTGGTATAATCACGCGCTTAAAATAGCCAGCATATTGCAGGTTTCTTGCCCAATTAGCGCTAACTGACTAGTTTTATAGAATGAGTTATCACGCTGGAGGAAGTTATTATGACTAAACTTCCAAGTTTTGACCGATTATTATGGCTTGCAGAAAATGCCCCAAAAAAACTAGATGCACTACAAAAACACCTTTGCAAAGAAACCATCGCCCAAAGCAGTAAAGCGAACCAAGCCAATCTCACCTGTTTGCTTGATAACTTAGACAAACGCTTAGCGCTCTGCAACAGTCCTTATCAACGTTGCCAAGTCGTTAGCGAGCTGATGTTTAAAAAACTTGCGCTATTAAATCAGGTGTATTCTCAACCTGAACTGTTCTTTCAAAATAAAGCGGATGTGGTCCCCTTTCAGCAAAAGACTAAAAAGGGTAAAAAAGACTAGAAAGGTTAATCGCGACCGTAAACAACATGCCATGGGTAGGTGACATCGGCACAAAAAAGCTCGCGATTGCGAGCTTTCTTTCTTTCTTTCTTTCTTTCTTCAATAGCGTGGTTGCTAGCTATTGCAGAGTAAACTATAGCCAACCTTTTCGTTTAAAGAAAAAATAGGTTCCCGCAGCACTACCAAACATCATTGCAATCGCCATTGGGTAGCCCAATTTCCAGTCAAGCTCAGGCATATTTACAAAGTTCATGCCGTAGGAGCTTGCTATCACTGTTGGCGGTAAAAATACCACGGCGGCAACAGAAAAGATCTTAATGATCTTGTTTTGCTGCAAACCACTAAAACCCATAGCGGCATCGAGTAAGAAGTTCAGCTTGTCGAAAATAAACTGACTATGAGGCATCAAAGACTCAATATCTGACAGCATCTCACGCAGATCTTTTAACTCATCATCGGTCAATTGGCCACGATAATGCTTCTGCATAAACCTTAACGAACGTTGGGTATCGAGCAAACTTAATCGAATTTTGCCGTTTGAATCTTCTTGGCGGGTGATCAGCTTAAACACATCATCAAGCTCTTCATTCTTAAACACCTCTTCACTGACGTTTTCAAGTACGGTATATACGTCCTCAATCAGGTCTGAAAGATAATCGACTTTAAGATTAAATAGCTCTAGCAAGAGAGTTTCAGGTGTAGTTGCGTCGATTTTACCCAGTCTCAGGTAGTTACGCAGCAAGCGGATAAGTCCCACATCTTCGTCACGGATTGTCAGTAAAAAGTTTTTGCGTAAGTTAAAAGAGACGTTTACGCCTTTAACATCTTGCCCTGCACGCTGTGGAAACAAAGAGTTGATGTGTAATCCATCATTATTCTGATAAAAACGCGCAGAAGCCTCAATCTCATTGATATCCTCTTCATCCGGCACATCTTCAACAGAAAAATGGCTTAACCATTCTCTTTCATGTTCATCGGGTTTATATAGGTCCAGCCAAATAATACTGGGAGGGATACTATCCTTGATGCTCAATTCAATAATCGTAAGTTTACGATCCTCATAGGCATAGGCTGTAATCATAGCTCCTCCTTTAAACGCTTATAGCAAATATTCTGAACAAAAAATTTGGGCTATTCTAACCTATAACGTCATATTACAAAGGGCAAAGCATAATAAAGTGCACAAATATTACTTATTTACCGTATTAGCAACGATAATTCTTTCCTGATTGGACAATCTAATGCGAATTCCGTTAACAGTTGTTAACTCATTGCTAGCAATATCCTTCTTTCTAACTTGATAAACTACGGTTTCCTCACTCATAGGTGACACTATCGTTACACTGACAACTTTATTACCATCACTCCAATCCCAATACCAATAGGCAGCTGACGCAGTGAGAGATAAGCTGACGAGTACATAAGCACCGAGCCGAAGTTTCATGTTCTTGCCTAACTCTTTTGTACTCGCTCGGACACCTTTTTCTCTCGGTTTACGGATATAAACCATCGCGCCAGCAATGATAAGTAAGGTGATTAAAATTTTAGTGAGCACTTGCTTCCCCTTTGCGGTGTTTAGGGCAATTATACCCGCATATAACAAGATAAACTGTTACTAATATCCAAGCATTACGACGTAAGTCAGTAATAAAATCATCTTACTATGCAACTTTAACATCATTCTGCTATAAAGAAGACATTACACCATATTAGGATCCCAGATGAATCGTTATTATGCCGCAGCTTGTAGTTCTGTTTTATTGTTAAGTTCGTCAGCATTGGCTGATGTGACCTTGTCTATGCCATCTAATTCAGAACTCGTCCTCGTCAATGGTATAGAAACTAGTGGCCATGAAACACTTAAACTAGACAATGGCACGAATCAGATTGCGTTTCGCTATCAGGGACGCTATCAACAGCAAGGTTCCCAAACTCAGTTTCAATCTGACGTGATCATCATTAAGTTCGATGAAACGAATGCTGAGCTTTCGTTAACCTTACCAAGAATTCGCTCTAATAGTGCTGCTGATAAGTTCAACCAATCACCACAAATCTCATTGGAAGATGCTAATAAACAAGTGATTAATTTCGAGCAAGGAAAGTTAATTAAAGACGGCTTACAACTAGGTCGTGACTATAAAACAGAGATGGCAGCGTACAATCTGACTCAGCAAAGCGCCTCTCTTAAGCTACAAGCCCCCCCAGAGGCAACAGTGCAAGCCGTAACCCCAGCGATAGTTGCAGCGCAGACATCTAGTCCTACAACCGCTACAGCTACAGCTACAGCTACAGCTACAGCCGCTCAGCCTAATAATCAGATAAATGTCGGTCAAATGCTTGATTTTTGGTATAGCCAGGCCGATGAAGCAACACGTAAAGCGTTTAAAAAGCGCATCGAAAATCAATAATAAACTGAGCAATAACGTCTAAGTGTTAAGGTTAATAAAATAAACAACTGCTGTAGCTTATCGTAGCGCCTAAACGGAAAAAGCCTCATCGAAATATGAAGCTTTTATCTTTATGCTTGAGGGTAAGTACAGTGATAGCCACATGCTCACGAGCGCCTAGTTTTAGCTAAACTGGGGCGGACTATCTATTTTAAAAGAATTATTGACGCTAAACGAAAAAGCTTCTGCATTCTTTTCAATAAGCAGTGCATAGGCTTTCATCTTTATGTTTGTGGGTGAATGTCTCGTAGCGATGAGCTTATGAATGCGAAGCTGGGGAGGTCTTGATCTTATCAAGAGATGAACCCGCGCCCCCAGCGTGACAGGCCCGACTAACTCTAATGAAATGCCCTAAGAACTCCATGGATGAAGTGAATTCTAGAGATTGTCTGGAACAATCTTAGTCCAACTGAGCTACGAAGTGCATGGATGCAAAAATGTCACGAAACCCATGGATGGTTGAGAGTAACCGCTCCTTTAGCAAAGTGCTTACGCATATCACTGAAATTTTCTTTAAATAACAGATACGAAAAATCCCTGCTATTACTAGCAGGGCTTATCGTAATGTTTGTGGGTGAGTACAGCGATAGCTGTGAGCTTACGAACGCGAAG
>NZ_JBRIMD010000051.1:0-13348 GCF_052977325.1 Shewanella sp. 0m-6
TAGCTCAGCTGGGAGAGCACCTCCCTTACAAGGAGGGGGTCACTGGTTCGAGCCCAGTATCGACCACCATTCTTTTCGTAAAGAATTAAAACATTATGAAATCCCAGGTCGATTAGCTCAGCTGGGAGAGCACCTCCCTTACAAGGAGGGGGTCACTGGTTCGAGCCCAGTATCGACCACCATTCTTTTCGTAAAGAATTAAAACATTATGAAATCCCAGGTCGATTAGCTCAGCTGGGAGAGCACCTCCCTTACAAGGAGGGGGTCACTGGTTCGAGCCCAGTATCGACCACCATTCTTTCTGTAAAGAATCTCTTCGCAGTACCAAATCATATCTCAATAAATTGCTAACTATCTTTGTCACTAAAGAACGTTCTCTACTATCCTTTTAGGATAATGTATCGCAGGACAAATCTTATGGCAGACGTCAGTCAATCCGCTTCGCTCGCCAGCATTGCCGCTTATTTAAAGCTCACTTACCAATACGATCAAGACACTGCTTTAGTTGAAGCTAAATCCGTTATGCAAAATCTAGTCAAAATGCGCCAAAAAGGCTTTATCACAGGTTGGTATTTCGATGAAAATGGACAGCTCGAACTTCTTCCTAGTGATTATGTTATGCATCAGATAGCACCCAACAAATAGCTTCTTCTGCAGAGGGTTACTACTATTAGCAATTCTCACCACTTCACGCGCCCATCGCCAAAGAGTCTGATGCTGACGTAGGTTGGATAAGTTTTAGCACCACAATAGCTAATATACCAAGCCCAATGACAGACCCCACTACAACCCCTCTCCAGCCCCAATGCTGCCAAAATGGCAATAAATAAGGCCCACCTATAGCAGCGCCTAAATAGTAGCAACAAAGGTACAATGCCGTTGCTTTAGCCCTATGCAGCTTTGCTCTATAAGCCACCCAGGCATTACAACTACTGTGAATAAGGAAAAAACCAAATGCTGAGATCAAAAAACCAATATATATAGCCGTTAAACTATCGAGTAAGGTCAGCAAAGTACCGAGAAACAACGCCAACACAGAGATAATTAATACCCGCTTAAGTCCAAGCTGCCCAATCCAGTTCGCTGAGCGATATGATGCATAAGTGCCACTGAGATAACAAAGAAAAATCAACGTAACTTCAAAACGCCCTAAGCTAAAAGGACTGTCCATCAGATGGAGTTGGATATAACTAAACTGATTAACCATAACCATAAAAGCAAGTCCACCAATAAGGTAAACCAAGCGTAATTTCCTATCCGCTAAGTGATGACAAAACCCTTTAAAATCAGAGCTTTTTATTGGCCACCTCCCTAACTCTAACTCAGGCTTAACAAAATGACTTCCAGGTAACAGATAGGTCACAGCAAGTGTCCCTATTAGAGAAACTGCGGTTAATAAAGCCATCGCTTGCTGCCAATCGAGGTATTGAGCCATACCTCCTCCGAGCAAACGCCCCACGATACCGCCGACACTATTAGCGGCTATATAGATGGCACCGGCCTTTAGCAAAGCATTACTGCCTAACTCATCTTTAAAATAGGCCATTGCCATGGCGGGTACTGAGGCTAATAAGGCGCCCTGAAACATTCTTAACAAAACGAGTTGGTTAAAGCTATCAATAAAATAGGCGCTAAGGTCTAACAAAACCAATAGGTAAAGACTCACTAAAATGGGCTTTTTGCGGCCAATGCGATCAGACAGTACCGCAAAAAGCAAAAGAGAGAATGCCATAGTAAAACTGGTGACTGATAACAATAACGTAGCATGGCCTTTTGATACCGAAAATGAGTCCGCAATAAGCGGTAGCATTCCTTGTACCAAATATAAGTTGATAAAAATCACCATTGAAGCAACTGATAAGCCTGCAATTAAGCGGATCTCATCAGCCACGTGTCCATCTTCTACCCTTGTGCTCATTGACGACTAACTCAAAGCAATTAATTAGGCTGTAGCATATCAGCGGCCACCCCATAAGAATAACAACTTAAAAGTGCGATAGTTATTGATTTATGTTATATCAAATTCTACCTTATCAAGTAGATGATAAATTGAAGTAAGCTTTATATGGAGCTTACTTTTACAATGCAAAACTGAATGAAAACCGAATAAAAACTATGGATATTAGACAATTAAAATACCTAGATGCATTAATTAATGCCGGCAGTTTTACTAAAGCTGCCGAACAACTCAATATGGCGCAACCAGCCTTAAGCCAAAGTATCAAACGACTTGAACAAGAGCTGGGAGTGACGCTAATTGATAGAGGGATAAATAAGAGTAGTAGATCGCTGTCGTTAACAGCAGAAGGTGACGCCTTGCATCAACATGCTAAGTTAATCATCAAGAACATGGCGCAAGCAGAGGCACATATAAAGTCCATGGCCAACCTCACTAAAGGTGAAGTCAGATTAGCAGTACCCGGTATGCTAGGTTCATTTTATTTGCCAAGGCGTTTAATGGCATTTCGCCATCAATACTCAGAGCTAAAGCTATCACTATTTGAAGGTGGCACTCGTGATACTCTGAGAATGCTACAAAAGGAAGATGTCGATATTGCCATTATTACAGCCAATGACCTTACCGACGAATTTGACAGCCACTTATTATTGCGAGAACAGATGGTCGTCGCTGTAGGTCAGCAACACCCATTAGCAAATGCTAAATCCATCCCTTTAAAAGCGTTTTTTAAACATGAGCTAGTACTCTTTAAGCAGGGTTACTTTCATCGAGAATGGATGCTAAAACAAGCAGAACGACTAGGTGTTACAGCAAATATTGCCTTTGAAACTAATCTCATTAACTTGATTAAACAAGTTGTTGCACAAGAATATGGTATTACCAGCGTATTAGAGATGGTCATAGAAAAACACGATAAAATTTGCGCAAAACCCTTTGATCCACCCGTTTTCCTTGATCTGCATATTGCCTGGAAAAAACAACGCCCTATCAGCCAAGCTGACAGAGCATTTGTTGAGTTTCTTTTGAAACATCGCTAGAGCGCGTCAACTTGATTCTCTGGTGTTGCATCAATAAAAGCCTGTAGCGTTAAACAGTGAGCATTAACACGCTCAATATTGGGATACAGACTCATATCGACCTTAAAACGCTTTGCATTGTACACCTGAGGCACCAAGCATATGTCTGCTAAGGTTGGGCTATCTCCAAAGCAACAAAGCCCACTGTGTTTTTGGAGCTGTTTCTCTATTGCACCAAAGCCCTGTGCTATCCAGTGCTGATACCATGCAGCTTTTTGCTCATCGCTCATACCTAGCTCACCTGTAAGATATTGCAACACTTTGAGGTTATTAAGCGGATGAATTTCGCAAGCAACACTCAATGCCATCGCACGCACGATTGCCTTATCAAATGGCTTTGTTGGCAAGAGCGCTTTCTGAGGGTACACCTCGTCCAAATACTCAATAATCGCCAATGACTGAGTTAAGACTTGCTCCCCCTCCTCGCCTTTGATCACTAAGCTTGGCACTAGCTCCTGCGCATTAATAGATGCATAGAACTGTTGATGTTGCTCTCCGCCATCTTTAACTAAATGCACTGAATGTTGCTCGGCTTTAAGTAACTTTAGGTTCAAAGCGATACGTACACGATATGCTGCGCTAGAGCGCCAATAACCATAAAGCGTCATCATTGTATTACCCATGTAAAAATCCTTTTGAAAATGAGACCTGGTATTTAGCAAAAAGGCTAACTCCAGAGAATTAGCCTTTAATCAATATACCCACCTTAAACACACTAGGCTTTATATTCGACCACTTGCTGATCAATCGATCCAAAGATACTGTTATTGTCGTCATCAAGCATCTCGATACGTACGCGGTCACCAAAACCCATAAATGGGGTTGACGGCTTACCCTCTGCAATAGTTTCAAGCATTCGTGTTTCAGCTAAGCAGCTTGAACCGGCGCTGCGATCGTAGTTAGAAATGGTACCTGAACCAATAATAGCCCCCGCTCCCAATGGACGCGTTTTAGCAACATGGGACACCAACTGGCTAAAGTTGAATGTCATATCAACCCCAGCATTAGGGCGCCCAAATAACTCATTGTTAAGGTGAGTGATTAACGGAAGATGAACTTTAGCGTCTTGCCACTTATCATTTAGCTCGTCAGGCGTTACAGCTACAGGAGAGAAGCTGCTCGAAGGCTTAGCTTGGAAAAATCCGAAACCTTTGGCAAGTTCACCAGGGATAAGGTTTCGTAACGATACATCGTTGACCAACATGAGTAACTTAATATGTTGAGTGGCATTTTCTATACTGACGCCCATAGGCACGTCGTCTGTGATCACTGCGATTTCGGACTCAAAATCGATGCCCCACTCTTCGCTCCCTAACGCAATATCAGCCTTTGGCGCAATAAAGCAATCTGAGCCCCCTTGATAGACGAGAGGGTCGGTCCAGAATGTTTCAGGCATTTCAGCACCGCGGGCTTTACGGACTAATTCAACATGATTTACGTATGCACTACCATCGACCCATTGGTAGGCTCTTGGTAACGGCGATAAACATTTCGCTTCATCGAAATCTACTGCGTTATCCATCAAGCCATTGTTTAACGCGTCATAAAGCTCTACCAACTGTGGATAAAGCAGGCCCCAAGCATCCATTAATTGCTGCATAGTATGGGCAATAGCAGGCACAGCAACCGCTTTAGTCAGATCTTTGCTGACTAACATCAATTGACCGTCACGGCGACCATTGTTATAACTTGCTAACTTCATGCTTAACTCCTAATTGTTTATGCCTAACTCTCATCTTATTAGTTTTCGATGACAATGACAGTGCTCTATTTGGGCTGATTCGACCTTTAGCCATAGAAATACATTAAGTAAGGGAAGAGTGGAATAGCGTGAGACAAATCACATTTACTGAGTAGAGCGGCAATATTGTAAACTTATGCTTACAACCTCTAAAAAATAGGCTGTAAGCATAATATTGAGTCTAAAGTGGCTTACCTAAGCAGCTACTCGCGGCAAGCTATTGTTACACTGTTTTTTGTTTACCGATCTTATATTCGCGAAGTTTATTAGCAATGGCCGTGTGTGAAACGCCCAGTTTTTTAGCCAACTGACGCGTACTTGGATAAGCTGGATAAAGCCTACGCAATAAGCTTGCTTCAAACTGCTTCATTGCTTGCTCTAAACAGCCCTCGAATTCATGGTCGAAATAACCAAATCCCTCTGCATAAGAAGGGAGTTTTAGCTGCTCGACGGAAAGCTCTGCGTTACCATCCCACATTGAGACTGCCCTAAATATAGCGTTTTTAAGCTGGCGTATGTTCCCCGGCCATGCATAACCTAACAGATGTTCACGGCATTCACCCGATATACGACGGATAGGAATAGATAACTGTTGACTGTAATGCTCTAAAAACATTTCAGTTAATGGAATGATGTCGACCTTACGCTCGCGTAAGGAAGGAACATGAAAGCTCAACACGTGAATACGGTAGTAGAGATCTTCTCTAAATTCACCGTTTTGACATAACTCGGCCAAATTCTTTTGCGTCGAACAAATTATTCTTACGTCACTGCGGATCTCTTCATCACCACCGACGCGTCTAAAGGTACCATCTTGTAGGAATCGCAATAATTTTACTTGAGCAGACTTCGACATTTCGGCAATTTCATCAAGAAAAATCGTACCGCCTTTCGCTTCCTCGATAAAGCCACGCTTTATTACATTACCATTACTAACGAAGCCAAATAACTCTTCTTCAGCAGCACTGTCTGGCATAGCGGCGCAATTAATGGCGATAAAAGGTTGTTCACGACGCATACTCGCATCATGGCAAGCACGAGACATTAACTCTTTGCCGGTCCCCGTTTCACCCGTAATCAATAAGGGCGCATCAAGTTGCGCCATACGGCGAGCCTGTACCAGTACTTCTTTCATTTTATCACTGGTGGCAAGTACGTTTTCAAAACCACTAGATTGATTTTGCAGTGCATTAAACTGTTTACCCAGTCGTGCAGGAGATTTTAGTGAGACCACTGCACCCGCAAGGATCGGCGTATCGCTACCGCTATCTGGCAGATAAATGGGTAGCATTTCGGCCAAATACTCATTTTCGCCAATATTAACGCGAGTGGCCTGAGCTAATACTGTCGACTCACTCAACCAGCGGCTAAAATTAAATCCATGCACCCAATGATTTATTGACTCATCAATAACCTCATGTTCGGCCATGCCGACTGTATGTAAAGCGGACTCGTTAACAATACGGATCCGTCCTTTTACATCGAGTGAAAAAACGGAATCGGGTAATGTCTTTAGGAGGGTCTTTAACGCATAGTGTTCTTGTTCTGACGGCATAAAAGATACCGTTCTAACATCATGTACGCCTTCGACTTTTCGAATAAGCGGAAGCAACTCACTCAAGGTATCAAAGCTTACCTCAGCGAATTGCAAATAAAGAAACCCTTGATTGCTTGCGTCTATGGCAAACAAATTGATCCCGTAGTCTTCCATAATCAATAAGATATCTTTGGCCAGACCTACACGATCTAAACAGCTAACTTCCAAGCGCATACTATTGCAATTCCCTTTTTTATATACTCGTTATTGGGATAAAACAATCGACAAATAAAGTTTGCCTAGTTAGAACTAAACTTAAAAGCAAAACTCAACATCGGTAATCGCTCTATACGTTAGAAGTTTATTTGGCTTGTGGCAAGGCTTGTTTACAGCGGATTTGTAACATAAAGAAAATAAAAGCGTGTCAGTCAAGCCAACACGCTGGCGCAAAGCAGTGAGTTCGTCTATTAACGAGTCAGTAAAACATAAGACAATGCTGTCAATAATATCTGTAAAAGCATAAACCTATCGCTTACTGGTAAAGAACGTCTGTTTTTGCAGCCATAATAAAGTCATTTTTATGAAGGCCTTTTATTGAATGAGACCACCAAGTGACTGTCACTTTACCCCACTCAGTTAATATTCCAGGGTGATGAAAATCAGCTTCAGCGAGATCAGCCAGTTTATTAGTAAATTCCATCGCTAATTTAAAATTTTTAAATTTATAGACGCGTTCTAACTGCATAACGCTGTCACGCACTTCAACGCCCCAATCAGGGATCATCTTAATTAATTGCGCTAACTCTTCATCGGAGACCTTAGGTGCATCAGCTTGGCAAGCTTCACATTTCATTTGAGCTAATTCAGTCATCTTTTTTTCCTTCAATGATTCTTCTAAATTCAATTATTTTTTTAAATTCAATAGTTGTTGCTAACATGAGTGTCGTACACAGTTAACGACACGCTGTAAATTCAGCTCACTTTTACTGGGTATGTCGGTTTAAATAAGCCCAACTGTTGTGCTTTTTTTACCGCTGCCATAATGTCCATTTCAGTTATGGCATCCAGATCAGAGATACTTTCAATCGCATAATAAATAGGCTGCATAATATCAATCCTGTAGGGCGTACGCAGCACATCCACTAAATCAAATACTCTGATCTCCGGCTCACAGCCCATTACAAACATGGTTTCGCCTGGCGAGCTTATAATGCCACCGCCATAAATACTCAGCTCATTATTTTTCGATCGCAACACACCAAACTCAACAGTAAACCAATACAGTCGCGCTAAAAACACACGTTCCTCTTTGCTTGCTGCCAAACCTAGTTGACCGTACAGATGCGAAAAATGAGCAAATGATGGATTGGTTAACAATGGACAATGGCCAAATACCTCATGAAAGACATCAGGCTCTTGCAAATAGTCAAACTCCTCTCGGCTTCTGATAAAAGTCGCCACCGGGAATGACTTGTTGGCAAGCAGTTCAAAAAACTGACCAAAAGAAATTAATGCAGGAACCGCAGCAGTTTTCCAACCTGTAGCTTGTTGCAATACACTATCAATCTCAGGTAGTTGTGGGATCCTATCTGTCGGCAAGCCTAACTTTTCTAGACCATCTAGATATTCTTGGCAAGCCCGGCCAGGAAGGTTAACTCGCTGCCTTGCGTACAGCTCAGCCCAAATATCATGATCGGTTTGCGGGTAATCAATAAAGCCATTAGCGTCAGGCATGTGTGCTACGTAATTTGATTGTTTGCTCATATTCCTAACTCGTCATCCTAAGTCATCGCCCCAATTATTCAGTCTCAGTCTTCCGCCTAAGCATTTTGTCTAACTCATCAATCAGTCAGAAAATAAGTCGGTGAATAAGTCGTTACTTCATACTTAACTAAAGTTGATGTTTTGTTAACCTGATCACAGTTTATTTATCGGCGAAAAGAGGTCGCTTTGTGTAATGAACTTGTTACAGCAAAAACAAACCAATCCCCTCTTACTGAATCATTCGCACACTTAGCCGTACAGTCAGCGTTACAGCCACAAATCATTCTTAAAAATTAAAGCTAGAAACACTGCCAACACCTGCAAGCTTTGTCTCTATTCACATGTTTAAATGCCCGAAATAGTGAAAAATATCCAGCAAGACAACAGAGTAACTAAATTTTACGCCCTGCTTTCAATAATTCTTACCCAAGGGTTACTCATTTCAGTATAGAATGTAAGTTTGTGTGCCGATTCCCAATTAGGAACAGATAGGATTAGAATGAAACAACATAAAATTCGTAAAGCAGTCATCCCTGTAGCAGGCCTTGGAACACGTATGCTTCCAGCCACCAAAGCTATCCCGAAAGAGATGCTGCCAGTTATGGACAAGCCACTGATCCAATATGTTGTCAGCGAGGCCATAGCCGCTGGAATTAAAGAAATCGTCCTAGTTACCCACGCCAGTAAAAACTCGGTTGAAAATCACTTCGATACTAGCTTTGAGTTAGAAACCCAACTCGAACGTCGCGTAAAACGTCAATTACTTGCCGAAGTGCAAGCAATCTGCCCTGCTGACGTTACGATTATCAGTGTGCGTCAGTCCCAAGCTAAAGGCTTAGGTCATGCAATTTTATGCGCTAAAAGTATCATCGGTGACTCTCCATTTGCCGTACTTTTACCCGACGTTATCATTGATGAAGTGAGTAGCAACTTAAGCCAAGATAACCTAGCTGATATGGTTGCCATATATGATGAGACTGAAGTCGGTCAGATCATGGTTGAAGGCGTGCCTCACGAACTGGTTAACCAATATGGTATTGCCGATATCAATGGTGCCGAGCTACAACCTGGACAGTCACTTCCGTTAACTCAGCTAGTAGAAAAGCCAAATGTTGATGATGCACCGTCTAATCTAGCGGTTGTAGGCCGTTATGTTTTACCTCCTGAAATATGGTCTTACCTAGCTAAGACGCCAGCAGGTGCAGGCGATGAGATCCAACTTACCGATGCGATTGCCATGCTCATGGAAAATCAAACCGTTAATGCCTATTACATGCAAGGTAAAAGTCACGACTGTGGTAATAAATTAGGTTATATGCAGGCTAATGTAGAGCATGCTTTGCGCCATAAGGAAATAGGCCCTGAGTTTGCAGAATATTTAAAAGCGATTGTTAAAACGCTTTAATTAAATCACTTTAGTAAAGCGTTAAAACACTTTAGCAAAACGCTTTAATTAAGATCTTAATAACGCTGTCAGCGTTGTTTTTCTTTCTTAAAGCGAACTGCCTAAATTAAAGGATTATAAAAATGACGATTCTAGTTACCGGCGGCGCTGGTTATATCGGCACACATACGGTTGTTGAGCTACTCAACAATGGGAATGATGTCGTTATCTTAGATAATCTTAGTAACTCAAGTGTTACAGCACTAAAAAGAGTCGAGCAAATCACAGGAAAATCGGTCACATTTTATCAAGGTGATGTGCTGAATAGAGCCTTCCTGCAAAAACTGTTTACTGACCATACGATTAAATCAGTTATTCATTTCGCAGGTTTAAAAGCCGTGGGGGAATCAGTAGCTCAACCACTGCGCTACTACGAAAATAATGTCACCGGCACCATAGTATTATGTGAAGTAATGGCTGAGTTTAATGTTAAAAACTTAGTGTTTAGCTCTTCAGCCACCGTTTATGGCGATCCTGCTAGCCTGCCGATAACCGAAGACTTTGCTACAGGGGCAACGAATCCCTATGGCCAGTCCAAATTAATGGTGGAACATATACTTGCAGATCTTTACCACTCAGATAACAGTTGGAATATCGCTCGATTACGATACTTTAACCCTGTTGGCGCACATGAGAGTGGGTTAATTGGTGAAGATCCTAATGACATTCCCAACAATCTGATGCCGTTTATTAGCCAGGTTGCTGTTGGAAAACGTGAACAACTAAGTGTATTTGGCAGTGATTATGATACCGTTGATGGTACGGGTGTAAGAGATTATATTCACGTCGTAGATTTAGCCATTGGTCACTTAAGAGCCTTAGATAAACTGCATACTCAGTCAGGACTTGTTACCTATAACTTAGGAACAGGACAAGGTTACAGCGTACTTGAAATGGTTAAAGCCTTCGAAAAAGCAAGTGGCACACACATTAAGTACCAACTTGTGGCGCGCAGACCTGGAGATATTGCAGCATGTTATGCAAATCCAGAAAAAGCGCAAAAAGAACTTAACTGGCACGCGACCCATAGTATCGATGATATGGCACAAAGCAGCTGGCATTGGCAGTCAAGTAACCCCAATGGTTATCAGAACGAAGGCTAAGGCCCTAGATCTTAGGTCTTAGGTCTTAGGACCTAGGTCCTAGTATCTAGGTTCTAGTATCTAGTATCTAGAAGCGCAGCGCTCTCGCAGTGAGCTTGCAAATGCCCTCCCTAAGTACCTTCTAAAATGAGTAATAAGATGAGCACCATTAATCAAAGCAGAAGAAGACTTTTCAATCGTAAAAAGATGAATGCGATTCGCCCTCCTTGGATCAAGCAGTCAATCGAATTTACCGATGAATGTACCCGCTGCGATAAGTGTATCTCCGCGTGTGAAACTCAAATTATTATCAAAGGTGATGGCGGTTTTCCTGAAATCGACTTTAAAATCGATGAGTGTACGTTTTGTAAAAAATGTGCTGATGCTTGCTTAGAGCCTATTTTTGAAGCTACAGACACAACACCTTGGCAAATGACGGCCGTAATTCAAGATAGCTGTATGGCCTATCAAGGGATCTGGTGCCAAAGCTGTAAAGACGCCTGCGACCCACGTGCGATTAGCTTTACCTTAGCAATAGGGAAAGCACCTGTGCCAAAGATAGATCTAGATGCGTGTAACGGATGCGGTGCTTGTGTGGCCCCCTGCCCATCAACAGCAATCATAGTTAAAAAGTTATAACGCGAACACATATGCTTATGAATAAAGCTAATCCTAAACAAACTCATAAAGCTAAATAAAACGACTAATTCAAATAACCAAGTCAAATAACTAAGTCAAATAACTAAGTCAAACAACTAACTCAATAAGCCTCCGTGACTACGAAGCGCTACGTTTACCAAGAACGCGCAAAATACCAATCACTATACAAACAGCGCACAAGGCACCGGCTTTAATGACCGATTGCTTAATCTGCATTAACTGAGGGGTTACTCGCTCCACTATAGCCCTCTTCCCCGCTTGCCTTCAGCGCTTTGAATTCCCATTGAATGAACAGATACATAATCCAATTGGTATTACCAATCAGTATCAGAGAGTGAGCGACGCTCAGTATTTGGGTGAACTACTTCAAAGCGAATGGTCAATGAAATAGTTGCCTCTCTGTGAAGCCATTTATTGCTGAAGTAGGAAGCCAAAAATATGACATATAAGCGCCAAATTTAAGTGGTTTTTTTCACTTAAATTTCAAGGTAACATCTACGCAACTAAAACGGACAGTGGCGTCATTATGTTTAGAAAAAAAAGAAGCGGCGGGTTAACATTTATTGCTCAAGGTACCACTTTTACGGGTGAAACAGAGTTTGCGGCGGAAGCCCTCATTGCAGGCGAGCTCTTTGGTAAGGTCAACTCCAGCAACAATATTACTATCGAAAGCGGAGGGTTAATCGATGGTAAGCTTCACTGCACCGAACTAAGAGTCTCAGGTACTTTCCGAGGTAAACTCACATGCGACAAACTCAATATCAGCAGCACTGGACTCGTTGATGGTGAAGTGAACTGTCAATCTATGGAGATTTTTGAAGGCGGTCAGTTTATCGGCATGCGCGTAAAAGACGATATCGCCTTTTTGCCATCGAATATAGAGACTAAACAAAGCATCAGTAAATCTTCAAAGCAAGAACACATTGAAGATGCTGAGCTAAGCGTTAACTAATGTATTCGTGAACTATGCTGCTGTTAACAAGGGGGGAGTTAACTAGGCTTAGTTAACGAGGATATAGCGTTAACTAGGCTTAGTTAACGCTATCATAGGCATTAGCCGTTTCATTTATGACTTGTAAAGATTTGAGCTTTGTACGGCTTCTCTTTTGTACCACTTAGCTTTTACCACATCAGCCCTTTGTCACACTCAAAAAAGCTTGATGTCATAGCTTAGAGCAGATCCTGCTCTAAGCTTTTCTGTTTATACTCTCTAAGCAATAACAAAAACTCATTTGCAGGCCTATCTACCGTATCTGTTGAGATAAACAGGTGATAACCTAGATGTGCATCTAAAAGACGACAACGATGACCAAACATCGCCAACACGCCCTTAAAACGATCATTATCTTCAACAAAAGGCGTAAACTCTTCTACCATTTGATTTTCTAATGTAGATAAGTCTTCATCTTGAGCAGATGCCGTCATCAGTAGAGGCCTTTGCTCGGTTAACAAACCCGCCGCTAACCTCAAGGAGATACATTCTAAAATGGGGCCCACCCGTTTTAGTTTAATTCCGATATAGGGTAGCGTCAGCGTATCAAGTCCCTGTAAGACACGAGGTTGATCTAAGCGCTGAATATTATCCCAAGTAATCACAACTTGACCGCGCCGATGAAAGTATTTTATTCCTTGCGCAGTAAGCTCTACCGTCACCTCGGGCTCAACCAATTTAGATATTCCTAAAACTGCGGCTATAGCGCCAAATGCAAAAAACACCATACCCGGTGCAAACAGATGGTTACCAGATAAGAAAAGGCCTAAGCTGATCATAACGCTTAATAAACCGAAAAACGTGAGTGTTAGGCCATTTCGCTTATTGATGGGTCTAATCAGTAAAGCTTCATTTATCAACTTCTACATACTCTTATCATTAGGATACTTAACTCGATCCTAGCAGGTTATAAAATCAGGCGCGAGGCCGTTTATAAACAAGGTTCTAGGTTCTAAGTTCTAGGACCTTCTCAAAGACTTGACGGCATAAATGCCGACCTACTATGGTTAAGGTCCTTTTCCATAAATGAGCCAGCGAACGTTCCGTAAATCGTAAGGCCGCAGGCCATTCTACTTTTCCGTCTTTGCTTTCC
>NZ_JBRIMD010000052.1:0-11767 GCF_052977325.1 Shewanella sp. 0m-6
CCCCAGAACAGTAAAACCAAGGCCTCAACGGTATGCCAAAAATAAAAATGCCGTTCACCTTAAGTGAACGGCATTACGGCATTAGCCGACCTTTTAGTTTCTATAGATTATACCGAATGAGCATTAATGCGCGTTATCAGATTGGTACTGATAATCAAATTTGGGCATTGACCACTTATAACGAATTGCTAGCATTCTAAAGCTAAAACCAAAGGTTAACGATATTGAAAGGTTAATCCACTCCGGCACGCCATAAAACTTCATTGCCACATAAGCCGCAGCGGTTAATAGTGCGACTAAAGCGTATAGCTCTTTCTTAAAGATAAGTGGTACCTGGTTACAGAGAATATCCCTAATCACACCACCAAATACGCCTGTAACGACACCCATAACGATAGCTATTTCAGGGCTAAAACCTAGCATTAAGGTTTTTTGAGCGCCAATAATTGAAAACACAGCCAAACCGATGGCATCGATGGCCAAAAATAGTTTAGACAGATGACGCATAACTGGTGCAATCATTACAGTGAGTAATGAGGCTGCAGCAATGGCAATCAAGTAATGGACATTTTCAATCCAAATCAATGGGTAGTTGCCGAGTAAAATATCGCGCAACGTGCCGCCACCTATGGCGGTAACACAACCTATTATGACTACACCAAACAGGTCCATCTGTTTTTTACCTGCAGCCAGTGCACCTGTCATCGCTTCGGCAAGAATACCGATAAGCCACAAAAAGCTGATAACTTTAACTTCTAACATAATTTGCACTAGCTAAATAAAAGGGAGACGATTTTCGCTCTTTTTACGATAAAAATACAATGATAAAAGATATGTTGTTGCATTATTTTTTCTAATGGTTGTTTTCTTGCTCCTGCCTAAAGTCTACATATTTGCTGGGTTTTGAGTTTTTCGGGATTAGATTTCTATTTTATTTGTATTCATGTTTGTTAAATTTAGGCGTTAGAGCTACAGGCTACGCTTTGCTGACTATTTTTTTATGTTTGTAAACTTTGCAATTTGAACTGGCAGTTCATTAAACGCCGCAGTAATATTAGCCTTTGTTTGATAATTCCAGATCAAGAGACTTGAGGTTAACAATGATTGATTTTCGCAGTGATACGGTCACTAAGCCTACGGCTGCTATGCGCGCCGCGATTAGTCAGGCTGAAGTTGGGGATGATGTTTATGGCGACGATCCAAGTGTTAACTACCTTGAAGATATGGCCGCTGAAATGTTTGGCTATGATAATGCACTTTTTACCTCTTCAGGGACTCAAGCGAACTTACTTGCGTTGATGGGGCACTGTGAGCGCGGTGACGAATACCTTTGTGGTCAACAGGCGCACAACTATAAGTTTGAAGGCGGAGGGGCAGCAGTTCTAGGCAGTATTCAGCCTCAACCCCTCACCAATCAGGCTGACGGTAGTATCTTATTAACGGATATTGAAGCAGCGATTAAACCTGATGATATCCACTTTGCCCGCACACGCTTACTGAGCTTAGAAAACACCATAGGTGGAAAGATTGTGCCGCAAGAATATCTTGCCTCGGCGCAAGCATTGGCTTTCGAGCGAGGTTTGAAAATTCACCTCGATGGTGCCCGTGTTGCTAACGCAGCGGTGGCGCAAAACATGCCAATGACAGAGATCACTCAGTATTTTGACTCGGTTTCAATTTGTCTTTCTAAGGGGCTATGTGCACCCGTAGGTTCTATTTTATTAGGTGACGAGCGCTTAATTACTAAGGCGAGACGTTGGCGTAAAGTGTTAGGGGGTGGTATGCGCCAGGCAGGTATTTTGGCGTCGGCAGCAACGCTGGCGCTAACAGAGCAGGTAGAACGCTTAGCTGAAGATCATGATAATGCCGCTTACCTTGCAACGGAGCTTGCGACTATCGAAGGCTTCGAAGTCGATATGTCACAAGTGCAGACTAATATGGTGTTTGCAGTGGTGAGTGACAAGATTGACACTAAAACACTTGCGCTTGATTTGAAGGCCAAAGGTATTTTATTGAGCCCAGGTAAAACCATCCGTTTTGTGACGCACGCGGATATTTCAAGAGCCGATATCACCCACTTTATTAGCGAGCTAAAGGGGCTGTTGAGCCGCGTTTAACTGGTCTGATTTTGCGGATGGAAAGATAAAAACCTAGGTCTACGCCTAGGTTTTTTTGTTATTAAACAGTCGAAGCCAAAGGGGATAAGGTATTAAGGGGGATGCGGTATTAATGCTGGTGGCCACTTTCACCACTAGATAGCTGATTCCCCTGGCTGTCATAAAAGCCAGAACTGCCGTGCTGAATAAATCCTTGGTGGATCATTTTTGCAATAAAAGGGTCTGACTCATTGTCACCAACATCGGCAAAGTCCATATCGTTATAATTTGAAATTAAAGCTGCAAAGGCATCAGATGAGAAGGGCTCTATTTCGGTTAACTGGTAACTGAACTGCTTACCTTTTTGTTGCACTGTCATCGTTACTGGCAGCATTAGTTTTGTCATCCAGACGAGATTGAGTGTATTACCTGCTAACTGACCTTCGTAGTGTGCTACCGCTTGGCAGCTTAGGTTGGCTGAGTGATGCGTTTCATGTTGTTCGGGGCTAGGTGCTGCAGTCCCATGCTGGGCGTTTGATAACTGCTTGATTAACTCCGGCGAAATAAGATGCGTTAACTGCTGTAAATCGAAATGCATGTTCAAAGATAATAAGTCACCCTTGCGATAGGTGATAGAACGCTGTTCTGTGGGAAAGTAACGCACATACTCACCTTGTTTATCCCACATTTCAAAGCTCGTCGGACTGCGCTGGTAAATGACTTTATCAGCGCTTCTAAGCAATGTTATTGTGCTTTGTTGACCAGATGCATTCGTGGCGCTGTAAGTCGCACTGAGGTGAGCGGGGTTAATTTGCTCACATTGTCTGGTTGGCTCGGCATTAGCCGTTGTGACATAGGCACTGAGAAAGCACAGACTCAATAAACGATTGAAGATTATCGCCTGTGATAACGGTTTCTTGGGGCGGTTTACATTGCCCTTAGAATGATTGGATTGCGAAATGAATGAAAACGGCATCTTGATTCCTATTAATGGTTCTTACTTAATGCTTCTTACTTAATGCTTCTTACATAATGAAGATGTTGAAGACTCGAATTCGAGAGTATTAAGGCATTAATCAATGCCACCGAGTGAACAAACCTCGGTGGCGATTAATGCCTTACCCTTGGTGTTTTATTGCGCCGCTTCAGCTTTTTCGACTAAGTTTCCAGCATGATTCATTACGTGAAATAGATGATTTTGCTCCACAGTACCTTGGATTAAATGCGCTCCAGGGCCGCTGGCAAAAATGGCAACATCTTCACCTGCGTGAGTTTCACTCCCTAGTGGTACTAATGCTTCTTGATGGAAACCTGCACTTTGGGTGTCGACATAGTTTAGATCGAAGCGCCCTGGCGCTGCAGCGTAGCCATAACGCTCATCGCCACCACTTGCGAGGTTGGCGTAACCTAGTCCATTGGCATAACCAACAGTGGTATAAGGTAAACCATTTGAGTCAGTAGCATTGGTCACGACGGGTAACCCGTCAGAACCATTACTTTTAACTAAGCCTAAAATTGGGTTACCGCGAGTGGGGTAGCCTGCAATGGTAAACACATGGCTGTGATCTGCCGTTACCATGAGAAGGGTATCTTTAGTCGATGTTTTTTCCATGGCGACACGTACGGCTTCTGACAGTGCAATGGTGTCATGCAGCGCACGGGCAGCATTACCTGCGTGGTGAGCATGATCGATGCGCCCGGCTTCGACAATCAGCACAAAGCCTTTGTCGTTCTTTTGCAGAATATCAATTGACTTGGCTGTCATTTCAGCAAGAGATGGCTCGCCACTAGCACCGTCAATGGTACGGTCAAGTTCGTATTCCATATGCGATGAGTTAAATAGTCCAAGTGCATGATCGGTCGTTGTTGGGTCGAGGTTTAAAAATTCATCTCGGTCGGCAACATAAGCGGCATTAGTGTACTTAGATAACCATTCACTGGTTAAGTCTCTGCTGTCTGTACGTTTACCTGACTTACCTTCAGGATCGGTCACTGTCGTTGGAATAAAGGCGCGGCGCCCGCCACCCATGACCACGTTTAGCCCTGTACCATAATCAAAATCCAGTAATTGAGATGCGATATCACTGCAACCATTGGCGATGGCTTCTGCAGGGAGGTCGGCATCACTTTCCCAATTACGTTCAGGGGCATGGGCGTAAGTGGCTGCTGGAGTGGCGTGAGTAATACGCGCTGTAGAAACAACACCTGTTGACAGGCCAGCCATTGCTGCAAGCTCTAAAGAGGTGACTAAGTTTTGGCCTTCGGTCGATGCACAGTTAGCGCGGGTAACACCTTCGGCTTGTGAAATCACCCCTACATCCGTTTTAACACCAGTGACCATTGCCGTCATAGTACCGGCCGAATCTGGTGTTTGACCGTCAACGTTATAGGTTTTGGCAAGACCTAGATAAGGTAAGGTTTCGAAAGACAATGAGTGCTCTTCACCGGTCTGGCCTTTTAGTTGGCCTTCTAAAATGCGTGCAGCAGTGACGGTTGAAACGCCCATGCCGTCACCTACGAATAGGATGATGTTCTTAGCTGCGCCTGATTGATTATTGATGCTCAGCCCTTGGGCTTTAGTGACGCGCGATTGGCCATCAACATACCATTGGTTGACGCTTGTCCAATCTTGACCATTATTGCCATCTTCGCCTTTATCACCGTCATCGCCACACGCGGCAAGTCCCAGCATGGCAGTTATTGATATTACCAGTAATTTCTTATTCATTTTAAACTCCATAAATCGGTACTAGTGCTGACTGTTTTAGTCAGTGAGAGTCATGTGTGAACACCGCTTATGGTTAGTCGTCATCGGATTGATCCGAGTACTCTAAACCGTGCAGCTTTTAGTCTTCATACTAAAAGCATTAGTGCTCATAGCTCATAGCGTTTAGTATTTGGTTCCGCCAAGCTCTTGGGCTTGATTGATGATGTGAAAAATTACGTTTTGCTCAATAACGCCTTGAACAAGATCTGAACCCGGCCCAGTTGCGTGCAGAGTAATATCTTCGCCGGCATGGGTTTCACTACTCATAGGCACAAGTGCCTGCTGCATAAACTCTTTATCTTGAGTATCAACCGAGCTTAAGTCATCACGCTGACCGACAACTGCGCCGGGGCCATTGGTGTAACCCACGGTGGTATAGGGCTTTCCATCTTGAGCAACGGCAACGCTGCCATCAATGTTGTGGACCAGACCTAAAATCGGGTTACCGCGCTTAGGGTAGCCTGCAATGGTAAACACGTGGCTGTGGTCAGCTGTGACCATGATGAGGGTCTCTTCTGGGTTGGTATTTTCAACCGCAGCTTGCACTGCATTAGATAACTCAACCGTATCCATCATGGCTCGGTAGGCGTTACCAGCATGGTGAGCATGATCGATTCTGCCTGATTCAACTATCAGTAAATAACCGTCTTCATTCTTGTTCAACAATTCAATAGACTTAGTTGTCATCTCAGTTAGTGAAGGCTCACCAGCGGTATCATTAGCGCGGTCAGCTTCATACTGCATATGTGATGAGTTGAATAAGCCAAGTAGGTGCTCTGTTGACGCGACATCAACAGCATCGAAACCTGCTTTATCCCAAACGTAAGCGGCATTACTTAGGTTGTCAGTCCAGACCTTGGTTAAATTTACGCCATCATTTCTGCGGCCAGATTTATCTTCACCGTCAATCATATCGCTGGGAATAAAGTTTCTACGTCCACCGCCTAGTGCAACGGTTAACGCATCCGCTTCCTCACGCATGACTAGCTGGTAGGCGATATCTTTACATTCGTTGGTTATCGCTTCATCGGGTAGATTTGAATCAGCCTCCCAGTTTCGCTCTGGAGAAGTGGCATAGGTTGCTGCGGGGGTTGCGTGAGTAATTCGTGCAGTAGTGACAACGCCAGTAGAAAGGCCTTTGGCATTGGCTAAATCAACCAAAGTAACTAACTCATTCCCTCTAGACGATAAGCAGTTTGCCCGAAGGCTAGTATCAGAAACTGATAACACGCCGGCTTTGGATTTTACGCCTGTCGCAATAGCAGTCATGGTGCCTGCTGAGTCGGGGGTTTGTTGGTTAGTATTGTAGGTTTTAACCAGTGCGGTTTTTGGAAACTTCTCGAAACTTAAGAAGTTTTCTTCTCCACCTTGGTTACCCGTTTGTCGCTGGCCTTCAAAAATACGAGCCGCTGTTAAGGTTGATACCCCCATGCCATCACCAACAAAAAGAATGACATTCTTGGCTTTCGGTGTCGTTGTTTGCTGGGTTTTATCGCTGACAAGTTTGGCACTATCTTTATACCATTGGCTGTCTGTTTGATTGCTAGGCAATACAGAGGCCGTTGCCGCTGCAGTTGCTAGACTACAAGAGATAATCACAGCTATTTTGTTAATATTATTCACTATTATCACCGTCAGTTAATAAGGTTTATATAAGGTTTCCTTGTGCGAGGTGATTGTCATGCAAAAGCATGACGGTATTGAGTCGGATTTATGTCGGTTTTGTTGCTTAAGCAAGTGTTCAGCTGTAAAGCGGGGCATAACGAGTTAAATTGTCGGAGCACTTTTTAGGGGCAAGCGGCGCCACATTAGTGCAATCACACTAATTGAATAAACCTTTGTGAACGGTAAGTGCTTGAATTTAATTGTTTACCATTGTCGGCGTTATTTTTGCTACTACTAAATAGATATTTAACTTATAGGGCAGCAAAATGAAATATTACAGTCGTCGTTTTATTAAACCTGAGCACTTAAACCCAGCTAACTTTCTTTTTGGTGGGCAGCTATTAAGTTGGATTGATGAAGAGGCTGCCATATTTGCTGGCTGTCAGATGAAAAGCCAACGTCACGTGACTAAAATTATCTCGGAAATCAATTTTTTATCACCTGCGAGGCAGGGAGATGTAATTGAATTTGGTTTAGAGCTGATAAGTGCAGGGGCTACCTCAATCACCATCTCTTGTGAGGTGCGTAATAAGCTCACTCATTTGCCAATCGTGAGAGTCGATAAAATTGTATTTGTGCATGTGAATGAAAAAGGGCAACCCACAGCACACGGTATGCGAGCCAATGCTGCTTAACGTCGAGGCTTAATCGTAAAGGCGAATAATTTGGAGAAAAAACAAAAGGCGCAATATTGAATATTGCGCCTTTAGCACGATAGAAACATCTTAATACTCAATATCAGTCTTCGCTAAGATCTTCTTTTACCGAGTTAACCGCATCTCTTGAGGCGTGGCCTATGGCGCGGGTGGTATCTCGAGTGGCATGGCCAATATCAGTTGTCACTTCTTTAGTGGTAGTGCCAATTTGACGTCCAGCGTCTTTCAATTCTGCGCAGCCGGTGAAAACGAGAGTGCAAAATAGCGCTGCTACTAAAGTTAACTTTTTCATAGGGGAGTTGTCTCTTTCTTATAATATTGCTGGCATCTTGCCAGTATTATCTAAGCTGCGCTAGGGCAGAACATCACGTTATCAGGGTAGCCTTCTAATAAAGGCTGATTATATTTTTTGTTTGGTGTTACTAAGCCGCTGTTTCTAACTTGAGAATTCATTGCTATAAATCGCCTGCACATACGCCGGCCGCAGGCCATGGGAACCACTTTAGTTGGAGGCCACTCTTAGCCTGAAGATATAGAGCTTGATGGACTTTGTTATCAAACGAAGTTTGATTTTGAAGTGTCGCAGAACTGAACAAGCCAACTCAAATTGGCAAAAAATGTTGCTGGTGCTATACCAAAATACCAGCAACATTCACAAAGCTAATTAGTGGAGCTTCAAATGTGGGTGCACTATACGGCTAATGCCTTTGGCTAACATCAATAGCGTGCCTTTTATTGGTCCATGAAGTTCAATAAGGTGTCTTCTATAAAGAGAGGTATAAACGAAGCGAGCAATCTTACCTTCTACCATTACGCCGCCACCGATAAATGACATCAAGTTACCTACCGTGTGGAACTTAGACAGGTTAACCAAAGCACCTAAGTCTTTATAGACATAGTTATTTGAGGCAGGTTTACCTGCTAATAATAACTTAATATTGTCTGCAGTCATTAGTGCCATTTGGCGTGCAGATTGACCACGTGGTGGTACCCAGCTGCCATCTTCTTGAGGACATGCTGCGCAGTCGCCTATCGCGAAAATAGCGGGATCGCGTGTGCTCTGCATATTTTGTTTAACCATGACTTGATTAATATGATTGCTTTCAAGGCCGCCGATATCTTTTAAGAAGTCTGGCGCTTTAACACCTGTAGACCAGATCACCATATCTGAAGGGATAAATTCGCCTTCAGATGTGTGCAGGCCATCTTCTGTGACTTGATTGATACGAGTATTGGTCATCACTTTGACACCAATAGCTGTCAGTTCTTTTGCGACTGAAGCTGAGATCTCTTCCTTTTCAACCTTAGGTAAAATGCGCTCATCGGCTTCAATCAGGGTAATTTCTAACAGGCTACTATCGATTTTATAGCCGAAACCACGTAACTGATCGACCGCATGGTGCATCTCTGCAGACATTTCTACACCGGTTGCTCCAGCACCTACGACCGCAATCTTGATTTTGTCATCTAATTGATGGTGGCTTGCGTAGCGCATGAACTTATTTAACAGCATGGTACGAATTTCCATTGCTTGTTCAGTGCTATCTAAAAATACACAATGATCACGAACACCCGTAATATTAAAGTCGTTAGCAATGCTGCCAATAGCAATAACTAAGTAATCGTAGTCAATACGACGAGCCGGAAGTAATTCATAGCCTTTATCGTCATTAATAGCCGCAAGCGTGATCTGTTTAGCTTCTCTATCTAGCTCTGTCATCGCACCTTGCTGGAAGTGGTAACCATGGCTCGCTGCATGGCCTCGGTAGCTGATGGCATCGATACCAATGTCGAGCGCACCCGTTGCAACTTCATGCAGAAGGGGTTTCCAAATATGGCTTTCAGCGCAATCAACTAATGTGACTCTGGCTTTGCCTTTACGTCCCAGCTGATGACCGAGTTTGGTGGCGATCTCCATACCACCAGCGCCGCCACCTACGATGACAATATTTGGCATTTCATGCATGATTTTTATAATCCTTAATCAGATAAAACTGAAAATAAATCTAGGGTGTAGTGAGTAATACAATTGGCATTGGTTTTAAGGTATAAACAGTTTTATATTAGTAGCTTAAGGTTAATTGCTAATTGTTTTACATACAGAATAGTTTTGATGAGAAAACCAGAAAAGTGTAGCAGTAGATATAAAAAACGGCAATTAGAGGTCTAGAGAGTTAAAACCTAAGAAAAGAGAAGGTGTTCTTTTTTATCTTGTTGTATTTTATGACTTTTAATTTTTTGTTTGAGCGTTTTTATGGCTTTCTTTGGCTAAAGCTAACTCGTGATTTGTGAGCTGAACAAGGGGAGGAAAGTCAGAAGTGTGAACTTGCTCTTTTATGGAAGTAAAATATAAAGCGGCATGCTCTAGAGTCTAATCACTAAAGCATGCCGGCAATGATTAAAGCTTGCTTAAGCGAGACTTATAATCTTCGATAACATGCTCCATGATTTCTTGTACCGATGTGTCTTTAGTCTTGTTATCCATAAACACTTTGAAAGTCACTAATGCATGCTTGTCATCGTTGAGACGGTCATTTTGCATGGCGAAGTAGGCTTGCTCTTGCTCACACTCTCTGACGACAAACCCTTCATGTTCAAATAGTCGGTTGCCAGAATGGCCGTGCCATTTAGTAATTCTATCTAGTGCGATTTCGCAAGAGCGGTTGAGCTCAACATGGTTTCGCCAGCTAGTTGGGTGTGCGGGATCCTTAACGTGAGGACATCGGACTGTGTAGTTGTATACATGAGAGATTGCTGTCATAAATTACCTACCTGTTCGCTGTGACTAATGCCATCTTAGGCATCGTTTTTAATCTTGGTCAACCACCTAGGTGGCTTGAGCGTACTTTCTGTGTAGTTAGAGCAAAGATGGGTTAACTCAATATCTACTAATTCTATAGCGCTTTAATATAACGCCTAGTTAACACTCTAGTTGCTGTACCTATTGTTTACCATGACATTTGGCTTAATAACCTTGTTCCAGATCTCACTTTTATCGATACAGGTAAACTAAGTAGTCGCTTTGGCTAATAAAGCATCAGTTGAAGTGTTTGTATTGTTGATTGTTAAGCAGCGGAGTGAATTGGCCTTAATCAGGCTTCACGTATTAGTTATGTTGCCTTGTTTGATGTTCTGTTGCGAAAAGGTATCTTTTGTTGGTGGGTTAAGCCTATAATTTCAGGATAAAAATATAGCGCAGACCCTATCTACCTGGAGGCTTAAATGGCCGGTTCAACAGTTTCAAACCTTAAGTTGTGGATGTTAATTTTTAGCACCACGGCACTCACAGCCTGTGGTGACGCGCCCGCGCCGCAACAAGCCATGTTGCCTAGTGTTATTGTCAACACCGCTCATACACAGTTGATAACACCTAAATCAGAAATTGTTGGCCGAACTAGGGCATCAGAAGATGTGATTATTAAGTCACAGATCCAAGGTCAGTTACTCAAGCGTAGCTTTATTGAGGGTGATGATGTTACTGCGGGGGATCTATTATTTGAAATCGATCCATCGACCTATGAAGCAGAATTAGCGCAGCAAAAAGCAGTATTAAAGCAAGCGGTTGCATCAAGGGATGTGGCTGTTATGAATTGGGAACGTGGCCGTCGGTTATTGCCTGATGGCATGATCAGTGCGCAGGATATGGATGAACTCACCAGTCGAAAATTGACCACCGCAGCTGGAGTGGTTCAAGCCGAGGCTGCCGTGCAGTCCGCAGAGCTACAATTAAGCTATACCAAGGTATATGCACCAATATCTGGGCGGATCAGTCACTCAAAAGTCAGTACCGGCGACATTATTACCCCGCAATCTGAAATGGCGAGTTTAGTGCAGCTTCAACCTATGTGGGTTAATTTTCAAGTCGCAGAAAAGAAGCTGATCACTGCTCAACAAAACTTCTCTAAGGCTGTCGATAGAGACGTAAAAATTACTGATATTGTTATGCGCCTTAGATTACCCAACGGCACCATGTTCAATGAAGTCGGCTATATCGACTTTGTTGGCAATCGCGTTGACGCGGCTACCGGGACTTTACCTGTTCGAGCCACGTTTAAAAATGATGACAAGCTGATGCTTCCAGGTTTGTTTGTCACCTTAGTGATTGAATCACCCATCACCGAAAGTGCACTACTTATCCCTCAAGCTGCAGTGCAGGAAGATCAACAAGGTCGTTTTGTTATGGTGCTCAATGAGCAAGATGAAGTTCAAAAACGTATTGTTGAGCTGGGTGACCGTTTCGGCGTTGAATGGCGTGTATTGGGTGGTTTAGTCGATGGTGAACGCATTGTGGTAGAAGGGCTGCAAAAAATTCGTCCAGGCATCAAGGTTAATCCAGTAGAGCAAGAAGTTGTTCCTTTCAAAGAAGATGAAAAATAATAGCCGGAGCAGTCAAGATGAATGTATTTATTCACATCTGCTCCGTGATCCCTTTTGGGGTCTTCGACGAGCAACGCCTAGATTTGATTGGGGAATGTCATGATTAGCGAATTTTTTATTAAAGCAGGAGCCCTAAGTTTGCCGCTTTTGGCGGGAGGGATTTCATGATTAGTGAATTTTTTATTAAAGCAGGTGCCCTAAGTTTG
>NZ_JBRIMD010000053.1:0-7130 GCF_052977325.1 Shewanella sp. 0m-6
GCCAAGTTGACCGGCGCAGTCGTATCGACGTCATAATCTTCGGTATCGGTCGCGGTGGCGCTGTTGCCTGCTAAGTCGGTGCTGGTGACGCTGGCATTGATAGTTTGATCAGCGTCAGCGGCTAAGTCGCTGCCTTCAACCAAGATACTGAATTGACCTTGTGCATTCACAGTGCCTTGATATTCAACAGTGTTGATCGTCAGGGTCACGGTGTCGCCATCATTAAATTCACCGGTCACCACACCGGCAACGGCGATTTGCTCACCTGATTCTTGTGCGTTGATGATGTCATCTGCGGTGATGTTCTCATCAAGGGCAATGGCCAAGTTGACCGGCGCAGTCGTATCGACGTCATAATCCTCGGTATCGGTCGCGGTGGCGCTGTTGCCTGCTAAGTCGGTGCTGGTGACGCTGGCAGTAACAGTTGTTGTTTCACCATCTACTAGAATGCCTGCATCGACAGTGGTGCTAAATCCAAGAACACTATCATTTAACTCAATGACAGTCGTGGTAATGATAGTATTGCCATCTAAGGTGAGGGTAATAGTATCACCAACTTGTGCAATACCACCTACAGTTCCGCTGAGGGTAACTGTACCAATGGCTTCATCACCATTTATGACGTTATCTGTGCCTATCACTATCTGGTTAAGGTCTATGCTCGTTTCTGCAAGAGTGTCAATAACTGCTGAATCGGAACCTGGTGCAGAGGTATTACCAGCTTGATCTGTAACTGTCGCTGTAACGATTATTTCATTACCTTCCCCAGGGGAAGGTAAAGTCAGGTCTACCGAATTTTCATCAATTTGAGCTTGAGTAAGAATGATATCGACATCATTAACAGTGAGTGTGTCTCCGGCAATCGCACCCGTGCTGGTTAAGTCGATAGTGATATCTATAGTTGATGCTTCAGCAAGTTCATCAAAGTTGATAAATGCATCATTATTTGCATCTGTAGCTATGGTTACTTGCGGTGCTCCATCAATGACTGGCGTCACTTCAAGTGTCAGTATTGCGCTCTCACCCGTATTTGTTGTGTAGGTGATGACTGGTACGCTGCCGTTCCAGTTGTCATTAGGCGTGAAGGTGTAAGAGCCATCTTCATTGATGACGAGTTCGCCACCTTCAACTTCAGCCTTGCTTCCTGCTGTGTATTCTTGATCTTCGACCTCAAAAGAGGCGACTGTTAGGTCATCATCTAGGTCTGAGTCGTTATCGAGTACGTTACCCGTAGCTACACTGTCTTCATCAATAACTTGAACATCATCTTGGACGATACTCATTAAATCGTAATCTTCAGTCGTCGATGCTTGGCCACGTTCGCCATTATGGCCAAAGCCATGCACAACAGCATCAACGACGGTGTCAGCATCTAGTAATAGTTCTGAGCCTTCTACTGTTATTGAGAAGCTACCATCTTCGTTCATTAAGGTTTGGTAATTGGTACCATTTATCGTAATGACGATGATGCCTATGGTGATTGCAGCATCTGCGTTGACTGTACCGGTAATGGTAATGCTTTGTTGCCCTTCGTCATTGGTGACTAGATTATCGCCAGTGATCGGGTCAAGGTCGATGCTGACATCCGCATTTATCGGGCTATCGTTATCGAAAATACGTAATGTACCTTGTGAGTCGGCTAGTTGAGCATTGGTAGGATCGAACAAATTGATAAGCGCAAACTCAGGGTTTGGATTTTCTACAATGAGATCATCGACAATTGGCACAGTAATAAATGCCGTTGTTTGTCCAGGTAGGAAGGTAACAGTGCCTGAGACTGCGATAAAGTCTTCACCAAAGAGTGCCGATAGCTCTTCACTAGAATAACTTACGGTAATAGTTTCGTCGCTTGGCTCACTTAAGGTTAGCGTAAATACCGCATTTTCCATGCCTTCAACTGCGATTGCGTAGTCTATGTTAATCAGAGGCAAATCGCTGCCAGCGGCATCGTTATCAAAAATCGCGAAGTCTAATAGCTCGTCATATACATTCTCACCTGTGACGGTCGCTCTGAAGTACTCGGTAGGTTCAATTTTAGCGTCATCGAAAATTGGTACACGGATCATTACGCTGCTATTGCCTGCAGATAACTCAAAACCAAAAATAGGGCGGGGGATACTGCCACTATAATCGATAGAGGTGACCATCATCGTCTGCCAAGTCAATCCGCCATCATTTGAGTATTCGATCGGAACCGTATAATCATCGGCATACTCGGCAATTGGAATACCTAATTGCTCGCTAAGAAGTTCACTGGTAAAGGTGATTTCTAAGAGGGAGTCCTCTTCAAATACGAGCTCACTGTTGAGTGTAAACTCATTGTATCCGTCACCTTCAGAAACATCTGGAATGTCAGCCGATAAGTGTGACTTGAATTGATCTTGAGTTGAAGAGGTGACTTCTCTAAAGGCTGTCCAATCCTCAACACGATAGTCGAGTGTTAACCCTTCCAGATCATATTGATCTACGCCTTCGTTTAGGATGATGGCGTAGTTCCCATCACCTAAATCAACCAGGGTACCAATATCTTCAAAGTCAGCACTTAAGCGCACATTTTTAACGACTAGGTTATCGCTAATAACTTGATGTGCTGTGGCGCCTTTAAGTAAATCTTCTGCCGAAAATGTAATTTGTCCATCTAGCTCGTTATAGTTATATGTAACTAGACCGCCAGGCACTTCAAGTACGTCAACGGTTCTTTCATCTGCAGCATCCGGGGCGCGGTCCCCTGCTAAGTCTTCAATGGTGTCGGCAACGTGACCCATGGCTAAGCTTTCGAAAACGTTTTGCTCGTCAGGAGAGCGTTCTGAATCGCGAGTAAACTCAATCCCAAGCAGTGCAAGGACTTGCGACAGCATCTCTTTACCTGCTGTGGCAATATTTAATGGTTCGCCAGTTGTCGGATCAATATAACTGCTTAATAGTTCGTGTATTGCAGTCGAGATATTGATATTTGAATCATAGCTAGCATCTAGGTTGAGTAAGCTATTCGTTTGTAGGATGCCGTCATCAGTTCCATCACTAAGATCGTTATCCAAAGCTTGTAGAAAAATAGCCATATTTTCTACATAGTTGAGATTACTATCAGCAAGTGAAGTGCCTGCGATATCTTGCAGGAATAAGATTGTGCCTTGAATCGCATCAGCGCCAAAAGCTGCGATGGTGACATTACCTATGGTGAAAGTAATGGTATCGCCTTCACGATAAGTAAATGAGCCATCAGAACCTGCATCACCAGTAAAACCGCTAAGACCCGATGATGTCGTATAGGCTACGCCATTGACAAAGTTATCAGTGAATTGGGCAATTTGAATTGTGTTATCTATTCCAGAGTCGGCGTTAGCATCATCATTGGTATTATTTAAAGATAGGCTTGCAACAAAAGGGAAGTCTTGTTGTCCTGCTGTATCATGGCCTGCATTCGCAATCGTTTCTGATCCGCCGCGAGCAATAGATACATGACTAGAGCCACCCTCGTTACCAGCTTGGTTACCTGCGGCAGTGTCTGGGCCGTCTGTAGGATCTTCTCCTGAAGCGATAAGCGCTTGGATTGCTTCGATTTCACTTAGGGCTTCGTCTTCAGCTGAGGGGGAACTATTCGAAGGCGTTGAAGGAGTGTTTAGTAATTCGCTATTTTCTTCTGATGAGGATGAAAGTGAGCTGCCATCATCTAATAGTATGTCGACAAAACCATCTTCAGCAATCGATATATTAGTTCCAGCAGGAACTAATTCACCTTCACTAAGTTGCTGAACACTACCATTAATAGTAGCGGTAACAATGCCATTGATGTTTTGGATGTGTCCAGCTTGTGTTGTGATTATCGATTTCATTGCCCTGCTCCCTGCAAAAACAAGTTTGTTGTAACTGAGTACTTAAAAGTAACCTCTAATCGTGTGATGTTATATAAATGATTGCTTAAGGTCAATTTCTTGGCGCTTTATGGTTGTTGTTTTTGGAGGGAATGTTGGACTGCAAAAATGGAATTAGAACTAAATATTAAAAAGGCCACTAGATATAGTGGCCTTTTTTCATTCATCGGTAATCGAATCGATGGATTGCTACTTTTGACTGATAATTACGGCAGATTTAATCCGTCATCGACTTGATCATAAGGTGGAATAAATGGTGTCGTATTAGGATCGATTAATAAAGCACTATCGTTGAGTAAGCCTGCAATTACATCCGTATCGCTATTACTGCCATAAATAGCTTCTAATTCTACTCCGTTTAAAATAATGCTGACCCCGTCACTACCAGGTGCAGAACCATTGGCATCGACGATGATTGTAGTGTTTGGTCCTGTAAAATCAAAAGACAAATAGTCTTCTAAATTACCGTAATTCTCACCGATGAGTATGTCTGATAGAACTAATACGTCAAATTGTGTGTTGAAGCCATACACATTATCAATGGTGTTATTTGCATCGGCAGAATCTGCATTCCATACAAAGTAGTCACTCTCGCCATCATCAGGCGTTGCCATAGAACCACCGTAAAGATCATCGCTACCCTCGCCACCAGAAAGCAAGTCTCGTCCAGTTCCACCAACTAAGGTGTCATCGCCATTACCGCCAAGAAGTATGTCATTCCCAGCCCCTCCGCGAAGGGTATCAGTGCCACCCTGTCCAAAAATAATATCATCACCACCCTGACCGTTTAGAATGTCTCCCAGATCATCAGCTCTTGAGACATCAAATTCGTCATAATTTTCCCTGATATAAATATGTGCGTCGTTAACTGATACGTCGGCTAATAATTCACCCGTTTGATCTGCAACATACTGAGTGATTGCATCGGCGGCTTGTAAACCTGGTAATGAGTCAAATTCAACTAGGTCGCCGAATAATATGTCATTGCCTCCGCTACCATTAACAGTATCACTGCCTGGTAATAGATCCGTTGATAAAATTGCGTCTGCTAAATCATCAACATCCACGTTATTGAGTGGCGCTCCTAAGCTATCAAAGTCATCAAGAATGTCGGTGTCAATATTTGCACCTAAGCCAATCGCTTGAACAAAAGATAATCCGTTTAACTCGTTGAAGGCTGTCACAGCCACGCTATAAGCGTTAGCTTCGTTACCCGGTCTTGTTGGTCGACCATCGGTAATGAAGTAGGTAATATTTGAACCTGCGTTGGCAACAACCGGAGCGCTCTCGAACCAATCACTAGTAGCGTTGAATGCCGATTGATAGTTTGTCCAACCGCCATTGCTTAAAGCATCAAGTGCATCTTGAAGAGTATCAATGGCTCCTGGATCTGCAAGATTAACTGAGATGCTCTGCTGTAAACCTGTATCAAACTCAATGAGTAATACATTTACAGTACCAGGATCTGTGTTGTCTGGATCATTGAGGCTATCCAATAGTAGATTAAAAACAATTTCAAGCTGGTCGGCGGCTGTACTTACTGCTGGTTCTCCCATACTTCCTGAAGTATCGATAATAAAAGCAAGGTTATAGTTCTCACCTGGTTGCACAGCGGTTGTATCACTAATGACAATTTGGTGTTGGTTATCGCCATCAATAGCATCATCACCTGGGCCGCCTACTATAAATTCATAATCTCTGAGATCAATTAAAGCGGTATCTGTACTTTCTGCTGATTCATTCCCTGCAAAATCAGTTTGGGTTGCAGTTACAGTAATGCTATCGCCAGTGGAGTCTGGTGCACTTTCAGTCCAAGTGACTACTCCGGTATTAGCATCGTAAGCAAAACCTGATTGGGTGTTTTGTGTTCCAGATATATCAAGAGAGTCAGTGTTACTGTTCCAGGTCAGTGTTAGGGTTGACTCAACACCATCGTTGGTGATGGTTAATGTGACAAAACCTCCATCGATGAGCTCATCATGATCGATGCTTGTTGAAAGCTGTACATCATCATTTCCAATCTCTTGTAATGATAATATACCTTCGTCGGGATTATTATCATCGACGATTGTGACTATAGGGGCATCAGGAGTTTTTGCACCATTAATGGTAATAGTGAGGATCGCCATGGCTTGCTGGTTATCGGCGTCCTCAATCCAGTAGCTAAAGCTGTCAGTTTCTGTTTCACCGTCATCTAATTCATTAATCACAGGATTACTGTCATCGAGCTGATAGCTATAGCTACCATCGGAGGAAATAGTCAGGGTACCAAACTCCCCGACCAGAACGATATTGTTACCGATAGCGGTATCGCCGTTACCGATAACATCACCGTCGAAGTTCTCGACTTTTACCACATTAAGCACTTGGTTCTCGGGATCGCTGTCGGCTACATCGGCAAAGCCGCCGCCGTGGTCCATACCAGCAATTACTTCACCTACAATAGCCGCTGTTATTCCATCATTAATAGCTTCATTGACCACATGGGTATCGGTATTAGCCGTTGGGCCGTCGTTACTACCGTTAATGGTAATGGTCACTGTTTCAGTATCAAAGGCACCGTTACTGTCAGTTACAGTGACATCAAAACTTAGGGTGATCACATCGCCTTCGGCTAAGAAATTAAGCAGGTCGTTATCGATATCGTAGGTCCAGCCCATATCATCGTTATCCAGGCTAAAGCTGGCGATAATATCGCTGATTTGTTGGGCTGATAGCGTTGCATTGGCGCCATTTTGCCAATTGATATCGTCGTTATAACTGCTGTCGAGGCTGAGTACGTCATTGTTATCGACATCGGTTGCAGTCAGGATGCCGGTGGCCACCAATCTATCGGGGGCGACATCAATCATATCCTCAGTCACAGTGCCAGATTGGGTTGCACTGAGCTCAGGAATATCGTTGGTACCAGTAATGGTGATGGTGACTTGCTGGGTGTCTGTAAGACCATTGGTATCAGTCACAACAACAGTGTAGATCTCGGTTCTGCTTTCGCCATAGGCTAACTGGTTAACCAGGCTGTCATCGGCGTCGCTCTCATTGAGCAGATACTGCCAAGTACCGGTGTCGGGATCGATACTGAATGTACCGTAGTCACTCGGTTGAGGTGTAAATGACCAGGTGAGATTGTCAGTATCTCCGGTATCGGGATCGATGGCATCTAAATCCCCGGCAACCATGACAATCCCATTTTCCGTGGTATTACCGCCAGGCTGTACGCCGGCCTCAATGACTTCACCGGCCTGGTTTTCAGGATCT
>NZ_JBRIMD010000054.1:0-6928 GCF_052977325.1 Shewanella sp. 0m-6
TGGCTCCCCAGACTGGACTCGAACCAGTGACATACGGATTAACAGTCCGCCGTTCTACCAACTGAACTACAGGGGAAGCGTTTAAGTTACGTCTCGTTGAAGACGGAGCGCATAGTAAAGCGCTCTTACAATTGAGTCAACTCGACAAGCTAAAAAAAATGAAATTATACGCTCAAGTGCTCACCTAATGTTCATTGTGTCGATGAATGCAGCATTTTTGTTAAAATGTGACCAGTAGAAATGCAAGTCTATGAGTTAATCACAGTTTTCGATTAGCTCATTAATGAGACATACCAACAAAAAGAGCTGTTCGCTAGGCTATAAACTACAAATGTAAGAAAATTACATTAAATCGCTTTAGCTTGCTTAACTCGTGTCGAAAGCTTAAACCCCCATAGCAACTAGCGTTGCGAGAGTTATCCACTAAATCTGTGGATAAGCCTGTGGGTTAAGTGAAAAAATCAACCGCAAATGCCGATGAATAGGGCGTTGAGGTTAAAATGAGCTAATTTATAGAAGGTTTTTTTTAGCTAATAAAAACAATGTGATGAAAAAAGCAACAGTTACTTTGGTTGGCTTTTTAAAATGTTGCTAAGTTGTAACTCGCTTATAGTAGTAACTTGTGAATTAATACGCCTATTTTACTGGTGTTGACGCGGAGGTTAGCGTTAAAGGCTAGACTTTAACTTGGTTACAAAGTTTCATTTAGTGATGTTATAAGTAATCGCTTTAGGTGACTTACACGGCTGATCTGATTATTGTCATAGCGCTATTTGGCAACGAACACTAAGTCGAACAAAAACTAATCTAGAAAGTTAAGTCGTCATCAATCAAATTAGGGTAAAATAGTTGCTCATTTTTCGAGGGAAGTATTTGAGTGTCAGAATCTGTATTTCAATTAGAGTCTATGTATAAGCCTGCAGGCGATCAGCCTACGGCCATTAGTAAACTTGTGGATGGGCTAGAGTCAGGGGTTGCTTGCCAGACATTACTGGGCGTTACGGGCTCAGGTAAAACCTTTACTATTGCAAATGTCATCGAGAAAATGTCACGCCCAACGATTATTATGGCGCCCAACAAGACTCTTGCTGCACAGCTTTATGGAGAGATGAAGGAATTTTTCCCCCATAATGCGGTAGAGTATTTTGTTTCCTACTATGACTATTATCAGCCTGAAGCTTACGTTCCCTCTACAGGCACATTCATTGAAAAAGATGCATCAGTTAATGCGCACATTGAGCAGATGCGACTCTCGGCGACTAAAGCACTACTAGAGCGTAAAGATGTTGTTCTGATTGCTTCAGTTTCTGCCATTTATGGTCTGGGCGATCCTAAAGCCTATATGAAGATGCTGTTACACCTTCGAGAAGGTGCCATTATGGAGCAGCGTGATATCTTAAAGCGCCTGAGCGAGCTGCAATACACTCGCAATGATATAGAACTGCAACGCGGTACCTATCGAGTGCGCGGTGAAGTGATTGACATCTTTCCGGCAGATTCAGACAAAAATGCCATCAGAATAGAGCTATTTGATGATGAGATAGAACGTTTGAGTCTGTTCGATCCGTTAACTGGCCACATTGTAAAGCGAATAGCACGAATAACGGTTTACCCTAAAAGTCACTATGTCACGCCTCGAGAGTCTATTTTGGCGGCGACAGGAGAGATCAAAGAGGAATTACGTGACCGTAAAAAACAGCTTCTCGAACTGAATAAACTTATCGAGGAGCAACGCATTACAGAGCGGGTTCAGTATGATATCGAGATGATGACCGAACTTGGTTACTGTTCAGGTATTGAAAACTACTCCCGATACCTGTCGGGTCGAGCTCCCGGCGATGGGCCTCCGACCTTGCTAGATTATCTGCCAGAAGATGGTTTACTCATTATCGATGAATCCCATGTAACAGTGCCGCAAATTGGCGCCATGTATAAAGGTGATCGCTCGCGGAAAATGAACCTCGTAGAATATGGTTTTCGCTTGCCTTCAGCGCTTGATAATCGCCCATTAAAGTTTGAAGAGTTTGAAGCGTTAATGCCGCAAAGTATTTTTGTTTCTGCAACGCCTAGCGAATATGAAATTAATAAGTCAGATGGCGAAATCGCCGAGCAGGTTGTTAGACCTACTGGCTTACTTGATCCTGAAATTGAAGTTCGCCCTGTTAGCACTCAAGTAGACGACCTGTTATCTGAGATAGGCAAACGAGTCGCTGTGAATGAACGTGTACTTGTAACGACCTTAACTAAGAGAATGTCAGAGGATTTAAGTGAGTACCTCGATGAACATGGTGTAAAGGTCAGATACTTGCACTCAGATATCGATACTGTTGAGCGCGTCGAGATCATCAGAGACTTACGTCTAGGCGTGTTTGATGTACTGATCGGGATTAACTTGTTACGAGAAGGCTTAGATATGCCAGAAGTCTCTTTGGTGTGTATTCTCGATGCAGATAAAGAGGGCTTTTTACGTTCAGAACGTTCATTGATCCAGACAATTGGCCGCGCGGCTCGAAATGTAAACGGTAAGGTTATCTTATATGGAGACCGTATTACTAAGTCGATGGACAAGGCGATTACGGAAACAAATCGACGTCGTGAGAAGCAGCATCAGCATAATATTGATAATGGCATTACTCCGAAAGGAGTGATCAAAAAGATCACTGATGTCATGGATGTTGGCGGTCACGAATATGTGGACAGCGAACGAGGGGTTGCAGAGATTGAGGGTGAATATCATGTGGCTAAACCTGCAGACATTAGCCATGACATTGACAGGTTAGAAAAACAGATGCATGAGCATGCTAAAAACCTTGAATTTGAAGAAGCCGCTGCAATTCGTGACAAAGTTAGTCGTCTTAGAGAACAGTTTATTAAGGCGTAATTGATTATTCACGCTATTTACTTCAATGCAATCAACTTTAGCTCAATGAACTTTAACTCAATGAACTTTAACTCAATGAACTTTAACTCAATGAACTTTAGCGTTATGAATTTTAATACTAACTGTTGAGCTATTAAGACATTAAAAAGGGGAGCCGAGTACAACTAGGCTCTCTTTTTTATGTGTATCTTATTTTGATTGGAACTACAGTTTATCGTCTTCTTTAACGAGCTTGTTTATGTCGCTGCGGCCAAGCTAGATAAACTGATACGCACAGCAGTCCACAGACAAGGCCAACTAAATGAGCCTCAGTCGCAACTCTTGCACCAATTAATTGGGTCATTTCAATACTGGCTCCAAAGTATTGCTCATAAGCGACTTTTAAAATCACGCCTAGTAATAGCAAGTAACCGCTTTTGTAGCCTTGGCGAATATCGCATACCGCACCGAAGGCAAATAATCCATGCAGCATGCCACTTAAGCCCACATAACCAATCAGCATTGGATAAAATGCGAGTAGCCCCAGCCCTTGCATTAGACACAGGCTAAAAAATAGTATGCTAAGCCCCTTTGCACGGTAATGTTGCTCATGTAAGGCTAATATGACCCAAAAACCCGCGAGGTTCATATACAGGTGCCAGGCATTGGTGTGCAGCAAGTTTCCGCTGACTAGGCGCCACCACTCACCATCAAGGATTAAATACCTTTGGTAGGCCAGCAGCGAGTCGAGTCGCAAATAAAAAAGACTAATACATGTAATTGTAATGACTAACGCAAACACATAGGGGTTGTTGGCCCCCCATTTTAGTTTTTGCATTTATCAGAAAGTCTTGCTTGTATCGCCTCTTTGTCTGCAAGGTACTCTTCAAGACCGCGCTTTCTTAATAGACATGCAGGGCAGGTACCGCAACCGTCACCCTTAATACCGTTATAGCAGGTTAGGGTTTCATTTCGCACAAGCTCCAAGCTATCAAACTTATCTGCAAGCGCCCATGTCTCGGCCTTATCTAACCACATTAGAGGAGTATCAATGGTCAGTTTTTTATCCATACCCTGTTCAAGGGCGGCTTGCATGGCTTTTACAAAGTCATTGCGGCAATCTGGGTAGCCTGAAAAGTCTGTCTCGCAAACACCGGTTATCACAGTATCTGCGCCAAGTTGGTAAGCGTAAATGCCAGCAAGGGTAAGAAAGAGGATGTTTCGGCCCGGAACAAAGGTGTTAGGTAGGCCGTTATCCATTAATTCGTTAGAGACGGGAATGGAGTCACGAGTTAATGCCGATATGGCTAATTCATTTAACAAGGTGACATCCATCACTTTGTGGCTAGCCAGTTTGAGTTTATTGGCCAGCTCTTTTGCTATTTCAATTTCTTCTCTATGTCGTTGCCCATAATCGAATGTGATCCCATGAACTTCATCAAATTGTTGGAGGGCCTGAATGAGGCAGGTTGTCGAATCTTGACCACCACTAAAAACTACAACGGCTTTTGACATAATAAACTTTCAATCTTGTAATAAATAAGAACGAGTAGTTTAACGCAGGCGTGAACGCTTTTAAACTACTTGCGACACAGCGAAAAATCCTCTATAACTGCGCCCCGGTTAACCAAGAGGTAAGATAATGAAATATCCAGTTAATGAAGTATTTGAAACAATTCAAGGTGAGGGGACTTTTACGGGAGTACCAGCCGTTTTTGTTAGACTTCAGGGCTGCCCTGTTGGTTGCTCTTGGTGTGACACTAAGCAGACGTGGGAACTTTTAGAGGAAAACCGCGTAGCAAAAGAGCTTGTGATCCAAGTTGACGGTACTATCGGACGTTGGGCGGAACTTAGCGCTGAAGAGTTGGTTAATGCCTTTAAAGCTAAAGGCTTCAATGCAAAACATATCGTGATCACCGGTGGCGAACCTTGTTTATATGATTTGACTGAGTTAACTCAATACCTTCATAGCCAAGGGTACCAAACGCAGATTGAAACCAGTGGTACATTTGATGTGTTATGTCACGCAGACACTTGGGTGACGGTATCACCTAAGGTGAATATGAAAGGCGGTTATAAAGTACTTGCCCAAGCATTGAATCGAGCCAATGAGATTAAACACCCCATAGCAACCCAAAATCACATTGATGAGCTTGATGAGCTATTAGAAGGTATCGATGTGACTGATAAAACAGTGTGTTTGCAGCCTATTAGCCAAAAGGCACGCGCGACTGAATTGGCGATGTCTACTTGTATCGCGCGAAATTGGCGCTTATCAATTCAGACTCATAAATATTTAGATATCGATTAAACAATTTAGATCGCTTGATAATAAAAAGCCCTTGGATTTAATTATCTCAAGGGCTTTTTTGTACCGGTGACGGTTAATCACCATGGGTATATCGCTATTTGTCACTAGGGCAATTTAATACACTTGTCTCACTAAACCGGGTTAATGCATCAGTATAAGGCGTTAGATCGCCGATGTGCTCTTCAATCCAAGCTGCATTGTAATAGGTGTCTAAGTAGCGCTCACCTGAATCGCAAATTAGGGTCACTATCGAGCCGGTCTCACCCCTGGCAGCCATTTCGCTAGCCAATAGCAACACGCCATAGAGGTTAGTACCTGTTGAGGCGCCAGTTTTACGCCCGATAATCTTCTCAAGCCAATTGACTGTTGCGACAGAAGCGGGATCTGGGATCTTACGCATCTCGTCCACGACGCCAGGGATAAAAGAGGGCTCAGCACGAGGCCTACCAATACCTTCAATCTTACTGCCATTACAGCAGCTGACATGCTTGTCTCCAGTATTGAAATAATCAAAGAAAACGGAGTTTTCAGGGTCGACAACACAAAGTTTAGTCGTGAGTCGCTGATAGCGAATATAGCGGCCAATCGTTGCCGAAGTACCGCCAGTACCAGGGCTCATTACAATCCAAGTCGGAATTGAATGTTGCTCTTTTTTCATCTGATAAAAGATAGAGTTAGCGATATTGTTGTTACCACGCCAATCTGTTGCGCGTTCGGCATAGGTAAATTGATCCATATAATGACCATCTAGCTCTTGGGCTAAGCGTTCAGATTCGGCATAAATTTTACTGGAATGGTCAACAAAGTGGCATTGACCACCGTAAAATTCAATTTGTTGAATTTTCTTTTTTGCTGTGGTGCTAGGCATGACTGCGATAAAAGGCAATCCCAGTAATCGGGCAAAATAGGCCTCTGATACGGCTGTACTGCCAGAAGAAGACTCAATTACTGTGGTGCCTTCTTTAATCCAGCCATTACACAGCGCATAAAGAAACAAAGAGCGAGCAAGACGGTGCTTTAAACTTCCCGTAGGGTGGGTACTTTCATCTTTTAGGTAAATATCAATACCCGTTAGGCTAGGCGTATCTAGCTTAATTAAATGAGTATCTGCACTTCGTTGAAAGTCAGCTTCAATTTTTTCGATTGCTTGATTTACCCAAGAATGAGTCACTTGTTTGCCTATGGTTAACACGTTGAACTTAAATCATAGAGAAAAACGAGCCAGATTGGTAGCGAAAAACACACTGCGGATAACTTGTTGTGCCGGTGTAAGCGCCTGATTAAATATACTTTTGTGGTGATCAGGTGTTTAAGTGGATATTTGAGTCTAGAAAATACTGATTAAATGAAACCCTGATGGTATTTATGTCTTTTTATGTAAACGAAATCGTCACATTTAAATGATTATGTGCAAGCACGATTTACAAAGTGAGAGTTTATCAAGAGGTTTAAGAGGTGATGATTTTGGCAAGGTTAATGTGATCTGAGTATTTAAGCTGTGCTACATGGCGGTGATAGGTAATTGATATATAAAACAGAGGTGTAGCAACTTAGATATAAAAAAGAGATGTCACTGCTTAGATATAGAGACAGGGGGGAGCAACTGCAAGATTATTAAACGATATTGATGAATGACTTTGAAATAAGATCTTTGAAATGAAATAAGATGGAAGCTGAAACAAGAAGTGGTGGAGGGAGAAGGATTCGAACCTTCGAAGGCTGAGCCGTCAGATTTACAGTCTGATCCCTTTGGCCAC
>NZ_JBRIMD010000055.1:0-6855 GCF_052977325.1 Shewanella sp. 0m-6
CCTAGGTAAAGCGCTTAACCTTGTAGGTCGGCATTTATGCCGTCATTTATTTTGATTTTGTAATTAATGCTGATGGGTTAAAGCTCAACCTACTTAAAGAAAGTACTAGGTTTAACAAACAGGTGCTAGGAACTCACTCATTTTAGCCTTTGATTAGCTTAGCTAAAACGAAAAAACGCTGCGTTTATGACGCAGCGTTTTTGTTTTTAGGCTTTAATCTTTTAGGACCTAGGACCTAGAACCTAGAACCTAGAACCTAGAACCTAGAACCTAGAACCTAGAAGCGAAGCGTCCTAGAACCTAGAACCTTCTTTTACCTTAATTACTTAGCTCTTAGTTGCTAAACTCTTAGTTACTTAAGAATTCAGCTCTTGTCGCTGGGTTCGACTTAAATTTGCCGCCTAGCGCTGTGGTGGTGGTTGAGCTGGTTGAGTCCATCACGCCACGAGATTTGACGCAGTAATGCACCGCATCCATCTTAACCGCTACATCTTGAGTGCCTAATAACGCCTGTAGCGCCACTAGAACCTGTTGTGTCAGACGCTCTTGCACCTGAGGGCGCTGAGCAAAGAAACGCACGATACGGTTAATTTTAGACAGACCGATAATGTTCTCACGTGGTAGGTAAGCCACGGTTGCCACACCGTCGATGGTGACTAAGTGATGTTCACAAGTACTGGTTAAGCTGATGTCGTTAACCTTAACCATTTCATCAAAGCCCATCTTGTTTTCGATGACGGTGATCTTTGGAAAGTTGGCGTAGTCTAGGCCTGAGAATATTTCATCGACATACATTTTGGCGATACGACGTGGTGTATCCGCTAAGCTGTCATCGCTTAAATCCAGTGACATTAAGGTCAAGATCTCACGCATATGATGCTCAATCTTGTCTTTGCGTACTTCAGCGGTTAGCTCGCTAGGTAGCATCGGCGTTTCTAAGCCGCGCTCCATTAATGCAGCTTTTACTATTTGAGCAGATTCACTGAGGATTGCTTCTCTTGATGTCATAAGTTCCTCCTTCACCATAAACAATGAGTGGTGATTTTCGTATCCAGTGTACTAGGGCCGTCAGTCTTATTGAGACTAAGTTATCTCAAAAAAATAAGTTATCTCATGAAAAAATGAATAGTTTGAGTGGCAACTATTTGCATTGTATTTAGAGAGGACGGGAGAATAGCGCTATTTGCTGTAAATATACACCGAAAACCGCATTGGAGATAAGAAAAACCGACTAATTTAGTCGGTTTTTCTATTTGAGACATTGTAATGCTAGATCCGCAGTGGCTTTTTAAGCTGCGTTAGCTTTGAAGCAGTTGCTGTTGGATGAAAGTCCACTGTTCATTAAAGTGCTTGGTCGGCTTGAGCTTAAACTCACTACGCACAAACTGAGCGATGCGGCCTTCGGCTACAGCAAGCAGTAAGTTAGCTAACACGGCTTCATCGAGCTCAAAGCCTTTACCTTCACGTAGACTCTTCTCGCGTAAAATTTGCTTTAAATGCGTTTCAATCTTCGAGAATAACTGGCTAATACGGCTACGCAGGCGTTCGTTTTCACCCAGTAGTGCATCACCGTTTAATACTCGCGAGATCCCTGGGTTGCGCTCGGCAAACACCAACAATAGTTGCAAGAGTTGCTGGCAACGTTTCATGGTGTCTTTTTCTTCGTCCATGATCAGGTTGATACGAGAGAGTAGCGATTCTTCGATAAACTCAATGAGTCCTTCAAACATACGCGCCTTGCTAGGAAAGTGACGGTAGAGCGCCGCTTCTGATACGCCAACTTCTGCGGCTAATTTAGCTGTGGTGATCCGTTGTCCTGGGCTCGTTTCTAGCATTGTCGCTAAGCATTGGAGGATATGCTCACGACGATTTATCTTAGGGCTTGCAGCCATTTATCTGTCCTTCACTCGATTACTACTGAGCGAGACGGCAAGGAAACTTTGCTCCATGCTATCCATTTAAATTGATTACGCGAGGTTCGCTGAAATCTGTTATTTGGTTCCTGAGTGGCCAAATCCACCTGCGCCGCGATCAGACTGATCAAACTCATCGACAAGTTTAAATTCAGCCTGTACAACCGGTACAAATACCAGCTGCGCGAGTCTATCACCAATTTCGATTGTAAAAGGCTCACTGCCACGATTCCAGCAAGAGACCATTAATGGTCCTTGGTAGTCAGAATCGATAAGTCCAACAAGATTACCCAATACGATACCGTGCTTATGGCCAAGGCCTGAGCGAGGTAAAATCACCGCAGCTAAACTAGGGTCTGCCACGTGAATAGCAATGCCTGTCGGGATAAGTACGGTTTCACCCGGCTGTATTGTTAGCTGGGTGTCGGTGATGGCGCGAAGATCCATGCCTGCACTGCCTGGTGTGGCGTAAGCGGGTAGCGGAAATTCTGTGCCGATCCGTGAATCGAGGATTTTTAATTCGATTGGTGTCTTCATTAGTTTTTTATTTTATTCGCTATTAGGGTGAGCAATTGCTTGGCTAGCGTGTCTTTATCAACAGCGGGTAGCTCTTGACTACCATCGCTCCAAAACACGCTCAATGCATTCGCGTCGCTATTAAAACCAATGTCGCTATTAGATACATCGTTAGCGGCAATCATATCGAGCTTTTTACGGCTTAACTTACCACGAGCATATTGCTCTACATCATTGGTTTCAGCTGCAAATCCGACGGTAAATGGTCGGTTAGCATGGCTGGCAACGCTGGCTAAGATATCAGGATTTCGCACTAGCGCAAGCTGCATCTGCTCAGCTGATTTTTTAATTTTATTTTCTGCGACTTCAGCGATTCGGTAATCGGCAACGGCTGCGCAGCCGATAAAGATTTGATGCTGTTCAACCTGCGGCATCACCGCGTCTAACATCTCTTGAGCCGACTCAACATTAATGCGAGTCACGCCTGCTGGCGTCGCTAAATTGACAGGGCCTGCGACCAGAGTCACCTCTGCGCCCATCTGCGCTGCCGCTTTAGCCAGTGCAAAGCCCATCTTGCCTGAGCTATGGTTGGAAATATAACGCACAGGATCAATCGCTTCACGGGTAGGACCCGCTGTGAGTAGCAGTGACATACCTTGCAGTAACTTAGGGCCAAAAAAATCAACGGCCTTGTCGGCAATAGCGACAGGTTCAAGCATTCTGCCAGGACCGACTTCACCGCAAGCTTGTGAGCCTGAATCTGGCCCCCAAATCTGTAAACCTCGCTGCGCCACTTGCGTTAAGTTGGCTTGGGTTGCGCTGTTGCGGTACATCTGTTGGTTCATTGCCGGGCAAAGTACCACAGGTGCCTCGGTGGCTAAGCAGGTCGTTGTAATTAACTCGTCTGCCATGCCAGCGTTTATGCGTGCGATAAGGTTTGCTGTCGCTGGGGCAATAATGACCAAGTCGGCCCAGCGTGCTAATTCAATATGCCCCATGGACGCTTCGGCCGTGGGATCAAGCAGATCGGTTGCTACCGGATAGCCTGAAAGTGCCTGCAAAGTGAGCGGGGTAATAAATTCCTGCGCACTTTGACTCATAACCACGCGGACGTCTGCGCCGCGCTCTTTTAATTTCCGTACTAGGTCAGCAGATTTGTATGCGGCTATGCCGCCGCCGATGCCCAGCAGTACTTTTTTGTTATTGAGACCCATACTTAACTCTTTCCATAATCACTTTGGCGATAAATGTTTCATCACGCTGCAGATGTTGCGGCCTAAGATATCACAAACCGCTAAATGGTGATGAACAACTTCCAAAAATCTAGACCATACTCATAGAAGAAAACAACAGGGAGGTTGTGATGGCGATTAAGGATTGGCCCGAAGGGGAAGCACCGCGAGAAAAATTATTAAATAACGGGGTGAAGCAGTTATCGGATGCTGAATTATTGGCGGTATTGCTTAGGATTGGCGTAAAAGGCTTAAGTGCTGTTGAGCTGGCAAGAACTATGCTAAATGAGTTTGGGGGGCTTAGAGGCCTGCTTAGCGCGTCTCAAATGCAAGTTTGTAGGCAAGATGGAATAGGTCCGGTAAAATTTGCGCAAATACAGGCTGCAGTGGAATTAGGTACGCGAATTTCGCAAGAAAAACTACAAAGAGGAAATTTTTTATCTGATCCTGATTTAACTCGGGACTATTTAATGAGACAATTGTCTGATCGTGCTTACGAAGTGTTCGCTATTTTATTGTTAGATAGTCAACATAGGGTGATTCAATTCGTTGAATTATTTAGGGGCACAATCAATTCAGCATCGGTTTATCCACGTGAAGTGGTGAGCCTAGTGCTTGAAAAAAACGCTGCGGCTGTAATCGTGTGTCACAATCACCCCTCAGGGATTGCAGAACCAAGTTCAGCCGATAGACGAATTACTGAGCGATTGAAACAAGCCTTACAAACTATCGATGTTTCCTTGTTGGACCATATGGTTGTGGGCGATCGAGAGATAGTTTCTTTCGCTGAACGGGGATGGATAGATTAATCTATCCCTTGATCTTTGATTTTAGATCCTGTATAAAATGCGCCCTCTGTTGTGTGCCTCAGGCGACGGCCGTGTTCGAGGTGCATTAATGCTCGAGCGTTAAATATATTGTTTTGGAGAAGATTGACATGTCAAGAGTATGCCAAGTAACTGGCAAGCGACCAATGGTTGGTAACAACCGTTCGCACGCGAAGAATTCAACGCGTCGTCGTTTTTTACCTAACCTACAGAACCACCGTTTCTGGTTAGAAAACGAAAAGCGTTTCGTACAGCTACGTATATCTACTAAAGGTATGCGTATCATCGATAAAAAAGGTATTGAAGTTGTTATTGCTGAACTTCGTGCCCGCGGCGAGAAGGTGTAATAAACCATGGCTAAAGCTAAAGGTAATCGTGAGAAGATCAAGCTAGTTTCTAGCGCTAACACTGGTCACTTCTACACGACTGAAAAAAACAAACGTAACATGCCTGAAAAAATGGAAATCAAGAAATTTGATCCAGTTGTTCGTCAGCACGTTATGTACAAAGAAGCTAAAATCAAGTAATTACTTGTTTAAGCATCTTGGAAAAAGCCTCTATTTATAGGGGCTTTTTTTTGCCTAAAATTTGGCATTACTCTGCAATATCATTGTTTTCTATCCCGCTCATTCGTCATTGGTGACTTAATTTTTCACCTAATTCCTCGCGCGGCTTTACTTAATAGCCTTAGCACAAATAACACCAATTTATGCCTGTCAGACGTACTTTACCCTAATGTAAAAATAAACAGTTAAATTGAAAATAAATTCTTTTTAAATGAATATAAATGCAATACTATCTCTTGAAGTTACTAAATTCTGTTATTCAGATGAATGTATATTTACTCTTGAGGTGATTCTAGCGTGCGTACCACTGAACTTGTTGATGGATTTCGTCATTCCGCTTCCTATGTTAATGCCCATAGGGGCAAAACCTTTGTTGTGATGCTGGGCGGTGAAGCCTTAGCTCAGAAACAGTTTCGCGCCATTATCAACGATATTGCATTGCTGCATAGCCTAGGGATCAAAATCGTCTTGGTGCATGGTGCTAGGCCTCAAATTGATGAAGCCCTCGCGCAATACAGTCTGCCTGCCGAATATTACAATGGTGTAAGAGTTACGGAAGAAGATGCTCTTAAGGTGATTAAGCAGGTTGTTGGTGGCTTACATCTCGACATTACCGCGCGCTTGTCGATGAGTTTAAGTAACACGCCTATGCAAGGTGCGCAGATCAATGTTGTTAGTGGCAACTTTGTGATTGCACAACCGCTAGGAGTTGAAGATGGCGTCGATTATTGCCTCAGCGGTAAAGTGCGCCGAATTGACAGTCAAGGCTTGAAACGTCAGCTTGATAATGGCGGTATCGTATTACTTGGGCCTGTCGCCGCCTCTGTGACGGGGGAGAGTTTTAATCTTACAGCTGAAGAGGTTGCTACCCAGATAGCCATCAAGCTTCAAGCGGATAAGATGATAGGTTTTAGCTCGCAGAAAGGTATCTTAGATGAGACCGGTCAGGTCATCGCCGAATTGATGCCGACAGATGCGCAAACTATTTTAAATAACCTGTCACAAGTCACGCCACTGTGCGTGGGAACAAAAGCTTTTTTGCAGGCAAGCATTGATGCGTGTCGTAATGGCGTGAGCCGCTGCCACTTTGTTAGCTACCTCGATGACGGAGCCTTGCTACAAGAGCTTTTCTCTCGCGATGGCATTGGTACTCAGATTGTGACTGAAAGTGCCGAACGCTTGCGTAGAGCGTCGATTAGCGATATCGGTGGTGTGTTAGATCTCATTCGTCCATTAGAGCAAAAAGGAGTTTTGGTCAGACGTTCACGTGAGCAGCTTGAAATGGAGATAGAGCAATTTATGCTGATTGAGCGCGATAGCTTAGTGATCGGTTGCGCTGCGTTTTATCCATTCGAGGAGGATAATGCAGGGGAGTTTGCTTGTTTAGTGGTGCACCCTGATTACCGTGATGCCGATAGAGGCAGCTTGTTGCTACAAAATATTATTGGTCAGGCAAGAGTGAGAGGCTATTCGCGCTTGTTTGCCTTAACGACTCGCAGTATTCATTGGTTCTTAGAGCATGGCTTTAATATCGTTGAGGTTGATGAGTTACCTGAGAAGAAAAAGCAGCTGTATAACTACCAACGAAAATCGAAAATCCTGGCTTTGGAGTTGTGAGTCCACTCTTAGAACGTGACCCTTTGATTTTGAGCTTAAAAGAGCCTGATATGTTGCTTTATCGATAATCAATGGCCCCACTAAACAAAAAAGCGAACCTCAGGTTCTAATGCCGATCATTTAGCAGTTTATTGATCGGTTGACCGATCTTTATAAGATGGCAAAATCCGAGTGTTTTTAAACA
>NZ_JBRIMD010000056.1:0-5599 GCF_052977325.1 Shewanella sp. 0m-6
GTTTAAAAACACTCGGATTTTGCCATCTTATAAAGATCGGTCAACCGATCAATAAACTGCTAAATGATCGGCATTAGCGCTCATTGAGCGCCGTTTTTATGACTACAGTATATCTATTAAAATCCGTGGTTAGCGTTACTCACACGGAACCAGCCCGCAATACTGTAACGGTTAACTCCGGTGCGCAGTACTTCGTGGGGGAAGCGTTCGCTTAAAAATACCACCCATTTACCAAATTCAGGCGTAATGGTTGCTAGTTTATTATCGCTTTTATCATATACGATCAATTCACCAGCATGCTCGGGTTGCCAGTCATGGTTGAGGAACAGGACTGAGGTTAAAATGCGATTTCTTGTTCCTTGTAATACATCTGAATGTTTTTGATAAAATGCACCAGGCTCATAAATGGCGTAGTGGCTCTCAAAATCAAATAGTCCTAAAAACAGTCGTTTGTTCATGCCCTCGCGAAGCTGTGTCATGAGTTCAAGGTAGAGTTTGTCTGAAGGGCGCTGTTCTGACAGCCAACGAATTTTATCGCTGCGTATCGTTTCTACGCGTTGCTGTTCGCCACCACGTCCAATCGCCGCAGGTCGAAAGTCGTCCCAAGTGGCACTTTTAGAGCTTTGTAATAACTGCTCACATACAGATAACGGTAGCGCGTCGGACAGAACGATATAGCCGGTTTCAACCAATGCATCGGCAATGGTATCCATCACAGCTTCACTTAATTGTGGAACCATAACAAAAGGTACTCAAAAGGAGAGAACACGATAGCTTTACTGGCAGGCTCAAAGAGGCTGAGCGCTGTATTCGAGGTAGTGTCAGAACGGGTTGCGGCTCGGTCAAGCTAGCAACTCAATCAAAATCGGCGCGGTTATAGTCCGCGATGGATAAAAAGCAATCGCAGCAAGTATAGGTAGCCTTAGTTAAAAAGCAATTTCTAAAATACTCTTTCGTGTAAATAGGTCGTGCAGAAGAAAGCTGAAAGGGGCAGGTACAGAGATTAATCCTAGCGAGCTAATCAATTGTTAAAGGCATTTGTTTTAATATCACGATGGCTTTTTTCGAGAAATCTTAGACTCTTCACCCTTAAGCAGGCGTTTAATATTGTCTTTATGACGAATTACTATCAGCGTCGAGAGCATGGCTACTGGGATAGTAAATCTGTCATCGAGCCACCAGGTGTATACCGGAGCCAGTAACGCGGTACAAATTGCCGCGAAAGAGGAGTAACGTGTGAGTAGAAGGATGACAATCCATGAGCCCATTAACCATAGTGCTAGGTCATGACCGATAGGAGCCATAGCACCGAATGCTGTTGCGACGCCTTTGCCGCCTTTGAAGTCAAAAAAGACTGGGAAAATATGCCCAAGACAGGCGGCAATAGCAATCACGCCCAATGCGATAGGGTCGACACCAAGTCTAAAGGCTAAGTATGCGGGAGCGGCGCCTTTTAACATATCGCAAAATAGCACTAACGCGGCAGAACTGGCTCCACCGATCCGTAGCACATTGGTCGCGCCAGGGTTCCCTGAGCCTTGGGTGCGGGGATCGGGAAGACCACGTAGCTTACACACCAAAACAGCACTCGACACTGAGCCTGCCAAATAGGCGCCCAAGATCATGACGATTGTGAGTACAGTTACGGTCAAATTGGTTTCCTTATCCTTCTTAGGGTATCATCGCGCCACATAAAAAATGTGCTTGTGTGTTTTGTTGGTTACAGATGAATTAAACACATAACGAGTACATAAAATATTGTTTGAAATGCTTTGGTCGCAGCCTTGCTCTCATAAGCGACAATTATTTAATAATTCTTTATATAGCGAGAGTTATCCTACTTTGGTTTGGTCTCGTTAGAAAGAGCGTTAGCGTAATATTTCAGCTTTGGGGCGGATTATATCTCTTTTGTTCGTTTTAGCTTATCTGACCTCAGAGTCATTGATTAACGTTTTGGAGACATCATGGATAAAGTACTGATTAGAGAACTGAGAATTGAAACCGTAATCGGGATCTATGAGTGGGAAAAACAGATCCATCAGAGCTTGCTTATCGACTTAGACATGGCTTGGGATAATCGACTTGCAGCAGCAAGTGATGATTATCAGCATGCCCTTTGCTATGAAACGGTGTCGAACCGATTGACAGCGTTGATCACCGAAAAGCCGATAGAGTTAATTGAAACCGTAGCTGAGTTGATTGCAGCTTGTGTGATGAGTGAATTTAATGTGCCTTGGGTCAAAGTTAAAGTGATGAAGCCGGGAGCGGTGCCCACAGCATCTGCAGTGGGTGTCGAGATTGAAAGAGGTTATGCATAGATGGCGAAGATTTTTATCAGCCTTGGTAGCAATATCGAACCTGAACGTCACCTTAAGGCTGCGTTAACCGATCTTAATGACTATTTTGATGCGCTCGAACTGTCGTCAGTATTTGAAAGTGAAGCTGTGGGTTTTGAAGGGACTAACTTTCTTAATATGGTGGTTGCCGCCCAAACTGAGTTACCGATAGCTGAGGTAGTTAGCACTTTTAAACAGATTGAACAGAACCATGGTCGAGTGAAAGGGGCTAAGAAATTTGCCCCAAGAACTTTAGATTTAGATCTATTGCTGTATGACGATACCGTTACAACTCAGCCAATAGAACTTCCAAGAGCGGAGATCCTTTATAATGCCTTTGTTTTATGGCCATTAGCGGAAATTGCTCCCTCTTTAATCCACCCCGTTGTCCAACAGTCGTACCAAGCCCTTTGGGATAACTACGACAAGAGTCAGCAGTCATTATGGCCAGTAGAGTTTAGCTGGTCGAAGTAAACCTTTTTTGATTTAGGATAGTTATGGATACCTTTCAGGTGATTATATTGGCTCTTATTCAGGGTCTCACCGAGTTTTTGCCGATCTCAAGTTCTGCTCACCTTATTTTACCTGCTCAGCTGTTGGGCTGGGAAGATCAAGGCTTGTCGTTTGATGTGGCAGTCAATACGGGATCGCTATTAGCCGTGGTGATGTATTTCCGCCGCGAGCTGTTATCAATGTTTACTGCTTGGACAGGCAGTATTGTTACAGGTAAGCAAACCCAAGAAAGTAAGTTATCTTGGTGGATTATTTTAGCGACTATTCCTGCTGTAATTGTTGGTTTTAGCGCAAAAGGTTTTATCGAAACCCATTTTCGCAATATGGAAGTGATTGCAGCCACCACCATTATTTTTGGTCTATTACTGTGGTGGGCAGATAAAATGCAGCGTGAAGGGTTTAATGAGTTTCAAGTCGGCTGGAAAAAAGCCCTTGTGATTGGTATTGCACAGGCGATGGCGCTTATACCAGGTACCTCACGTTCTGGTGCTACGATTACCGCAGCCTTGATGCTAGGATTAAGTCGCGAAGCCGCGGCACGTTTTTCATTTTTGATGTCGGTACCTGTGAGCTTAGGCGCTGCGATTTTGGTCACTAAAGATCTGCTCGATAGCGGTCAAGTTATCGATTACCAAGCACTGGGTTTGGGTATCGTGGTGTCATTTATAGCGGCATACATCTGTATCCATTACTTTTTGAAGATCATAAGTAAGATGGGTATGACACCATTTGTGATTTATCGCCTCGCTTTAGGTGCGGTGTTATGTGGCTTTATCTTCCTGTAAATAGATAAAGTCACCCTATAATTTAAGCATTCAAGCTAATTGATGAGCGTGTTATGAATAGTATTTATCTTTGTCCTGTATGTCAGTCACCCTTTATGGTGCATGAAGAGTCGAAAGGCTTGCACTGTGAAAACAAGCATCACTTTGACATCAATGAGCAAGGCTACTGGGTGTTTAGCCAACCCAAAAAACCTAAAGCAGACTCACGCGCAGTGATGCGTGCTAAGCGCTATGTACTTGAGTCGGGGATCTATATTCCGCTAGCACAAGCGATTGCCAAGGTTATTGCTGAGTTACCTCAAGTTATCTCCGCAGAGGCCTTGTCTCAGCTGGACTTTGATTGTGGTGATGGTTACTTCTTGCGTACGGTAAAGGGCATTTTGTCTGAGTTAAAGCCCGAGCTGTCATTAACCCAAACGGGTATCGGTGAAGCTGAGAATGCCATATTTGCTGCTGCTAAAGCGGAGGCGAGTCCTACCTATATCGTTTCAACGTTGAAGCACTTACCTTTTGCCAATGAAAGCTTTGATTTGGTCACGTTGATCGATAAGCAGTTAAAAGGCAAAGAGTTGACTCGTGTACTGAAGCAAGATGGCGTGATACTGCAAGTGGCTGCGGGTCCTAGGCATTTATGGCAAATTCGTGAGTTTATCTACCCAGACTTATCTGAAAAGCCAGTTAGTGATAATTTACCTAAAGAGCTTGAGTTGCAGCATAGTGAGCGCTTATCTCTTACGGCAAGTGTATCGGGCGAACAGGCAATAGCACTACTTGAAATGACACCGTATGCATGGCGTGCGAATGATAAGGTGCGTCATCAAATTCAACATGCTCAGTTTGATACATTAGAAATCGACTTTGTTATTAACGTGATGACTAGAAAATAATCTGTGCTCAGGTTAACCTTTGCTTATTCAACTAATCGGAAACTGAAAAACTGATGATGCGTAATTTGCTGTTGTTCATCTTGGCATTTTTGCCACTGGCTTCATTTGCCAATGTTTATTCAATTCCTCAAGATGGCAGTCGCCTAGTTGGGGAGTTGCAAGAGCACGTCGTACAGAAGGGGGACTTCTTCCAGACGATTTCAAAACAATACAATATCGGTATTTTGGAATTGATGGAGTCTAATCCTGGCGTTGACCCATTTTTGCCAACACCTGGTAGCCGTTTATTGATCCCAACGCAAATGTTACTGCCTGATGTGCCTCATAAAGGTGTGGTGATTAATTTAGCTGAGCTGCGTTTATATTACTTCCCTAAAGGCGGTAAAGAAGTGCATGTGTTCCCTGTGGGAATTGGCCGTATTGGCCGAGAAACACCTGAAATGGTCACTAAGATCAAGTCACGTATTCCTAATCCAAGTTGGACACCGCCTGCTAGTATTCGTAAAGAGCACTTAGAGGAACTTGGCGAAGAGTTACCTCGTGTGGTTCCCGCTGGGCCGGATAACCCATTAGGTAAGTTTGCCATTCAGCTTTCTTATGGCGACGGCAGCTACCTTATTCACGGAACAAACAAAGACTTTGGCATCGGCATGCGTGTTAGTGCAGGCTGTATTCGTCTCAATCCTGATGACATTGAATGGTTGTTCGATAAGGTAAAATATGGTGACCAGGTTACGATTATCAACGAAACCGTTAAAACATCGACAGAACCTGATGGACGTCAATTAATCGAGGTGCATTCGCCACTTTCAACGGCTAACGGTGGCAGTGATAAGGTCCGTGAAATGAGTCGTGGTGTGGTTGAGTTTATTGGTAAAGAAGACGTAGATTACAGCAAAGCCAATGATGCGTTACTGACTCAAGCTGGGATCCCGGTGAACATTCAAAGCTAATCGTAAAGTTGATTATTGATTGGTATTATTTTAAAGGCGTCCATATTGGGTAATGCCGATCATTTAGCAGTTTATTGATCGGTTGACCGATCTTTATAAGATGGCAAAATCCGAGTGTTTTTAAA
>NZ_JBRIMD010000057.1:0-4730 GCF_052977325.1 Shewanella sp. 0m-6
AACAGTAAAACCAAGGCCTCAACGGTATGCCAAAAATAAAAATGCCGTTCACCTTAAGTGAACGGCATTAGAGCCTATTGGCTCCTTTTTTATCTAGCGTCGTAAATTACTTTTGCGTCGCTAGGTAGTAAGCAATATCAAGTAGCTCTTGGTAAGACTTGATTGCACCCGTTTCAACACGATATTTACCGTTTACAACCAATGCGGGTACGCCAGCAATTTGTGCATTTTCAGTGTCACGCTTCATTTTAGACATCTGCGCATTCACCATAAATGATTTAGCTGCTGCATCGAATGCTTTAGGATCGACACCGTTAACAACGAAAAGCGCTTTGATATCATCAAGGTTAGTGAAGTTCTGCTTCTTGTCTTGGATTGCTGAAAACAGAGCGTGCTCCATCTTCTCTTCAATCTTTAGTTGGTGTGCGATAGCAAAGGCACGTGACATCTCTACGCCCATTTGACGACCGATGAACTCAACGTGGTTCTGCTTGAAGGTAACACCTTCTGGCAAGGTTGCTTTAATCTTTGGTACCTGCTCTTTAGCGAAGGTATAGCAATGTGGGCAGTAGAAAGAGAAAAACTCGGCAATCTCTGGCTTCGCTGTACCAGGACCTTCGTTAATTACCGTGTAATGCACACCTTCTTCATACTGAGCTGCCATCGCTGCCATAGGCGCCATCAATAGTGCAAATGCAACCAATAAAGCTTTTTTCATCTTGATTCCTTTTGATGCTAACACAGCATCACGCTAATTATTTGGATATAACATAATGTGCTTTGGAGTCGACCTCAAGCGCAAAAGTTCATTTTTCTGTTACAAAATACGAGCATCACCCGTTTAAAATCAATATTGTGGAATTAAACTTAGCGGTGGCTCATCCAGCACTGCTAACTGCTCTTTAAAGGCTAAAATCTGTTGTTCCCAATATTTATCCTCAGCAAACCAGGGGAAGTTCATTGGAAAAGCAGGGTCTGCCCAACGACGACTAAGCCATGCATTGTAATGCAGCATGCGCATCGCTCGCAGCGGTTCAACCAACTGCAACTCACGACTATCGAATTCACAAAACTCTTCATAGCCTTCGAGTAACACCTCAAGCTGTAATAACTGCTGCGGTCTGTCTCCGGCAAGCATCATCCAGATATCTTGCACTGCAGGCCCCATCTTGGCGTCATCGAGATCGACAAAGCCTGGCCCCTCTGGCGTCCACAAAATATTACTCGGATGTAAGTCGCCATGCAGACGTATTGAGCGATAGCTATCTGGTAACCACAAAGCTGACGCTTTTTCTAAGATCTGCTCAACCACTGTAAAGTAAGGCAGCTCTAAACTCGCTGGAATATGACCAGAAGCTTTAAGCCAACTGAGAGACTCTTCACCCAATAATTTCGGTGACATCACATCACGGTATTTAAAGTCAGCCTGCTTTGAGTATTGGTGAATACGGCCAATAAAACGCCCCACCTGTTCTAACTGGTCAAGGTTATCGACTTCAAATGCACGGCCACCGATTGAAGGAAACAATGCAAAACGAAATCCTTGATATTCATGCAATGACTTGCCATCAATAATCACTGGGGTGGCGATAGGCACTTCATGCTCAGCAAGCGCTGCAGAGAAGTCATGCTCCTCTTGAATTTGCGCATCAGTCCAACGCTCTGGACGATAGAACTTAACCACATAACGTTGCCCTCTATCACAGCGAAACTGATAAACCCGGTTCTCGTAGCTGTTTAATGCTAAAAGACCGGTTTCAGGATAGATCCCTAAGGTTTCAATTGCGGTTAAGATTAAATCGGGCGTTAATGCCTGATAATGAAAAGCCGAACCTGACTCTTTTGCTGTTGCTGATTGAGGAGGATTTATATTCATATCATTATGCTCAATTGTGAATGGCATCGAGGAAGCGATTTCATTCAAACTCTAAAATATATTCATGCTTATATAACACGATTTATAGCAAGTAAGGCTTCATCAATTCTGCTAAATAAACCAATACCTCGAACTCATCTTCTCTGTCTGTCGACAACCAACAGATATCACCATAAAACTCATAATGTAGCTGCAGGTGTGAGCCTTCAAACTCCAGTAGCCACTGATGGCGATCTGCGCCCCATTGCCTCTCAACCACTCGGCAATCTAATACTTTGGCAAAAGGCTCGGCAAACAGTTCAAATTGCTCAAAGTCGATATCTGCCTGTACCGATAAGCTTAAGGTTTCGCGCTCTAATTTAATTGAGGTTAATTGCATTAGTTTACTCTTATTATTCTATGTGTATCGATAAACACTCGCCTGCAGTTTAACTACTACAAGACATGATCAGCCCTTGCCCCCAATCTGGTGGACGCTTAGCTAAATCCTCAAACTCTAACTGTTCATCAAATGGGTTCTGCAACAAGCGCTGCAGATTATGCAGTGGCTGAAGGTCGCCCTGTTCAACGGCGATTATTGCCTCTTGTGCAAGATAATTGCGCAAAATATATTTAGGATTCGTCTGGTTACGCTCACGCTGCCAAAGCCCGACCTCATCAAGCTTGCCGATCCGCATTTGATAGGCCTGATACCAAGTATCAAAACCATTAAGATCGACAAAATCATCACGTAAAGAGGAATGACTAGAATTGGGATCTAACTGACCGAATCGACGCCAGGTATTGGTATGATCTAAATGATTACGCTCCATCAGCGTAGTGAAGCCACCTATGAGTGTTAAATCATAGTTATCCTGCTCTGTTACCACTTCAGGGGCAGCCTCAATGGCTGTTAGACCTAATTTAGCCCGCATCAAGACTAAATAATGCGTTACCAATTCCTGTTGATATTGATCCAGTGCAGCAACCAGAACGTCAGAAGGAATGATGGGCGACAATGCCTGTGCTAACCGTTGCAAGTTCCACAGGCCAACTCCCGGCTGCTGACCAAAAGCATAACGCCCCTCTGGATCGGAGTGATTACAGATAAAGTCTTCTTTAAACGTATCTAAAAAAGCAAACGGGCCAAAGTCGAAACTGTCACCCAGTATCGACATATTATCGGTGTTCATCACCCCGTGGGCAAAACCTATCGCTTGCCAGTGAGCAATCATCTTAGCGGTATCGGCAACCACACGAGCAAACCAGGCCTTGTAGCCAGCAGCGTCGCAACTTAAATCTGGGTAATGCTGCTTAATCGTAAAATCGAGTAACTGCTTCAGCTTCTCTGGGGCTCCGCGCTGGCTATGGCAAAAAAACTCAAAGTGTCCGAAACGAATATGGCTTTTGGCTAGGCGAACTGTGATTGCGGCAGTTTCTTGGGTTTCCCGCCATACAGGCAAGTCGGAGCCAATAACCGCTAACGCACGGGTGGTTGGAATGTGAAGATGATGCAGAGCTTCTGAGATCAAAAATTCACGCACGGCAGATCGCATCACTGCACGGCCATCACCATGGCGAGAATATGGTGTTGGTCCACCGCCTTTTAAGGCCACATCCCACGCGCCTTGCGGCCCTATCGCTTCACCAAGAATAATCGAGCGACCATCACCGAGTTGCGACGAATAGCCACCAAATTGGTGACCACTATAGACCTGTGCATAATAGCTTGCCCCCTCAATACTCGCATTACCAGAAAGCCCTTGCAGCAGCTCATCTGTAGGCTTATCTAACCCAATGAGAGCCGCCGCATCTTGGCTCCAGGCAAGCCAGTGCGGATCACTGATCCCCAATGGAAATACCTGTGAGTAGAAGTCTGGCAGTTGTTCAAAAAAATCTTGTTTTAATCGCATATGCCTTCCTAGAGTGTTTTGAATTCTGGCCGAATCAACAGCTATAAAATAGAGCTGAGATTACATGTCTGAAGTGATCACGCTTTGACAGCTCAACAACTCCCCTTGCGCTTCGCACTGATAACCACACACATAGTGGCCATCGGTAACGCCACTTAAACGAATAAGCCCCTTGCCTTTCGCATGGCACTGCTCGATGGTCTCATAATAGCCCGTTATAAATTCGCCAGACTGCTCAACGCTTGGTTTAGTCTGGCTGTCAGGGTAATACATTAGCGTCCATTCAGGAGACTGAGTGCAAGCAATCAGACCTATTGAAGCCATACCTAGTAAACACAGCGAACGAAAATTCATGCAATATTTCCTCTAAATAAAAAGGCGAAGTCCCAATGCAAGTCAGGAGTTCGCCTCTTTGCTAACCAATCTGCTTATTCTACACAGCTTAGTTAGTGATTAATTGTTTTTAGCTGTTAAAGCTATTTATTCGCTTTTGCCTTGGCTTTCTCGATACGCGTAATTCGCCCCTCAAACCCAGTAACCGTACCATCTGCAAGACCGTATTCAATTGCGGTTTTACAGATTGAAATCGCGCTATCGAAATCACCGTTATCATTAAGCAAGGTCGATAAATGCATCATGCCTGTGCCTTTAACTTCTGCATTAGGGTTCTTTGCCTTAAGGCCTTTGACATATGCGGCAAACAGTTCAAGGTAATCTTGAGACAAGCTTGCACCATACTGCACATACTCATTCAACTTGCGCTGCTTATAACACTCTGCGATGACGCCTGACAGCGCGAGGTGTTGCTCTGTGACGCCATTGGCAGCGACAAGGTCGCTGGCAGCCTTAGCCAATTTCGGGTTTGCCCATGATAGGTCTGCTGTCGCTTCTGGTTTAGCTTCTGGTTTAGCTTCTGGTTTAGCTTCTGGTTTAGCTTCTGGTTTAGCTTCTGGTTTAGCTTC
>NZ_JBRIMD010000058.1:0-4108 GCF_052977325.1 Shewanella sp. 0m-6
GTTTAAAAACACTCGGATTTTGCCATCTTATAAAGATCGGTCAACCGATCAATAAACTGCTAAATGATCGGCATTACAGCCTAGGGCTGCTTTTTATTACACTTAAAACTTTCCGCAAAATTTTAGCTTTTTAACTCAAGAAACCTTTTCAACTGTCACAACCTGACTTGAATCATCTTCAGATTTTGGTACCGGCCAAGCGTTAATCACGGCCTTAACTAAAGAAGCTAAAGGTATTGCAAAAAAGACTCCCCATACTCCCCATAATCCACCGAACACCAACACCGCAGCGATAATAAATACTGGGTGTAGATCGACCGCATCAGAGAACAAAATAGGCACTAACACATTACCATCTAATGCTTGAATGATCCCATACCCTACCATCAGGTAACCAAACTCAGGACTGACGCCCCACTGGAAAAAAGCCACCAATGCTATTGGAAGTGTGACTAAAGTGGCGCCTACATAGGGAATAAGTACTGACAGTCCGGTTAATACACCCAGTAAAGCTGCATATCGTAAATCCATAAAAGCAAAGAAGATGTAACTGACAACACCAATAATCACAATCTCAATCACCTTGCCTCTAATGTAATTGAAGATCTGCTGATTCATCTCATTCCAAACTTTACGGGCTAACTCTCTATTGGTTGGAAAGAAGCGTTTACTGCCTTGAATAAGTTGATCTTTATCTTTTAAGAAGAAAAATACTAATAGAGGGATCAAAATCGCATATACCATCAACACAAGTAACGATGCTGAATATCCTATCAATTGCTTACCGATATCAAGTAAGTGTTGGGTATCCAACATCTTTTTCAACTCTGCAACCATGGTATCTAACTGGCTGGGGTTCACAAATTGGGGGTACTGATTGATATAACTTTGCGCAGTAATGAGGCCTTTATCAATCATACTCGGAAGATCGGCAATTAGACTCACGCCCTGCTTCCAAATACTTGGCATTAAGCCAAAGCTAATCAATAGCATTAAGCCAATAAACAATACTAAAACTAAAGATGCTGCCGTTGTTCGATTGATACCTATTCGCGACATTTGTGCAACAGGCCACTCAAGTAAAAACGCTAGAACGAGTGCAATTAATAATGGAGCGAGTAAACCACCAGCAAAATAAATTGCTAAGGCTAAACCCGCAAGGATGAGGACTAAGGTAACGGCTTGTGGATCACTAAAACGTTCTTTATACCAACGGCTTAAAACAGATAACATTCAAACTCCCTAGTTCGACGACCTTTCTAGTCCTTGGTAGCCATCGTTATAATGATATTTACTTTATGTAAAATTTTATAAAGTCTCTTTTACTTGGTCACAGTTAGCGACAAAATGGTGTCATTATCTTCAGTTACTGTATAACAGAATCCCACTTTTTTTAAATAGCGGGGAACATCTTGCCTAGAACCGGGGTCGGATAATAAGACACGCATGCACTCCTCCGCTGAAAGTTGCTGCAACGCAAGTTTGACTTTGACTAACGGTAACGGACAACGGTATGGAGTTAAATCAATAATAATCATAATGAACTTGCTATAAACAATCTAAGGCTATTATCCTAATAAGCGACACAAACCACAAGTAAGCATTGTGACTAAGTGATAACAGAAGCATAGCCCAAATTAAGGATCCGCTTGAGTAAATTAACATTGTCTAAATCCGTCATTGCTGGTGCCCTTTCATTTATTTTATGCACTAGTTCACCTGTAAGTTATGCAAATAACGATTTACCTGACCTAGGTACAGCGGCAGTTAATACATTCAGCTTAGAAAAAGAAACTGAGTATGGTGACGCATATATGCGAGTTATCCGTGGCTCAGCGCCTATGCTTAATGATCCCGTTTTAAATCAATACCTAACTGAACTTGGTAATAAACTGGTAGCCCATGCAACAGGTGTAAAGACGCCATTTTATTTTTTCTTGCTACGAAATGATGAAATTAACGCATTTGCATTTTTCGGTGGCCACGTGGGTGTTCATACAGGATTATTCTTAAATGCCGACACCGAAAGTGAGCTAGCTTCAGTACTTGGGCACGAAGTAACTCACGTTACTCAACGTCACTTAGCACGCTCACTAGAAGCGCAGCAAAAAAGCTCCACTGCCACTATCGCTGGTATGCTTGGCGCTATCTTATTAACCATTGCCTCTCCGCAAGCGGGTATGGCGGCATTAGCAACAACTCAAGCCTTGGCCACTCAGTCTCGAATTAACTATACCCGTTTACACGAGAAAGAAGCTGACCGAATAGGCATGCAGATCATGGTCGACGCCGGATTTGACCCTAATGGCGCTGCTGACTTTTTTGGTAAACTGGCCACACGCTACCGATTTACCACTAAACCGCCACAAATGCTTTTGACTCACCCGTTACCTGAGTCTCGCATCTCAGAAGCCCGTATTCGTGCCGAACGCTACCCTCTAAGGCATGTACCAGATAACCTAAACTTCCAACTTGCTAAAGCACGGATCCAAGTGCGCTTCTCCGGCTATAGTGAACAAGCTGCCCTTTCTATATTTGAAAAACAGTTAAAACATAACCGCTACAGTTACAAAAGTGCAGCACAGTACGGTAAAGCATTGGCTTTATTTAGATTGAAGAAGTTTACAGAATCTGAAAAAATTATTGATGAGTTATTAGCTAAGAGTCCTAATAACTTATTTTACATTGATACTAAGACCGATCTGCTCAGCCAAAGAGGTGCTAATAAGGATGCGATTACCTTATTATTAGCGCAAAAGCAGCTAAAACCGACCTCTTCAGTTGTGAATACCAATCTGGCCAACATTTACCTGGAAGATAATCAGGTCAATAAAGCGATCCCCTTGCTTGAAGACCTTATTTTCCTCGATAAACAAGATCAGCTTGCTTATATCTTGCTACATCAGGCATACAAGAAAAATGGTAATAAAGCGATGGAGTACTTTGTTAAAGCAGAGTCTCTAGCGCTCGTAGCGGATTATAAAACCGCTATCGACCAACTCAATTTTGCATACCGAGAAGCTAAAGGAGATTCTCTGCAGCTAGCTCGAATAGAAGCCCGGATCAGGCAATTTAGACAAGCTGACAGGGCACTAGAGCAGCTACAATAAGCACAGTTAATTTGTGACTCCAGTCACAAATTAACGTATCATTAGCGCAACTTTTAATAACAATAAAAAGACTATGACAAACGTTAGTATTTATCACAACCCAAGATGTTCAAAAAGCCGCCAGACCTTGGCGTTATTAGAAGATAACAACTGCCAAATCGACATTATTGAGTACCTGAAAACACCAATATCAGTAGAGCAAATTACCGATATTTTAACAAAGCTCAATATCGCGCCAAGAGATATGATGCGGGTTAAGGAAACTGAATATAAAGAACAAGGTTTAAGTGATCCGTCTTTAACTCAAGCGCAGTTAATTCAGGCGATGATCAATACCCCTAAACTTATTGAACGCCCTATTGTTCTCGCCAATAATAAGGCTGCAATTGGACGTCCGCCAGAGAATGTTCTTACAATTTTATAAACGAGGTAAGTAATGAACTCGACCACCCTATTTAAGCTTTGCCGCACTGGTTATGTGGCATTGGTAATGTTGTTAGGGGCATGGTTCATACGCCAAGGGTTAACCGGCGAATACTCCATGCTATTTAGTCTACTCTGGCTTATTCCTCTATTGTTGCCACTGAAAGGCATTTTAACAGGTAAGCCATATACCTATGCTTGGGCAAGTTTTATTCTTTGCCTTTATATGTTGCATGCACTCACTTTGGTTTATGTTACCGAAACCGACACACTTTTTGCTGTCGTGGAGTCCTTGCTGATTGGCAGTTTACTCATTGGTTTTCCTTTTTACGCCAGGATTCGAGGGCGTGAGCTAGGGCTTGGATTGAAAAAGAAAAAGTAAGCTTTTTAGCACTGGCGGTTCCGGACCTACGCCAGTGCTCTATTCACCAATACTTCATCTTCTCTCGTTATAAAGCCTTGTTATACTCTTGTTCCCCTTGATCTTCAGCATTCAATATTCGACATTCGACATTCGACATTCGACATTCGACATTCGACATTCGACATTCGACATTCGACATTCGACATTCGAC
>NZ_JBRIMD010000059.1:0-3506 GCF_052977325.1 Shewanella sp. 0m-6
TCTCGTGTTAACAACCATCATTCGAAGCTCTTAAAGCGTTTGTCACCTGAATCAAATCTCCTAGGAGTTTTAACTCTCTAACACTGCTGCAAGTCCCGTGCTATCTAGCTTAACGCTGGGTAGGTGGCCTGCTGTGCCGTGTCAGTGGGGTCGCATTATAGGGAGTTTTCAGATCAGCGCAAGCGCTTTTTGAAATAAAAATACATTTAATTGCCATTCTTTTATAAGGCACAGCAAAGCAACAGCTTACACACAGAGTTATACACAAAATAGGTGTAAAACGAGTCATTAATGATGAATTGGCACTACTCGCTTGAGCGAAACATAGAGAGGATCGCGCCTATATTTACTTCACTGACACTAGTACGCTGGTACTTGCTGGCTCATCAAGCAGTAAACGGCCGCTTTTAACTATGCTTAAACGATAAAGTGAATTAACCCATAAAGGCGCCACTCACCTATAGCCACTAACTTATACAGGTGACCACTTCTATATAGTTAACCTATCGCTATGATGGGGCTAGCGATAAGTGAATCGATATCGCTTTCGGCTATTATAATAACGCCGCAGTTTGGAAAATCCATAAACCTGCCTGCTTCTATAAAATTTAGCATACAGAATGTCGCGATATCAGATGTGACTATAAGTAGATGGAGAATATAAAGAGCTATGCAGCATGAGGCTGATAGCACGACTTCAGTAACACTTTACGGCTTATTTATATCGGCCACTATATAAGAGATACCCAAACAGTCACTTAAGTCGAGGTTTAGGTCGATGTTTCAGTCTAGCCTTGGCTAAGCTAGCAAGAGGGTTGTCACTTTCTAATGGTATTAATCTACAACTTAAAATGAAAAAGGACCGAAAGGTCCTTTTACACTTTATTTGATGACTCTATTTAGTGGTTTTATTTAATGACGTTAGTAGACGCCTTGCGCCTTCATTGCATCTGCCACTTTGACAAAGCCGGCTACGTTAGCCCCAAGCTCATAGTTGATATGCTCGTTTTCACGACCATATTGTTCACATGTTGCATGGATTGAGTACATGATATCGCGCAGACGCATATCCACTTCTTCACGGCTCCAGTTTAGACGCAGTGCGTTTTGACTCATTTCTAAACCTGAAGTAGCAACGCCCCCCGCATTAGCAGCTTTACCTGGTGCAAATAACACTTTAGCTTCGTGCAGCAAGATAATGGCTTCAGCAGTACTTGGCATATTGGCGCCTTCAGCAACAATCTGAACGCCATTTTCAATAAGCATTGCCGCATGTTCGCTATCCAACTCATTTTGTGTTGCACAAGGTAGGGCAACATCAGCAGCAAATTGCCAAGGCGTACCAGCAGTCACATACTCTAGCCCCATTTCATAGGCATAATCTGCAACGCGACCACGGCGTTCATTTTTCACTTCCATCAACTTAGCAAGTTTCTCAGTGGTGAAACCTTCTGGATCGAATACTACGCCGCTAGAGTCAGATGCGGTAATGACCTTCCCCCCCATCTCCATCGCTTTCTCGATTGCATACTGAGCAACATTACCAGAACCCGATACGGTAACAGTTTTACCTTCTAATGTTTCGCCTTTGGCTTTTAGCATAGCTTCAACAAAGTACAATAAACCATAACCCGTAGCTTCAGGGCGGATCAAACTGCCGCCAAATGTTAGCCCTTTGCCAGTAAACACACATTCAGCACTATTAGTCAGCTTTTTCATCATACCGGTCATGTAGCCGACTTCGCGAGCTCCCACACCGATATCGCCTGCAGGCACATCTGTATCTGCACCTAAGTGACGATGCAGTTCAAACATTAATGCCTGACAGAAACGCATGACTTCGCCATCGCTTTTTCCTTTAGGGTCAAAATCACTACCGCCTTTACCGCCGCCCATTGGTAAAGTAGTTAAGGCGTTCTTAAAGGTTTGCTCAAAGGCTAAGAACTTAAGTACCGACTGGTTAACTGAAGGGTGGAAACGCATACCGCCCTTAAAAGGACCAATAGCAGAGTTATGCTGAATTCTAAACGCGCGGTTCACCTGAACTTTACCTTGGTCATCAACCCACGATACACGGAACTGGATCAGACGCTCCGGCTCAACTAAACGCTCTAAAATCCCAGCATCTAAATATTCAGGATGCGCTGCAACAAAAGGCCAAATAGAAGTTAGCACCTCTTTTACGGCTTGCAAGAACTCAGGCTGGTTAGGGTTACGAACGGCAACAGTGGAAAGAAAACTATCGAGAGTCAAATCGCAGCTCATTGTGGTGCTCCAGGGTATACAAAGAATGATGATTGCTACTGCTTGGATTGCGATCGCAAACCCGCAGTTTATTGTGTGGGTAGGTTTATATCAGGAATTGATAGTTAATGAATACAATTCATCATTAATCCTGTGTGTTTCCTCAAGAAAATTAAACATATCCACCCAACAGAATGAATTCATTAATAAATACCTCTATAAAATGAGAATTCATCAATTCACAGCAAACAACTCATTCAGTAACAGCAAGCTAAGCCATATATAAGAGACAAAAATTACTAATATTTGCAACTGGAACTAGGTGTATAGATGATACTAATAAAAAGTTCCACACTGACTACCCAAACGAAAAAAGGCTTCACTCTTTATTCAAGAACGGAGGCCCTTCTCTAATAAAGTACAGGGATAGGCGGCTTCTGATAACAGGAACCCTGGGGTTCAGAGTGTGGCCTCAAGAATGCGAAAAGGCCTCAGCATTTCTGCTGAGGCCTCAGGGATAGCTGACTTTAATCAACAGGAACCCTAGGGTTCAGATTAAATTACCCAAACGAAAAAGGGCTAGTCTTTCGACTAGCCCTTCATCTTGAATGTGGCGCCGGGATAGCTGACTTTAAACAATAGGAACCCTAGGGTTCTAATCTGCTTTATATCCGAAACGAAAAAGGGCTTCCATTACTGGAAGCCCTTTCTCTAAATGTGGCGGAGGGATAGGGATTTGAACCCTAGATGGGCTATAAACCCATGCCGGTTTTCAAGACCGGTGCATTCGACCACTCTGCCATCCCTCCGAACGCCGCAGATAATAAGGATACTCGACTGCAATGTAAAGCCTAATTTGATTCGAATGGCTAAATTTTGAATCATTTCTGCAATTTTACTCAAACCTTAGTGGCTTCTGGCAGAAAACAACCAATTATCGAGCGCAACAGCCTTAGACCGAATTTTTAACTGAACGTATAAGGCTCCCCCATTCTTTATTCAAAAATTCATGCCCTTTCTCTAAATGTACCGCCGGGATAGCTGACTTTAAGCAACAGGACCCCTTAGGGTTCAATTTTGGTTAGATCAGAATGCGAAAAGGCCTCAGCATTTCTGCTGAGGCCTCATCTAAATGTGGCGCTGGGATAGCTGACTTTAAGCAACAGGAACCCTTGGGGTTCAATTCTGTTTAGATCAGAATGCGAAAAGGCCTCAACATTTCTGCTGAGGCCTCATCTAAATGTGGCGCCGGGATAGCTGAC
>NZ_JBRIMD010000060.1:0-3343 GCF_052977325.1 Shewanella sp. 0m-6
AAAGGGCGGTGTCCTAGGCCTCTAGACGAAGGGGACCCGGACTGCATTAGACTCTGCAAAGAGTGAATACTCATTAAGTTCTGTAGGCTAAAACTTAACGCTTGCTGTAGTTAGGTGGTGGAGCCTAGCGGGATCGAACCGCTGACCTCAACACTGCCAGTGTTGCGCTCTCCCAGCTGAGCTAAGGCCCCTCACTAACTAAATCACTTTTGAGTGCACCGCGAACTATTCGTTAGCTGTGTCTCAACTGCGTGGCGCATTCTATGCAGCGCACCCAAAAGAGTCAACCCGTTTTTTACGAATTTATTCTATTTGCTACAAATTCAATCGCTTTGGAGATTCTTTGCTCTGTACGGACCTTGCCAACCAAGAATATGGTTAAATCAACAGCAGGAGACATACCAGCACCAGTAACTGCAACACGTAATGGCATACCGACTTTACCCATACCTACGTCTAATTCAGTCGCTGTATCTTCAATAGCTTGGTGAATAGCTTCTAAAGTCCACTCATTTAACGCAGCCAATTTAGACTGAATAAGAGTTAGTGGTTCAAGTGCAACACCTCTTAGGTGTTTTTTAGCTGCCGTTTCATCAAACTCTGCAAAGTCTTCATAGAAGTAACGACTAGAAGCCGCAAGTTCTTTTAGTGTTTTAGCACGTTCAGATAATGCTGAAACCACTTCAGACAGTTTTGGGCCATTACTTGTATCAATATTCTGATCAGCCATGTGCCATTCAAGGTGTGAAGCAACATACTCTGGATCTGATTCTTTAATATAATGCTGGTTTAACCAAATAAGCTTATCAGTATTAAAAGCTGAAGCAGCCTTATTGATATCATCAAGACTAAAGAACTGCTTCATCTCTTCTATAGAGAAAACTTCCTGATCGCCATGTGACCAACCCAAACGGACTAAGTAGTTAAGCAACGCTTCTGGTAAATAACCATCATCACGGTACTGCATAACCCCTACCGCACCATGACGCTTAGAAAGTTTAGCGCCGTCATCTCCCAAGATCATCGATACGTGTGCGTACTCTGGTATTGGTGCACCCAATGCTTTTAGGATATTAATTTGTCGTGGTGTATTATTGATATGGTCTTCACCACGGACAACGCATGTGATCCCCATATCCCAATCATCAACAACTACACAGAAGTTATAAGTAGGTGTACCTTCGGTACGAGCGATAATAAGATCGTCTAATGTACTGTTGGCGAATTCAATGCGACCACGCACATGATCATCAAATACCACACTACCTTCAGTCGGGTTTTTAAATCGCACAACAAAAGGTTCATCAGTATCACGTGGTGCTTTATCACGGCAGCAACCGTCATACTTTTGCTGTTCGCCCTTAGCAGCTTGTTCTTCACGCATTGTTTCAATACGCTCACGACTACAGTAGCACTTATATGCAGTGCCCTGCTCTAGCATCTGTGCAATGATTTCGTTGTAACGGTCAAAACGCTTGGTTTGATAGTAAGGACCTTCGTCCCAATTCAGGTTAAGCCATTCCATACCTTCTAAAATTGCAGCGCAGGCTTCTGGAGTTGAACGTTCAAGATCGGTATCTTCAATACGTAAAACAAACTCACCTTGGTTTGCGCGTGCATGTAACCATGAATAAAGTGCAGTTCGAGCACCACCAACGTGCAAAAAGCCTGTAGGGCTTGGAGCAAAACGCGTCTTAATTGTCATAATGGACACTGACCTATGTAGAAAGTCTAAATAATAGACTGTACTAATGAATGTGGAGCATATTCTAACAGCCAAAGCAGCTAGGGAAAATAGGTCTACTACTATATGGTAAATTTTATAGTTAAAATCTGCCATTCGGCCTAAATGCTCACTCGTTTAACGACCTAATACCAATCAGTATAAAGATGTGGTCGCTCAGCGAGAGTATAGCGGCACTGAGACAAGGTCATTAAATGCCCTAGGTAACTGCTCCTGCGTTACTCTACCGCCTATATCCATATAGTCGTGCATTAATGACATTCACCACATCTGACCTCCAGGGATAGAGGAAATGTCTTATGTATGTCGGGAACATACTAGACCATGTGGTTTGCAGCGAGTGAAGCGCATAGTTGAACTAGGTTAAGCTCCCTCTTGTTCCATAAGAGTCACAGTATCAGAGCCGCTAAAACTCGCCATTCTGGAGCGTGTTTGGCTGCCTACTTCTGCGTTGAACAACTTCACAAGGGAGCAACCATTCTTTCAGTTATTCGCCTTGAATTAGTTTGCCAAAAAACGTTCTGAGTAGATCAACGTCTTATACTGATTGGTATAACTCCCTCAATCAACCAAGTGCACCGTTACTCGTCTAAAACAGAGTTGAATCTAGCAGTCAACTTACATAACTCTACTTACATAACTCTACTTACATAACTCTACTTACATGATTTAACCTACATACTTAAACCTACATAGTTAAATCAATCTCACAGCTAGGAGTGGCGGAAGGTCATATCACTGCTATTGCAACGTTTGAACAAGGAGCTACTTACCACTTACATACTTAGTTAATTCGTTACTCCCCTTTTCTAGAACAATGACGTTTTAACTACGCATAGAACGAACTCTTTCCCCTTGTTCAAAGGAGAAGTAATCCACGATAAGTTTAGCGGCAGACTCCATTACATGATTGGTATTATAACTAACGTGACAGATGTCTATTTTACCGTGGGTAATATCAAACCAGGCTAATACCTGAAAGCTGATAGTTACAAGTCGATAGGTATTAGCAAGTAGAAAAAACGAGTTTAAACAAAGCCACAATACTGAGGTTCCGGGGATGTAAGACACTGACACGCTTTTTAGCTCTTACATATGCAAGAATTTTTAGATAGTAATATGCAAGAAGTTGAACCGAAAATTCCGAACAAAGATAAAGCTCCCCCTTAACATTAAAAATAAGGCCCTACTTACACGATCTAATGGCAGAGTTGCAGCAAATAACCAGCAAACAATTTTAATCTCGTTATAAAAAACGATATAAAATGCAATATCCAACACTATTCTATAAGTAATAATCGAGTAGTTAGTCATAATTGGGATAGATCGCCGCCCTACTTCAGTGAATACTTTGCAAAGTAAATACCTTAAAAGCTAATTTTTTACTCATTTTTTACTTGCATCTGCCGCATGCTGATTAACTATGCATCAACACGCACAAAATTGAACCGTACTCATTCTTTTATCTAAAAAAAGCGTTGACAGTAGATCGTTCATCCCTATAATACGGCCCCACACAGCGAGGTCGATTAGCTCAGCTGGGAGAGCACCTCCCTTACAAGGAGGGGGTCACTGGTTCGAGCCCAGTATCGACCACCA
>NZ_JBRIMD010000061.1:0-2372 GCF_052977325.1 Shewanella sp. 0m-6
AGTAACCAGTAACCAGTAACCAGTAACCAGTAACCAGTAACCAGTAACCAGTAACCAGTAACCAGTAACCAGTAACCAGTAACCCAATTTAATAGCTATACAGCCAATAGAATATGTACACTAATCCAAGTTATCAGCCAAGGATCACTTAGAACCTTACAATGCCTAACTTAACGCTTATGGACAATAAGCTGTCACCTAATACTACTCTCACACATAACCAACACCCTCTGTAATAAAATGCAACAGCAAAAGATCCCTGTTACCAATCATTGAAGAGTTGCGATCTAATGTTGATACTCCCGCCATTACCTTTTTGAAAAACCACAGCGCTTAATAAACTTTGGCTTTATCTAGAACAGAAAAACAGCCACGTAAACGGATCAGATCACTAATACCAAACTGGAAAATTAACTGGTCAGTAGTGGCATAATTACCCAATCCCTAAAATGAAATTTTGTCACTCGCTCTGAACTCTCAGTAAAAGTATTCAAAGCTTCACAAACGCTATCAACAATGTCGTCATAATTTTTGAAAACTCTATTAGCAAGGCTGTGTTGCCACATTCCGCTCATCCTTGTTCAATTTAATTAAGCTCTGGTGAATAGGACGGTAATTTGATGATGCTGACATTCGTGAATTGATCTGCAATGCCGTCTGCATGCCAACCGGCACCATCCATGATCATTACAGCATGCCTATCGATGCCAGTTACTTCGGAGATCTGTATTAAGTGGAGGATTATTGCTTCTTTGCTTGTCCATGGAACCACAATTACTTGGCCTATACCTCTGCTGGGAAATACGGAGCCAAGAAAGGTATGTATATTCGAAATGCTGCTGGCGTACAACCCTTGTCCTGGTACCTTTTCTAGCACAAATCTTAGCTGTTGTGTTTTGTTGCCAGCATCTTGCTTCATCCTGAAACAAGATATCGATGCGATCTAAAGGGAGGTATTTCGGGATCTTAAGGATCGTTTTAATTTGGAATTTTTCTAAACTCTCCTTGAGCCTCTATTGATTGCTTTGGGTACTTAGAACTTGAGGTTATACCAATCAGTAATGAGTTGTGATCTAATATAAGCACCATTCTTAATCAGTATTTTCATTTGAAAACTTATAGCGCAGAAGAGACCTTAGCTTTATCTAGAGCTGACCAAAAACTGCGTAAACGAATGCGACGACTCACAGTAGCACTCTTTATGGAGGGAAACAGCAGAACAGAGGTTGCCCTAAGACTTAGAGTTGTCCGTGCTTGCGTTAATGCTTGGGTCGCCAAATATCTTGCTAATGGCGTAAAAGGACTCGATGCCAAAAAGAATAAAGGTCGCGATAGCTATTTGACCGCGGCTCAAAAGCAGCAACTTAATGGCTATATAGAAGAGCAATGCATAAGCTCCTCTGGCGGCAGGACGCGTTCCACAAATTTATCCAGCAGAACTTTAATGTGGATTACCATCCTAATGCGATTTAGAAGTTGCTGGAACAATTAGGTTTTAGCTGGATAACAAGTCGCTCAAAACATCCTAAACAATCAATTGAAGTCCAAGCAGCTTTTAAAAAAGTTCCAACTGGAAACGATCCTTAGCATCCCTGGTAGTGTTGCACTTGAGCGAGTCTAGCTATTTGTAAAAGGAATGGTTTCAAAATAAGGCTCGCTTTGGACAGTAGTACACGACTACACGTTTATGGACGAAAAGAGGCACACGACCAAGAGCCTTACGTCAGCAACAGTTGAATATGCTGACTTCTTCGGTGCAGTCAACCCCCAAACAGGTGAGACAGAAGCGATTATTGTTCCTTACTTGAGTAAAGACATCATGCGTCAGCATCTATCTCAGATAGCAGAAAGAACGAAATCCGGCAGGCATGCTGTAGTGGTAACAGATGGAGCGGGCTGGCATACCAATGATATTGCAGATGAGTTTACCAATCACAGCATTATAAAATTACCACCATATTTACCAGAACTAAATCCTATAGAACAGGTATGGAGTTGGTTACGACAGCATCATCTGCCCAATCGAAGCTTTCAAGGTTACGAAGACATAGTGGATGCTTGTTCAGTTGCTTGGAATTGCTTCATCAGTGATACAAAAAGAGTAATGTCTTTATGCCGTAGAGACTGGGCGACAATGACTAGATGTTAAGATGGATTGGTATTACTTGAAAACGGAGAAGCGGTGACCACCAAAATGCTGTTTTTGCAGGAGCAATATAACTGCCCTTCGTAGCGGGAGAGTAAAGCAAATGGATTTGCCGAATGCCAGAACGCGTGGATGCAGTTTCTGGCCAAGCTCAGCGGCGGGCGACCGTCATGGATGACGGAAGTGTCGATTATGCAGGAGCAATAATCTACTCGACGTTGGGAGT
>NZ_JBRIMD010000062.1:0-2270 GCF_052977325.1 Shewanella sp. 0m-6
CATCTTTGTAGGTTGGGCTTTAGCCCATCACAAACAAACCAATATATAAATAGACGGCATAAATACCGACCTACAAAATATAGACATCAACTTGAAATACTGCCTTCCTACATCTTTGTAGGTTGGGCTTTAGCCCATCACAAACAAACCAATATATAAATAGACGGCATAAATACCGACCTACAAATAAATTGAATTCCAAAAAGGATAGTCTCCAATACGATTAACCAATCCCTTTCTTAGTGGATTCGTAACTATGTATCTACTTATATTTTCTCTATCTTCATCAAGACGTAAGGCACGGTCATAAAATGATGGTTGCCATAATGCTCCTGAACGGTTTAGCTTTCTATTGATAACAAAGCTACTAGCGCCTTTTAACGTTCCCACGACTTTTGATAACTCAGCTCCCTTTTCCAATCGTAACAATCCATGAAAATGATCTGGCATTAATACCCAAGTTAACCAAGAACAGTTATATTGCAGCTCATTTTTAGCAATTCCTATGCAAAATAGTTGGGACACATAAAAGTCTATGAAATGATCTAAATTATTTTCGGTATTAAAAGTTATAAAGTACTCACCGCCCTCTTGCGAAAACCGGCCTACTCGTAAGTCACTCCATGACATCATCATCTCCCTTTGTAAAAACTGGCGGCATAAATACCGACCTACAAAATATAGCCATCTGCTTGAAGTACTGCCAACCTACATCTTTGTAGGTTGGGCTTTAGCCCATCAAAAAAAACTTCACATAGCTGACGGCATAAATGCCGACCTACATAGACAACGCCGCTTTGTCCGTAAGTGAGCCTGCGAACGTTCCGTATACCGTAAGGCCATAGGCCGTTCCGATTTCCCGACTCAGCTTATCCGTCTTTGCTTTTACCTAGGAGCGGCTTTTCCTAGGATCTCGATCCTTGTTTTAACCGTCTCAGCTTGTACCTAGGACCTTATTTTCCTCTTCCATTCTGATTCGCAATCTGCGAATTCACTCGCGCCGCCTTGGCCATAATAATAGCCCCAATAAATACATCCTATAAAGTCAGCTGAAAATATTCTGTTAAATCAATACATAAAGTACTAAATATCAAACGATATCAGATTGGCATGATCCCTGTATTCCTATCTAAATAACGATATCCGATGAATAAGAAGCAGAAGATAGATTGTTAAAAATATTATCCATAACGTGATGTCTAACAGGTGCTGATATGCAAAACGAATCGACATGTAACAACTTTCTATCGACACTTTCAAGTGGCGCAATGGCCAAAGGGCTATTCTGGTTGGGTTCTGCTCAAGTGCTTGGCCGTATTGTGCGCTTAGGTTCCAGCATTATCATCGCTCGACTATTTACTCCGGAAATATTTGGCCAAGTAGCCATCATACTGACCAGCTTTGAGATCATCTGTACGCCTACACGTCGTATATCTTCTGCCGCATTAATCAAAATGGATGATAACCAACTAATACAATCTTTATCTGCGGCTGATCAGGTGAACTGGTTAGCCGCTATAACCGCCTTCGTTGCCATGAGCTTACTCAGCTGGCCGCTTGCTATCTACTACGATGACATGCAGCTAATTTTACCTATGATACTCATGGCAACAAGCTATTTACTCCTACCATTTGGCATGCTTTACGCTGCTATAAACCTGCGAGCAAATCGCATGCGTGTGGTCGGTCGAGCCGTGCTCTGGCAAACAGCGTTCGATGCCATATTAACCGCAACACTGGCTTTGCTCGGCTTAGGTATTTGGGCCATTATTTTGCCCAAAATTATTGTGGTATTTATTTGGATTGGGATTCATAGATACCACAACCCCTTACCTAAGCCTTTATCAAATCACGCTACAGCTTTTAGTAAAGCAACGCTCAACCAAGTAAAATCTTTCAGCCTACTTTCATCTAATGCAAAAAGCTTACTCAAATTTGGTATACAGGTTGGGCTTGGCGACTTAGCCATCGCACTGAGACAAAATATTGATTATATATTGATAGGCTATTTTCTTGGTCTAGAAGCCTTAGGCATCTATTTTTTTGCATTTAATGCCAGCCTAGGGATCAGCTTAGGTTTAGTGCAAAGCTATGGCACAGCGCTTTACTCTCACCTTTGTCTCAAAAAGTCCGAATCGAAACCACTACAAGCGGCTCATCAATTTGACCATGAACTAAGCCATGAACCAATTACCAAACTAAGCCATGAGGCAAGCCCCGAAGCAATTACCAAACTAAGCCATGAGGCAAGCCCCGAAGCAATTGCCAAA
>NZ_JBRIMD010000063.1:0-2193 GCF_052977325.1 Shewanella sp. 0m-6
AAGGCTAACTCACTTTGGGGCGTGCGACGTGAGGTCGTATGAAGCGCTGTTCACCGCTTTTGAGTGAACCATCTGTATCACCAGATGAACCTAAGAGCCTGAATAAAGTAGCGGCTCTGACAATGTAACGAAGATTGGTTATAGACCAATCGGGATCTGAATCGTGAGAGAACGATCCTCCTGATAACCACAAATCGGGTGAGTGCTAGGTAGTCAGTATGATGAACATAAGTGAATCCGCATAAGGTGCGTTATGTGATGAAACAGCGGAAGTGGTTTATACGCTGTGGCCAAAAGGCAATGAGAGTTGGAAAGAGATTGCCCCATGCTCTTTCGTGATCAATATAACTCTTCGCACTATAGCGGGCATCTACCCTGACATTGCGCGACATACGGAACACGGTAAGCCTATATCGCTCCCACTGGGAAAGCTTTTATGGCCGATAGCGATGTAGGTATAGGAGGTTGGAAAAAGCGAAAGCTGCATTGTAACGATGCAGATACAGACTGGTGTCTGGTCACGAAAGTGAGCCCACTTCCGACTGGTCTCCCGTTGCAAGATAATTTGGAGAACTTTATTCAAGGAGAAACGCAAATGATGATTTCAACAGAAATTAGTGCCTCTCCTTACGGCGCTCAATGGCAGTCCATAGACTGGAAATCCGTTGAACCGCATGTATTAAAGCTTCAGATGCGTATTGCAAAGGCAACTCGAGAAGGTAAACGCAGCAAAGTGAAAGCGTTGCAGTGGATACTGACTCACTCGCGTTCAGCAAAACTTCTTGCTGTTAAGCGTGTATCACAAAAGAAAGGCAGTAAAACGCCTGGAATAGATGGTGTTATCTGGAATACAGATACCCGCCGCATGAAAGCAGTAAATCAATTGAGCAGGAAGGCATATCTAGCCAAACCACTCAAGCGTATCTACATCCCCAAAAGGAATGGCAAACTTAGACCTCTTGGTATCCCATGCATGATAGACAGAGCACAACAAGCGCTCCACCTTCTTGCATTAGAGCCTATATCGGAGACGTTTGCTGACCCAAACAGCTATGGATTTAGACCAAATCGTAGCACTGCCGATGCAGTCGATCAGTGCTTCAAATGTTTGGCTCTAAAGAGATCAGCTCAATGGGTTCTTGAAGGGGATATCAAATCCTGTTTCGACAAAATCGGGCATCAATGGCTAATTGATAACATCGCCATAGATAAACGCATGTTGGAACAATGGTTAAAGTCTGGTTTTATGGACAAAGGGCTGTTTTATCGTACTGATGAGGGCACACCACAAGGAGGGGTTATATCCCCAACCTTGATGCTAATGACTCTTGCAGGACTCGAACAGCGCATAAAGTCTACAGCACTCAAAAAGGGTGCCAGAGCTAACTTTATTGGATACGCCGACGATTTCGTCGTCACCTGCGCTTCAAAGGAAGTGCTCGAGAACGATATCAAACCGTTGATATCTGATTTCTTAGCGGAAAGAGGCTTAACACTCTCCGAAGAGAAAACGCACATTACCCACATCAATAATGGTTTTGACTTCTTAGGGTTTAATCATAGGAAGTACAAAGGGAAATTGCTCATTAAACCGAGCAAGTCCAATACCTTGTTGTTCTTAAGTAACCTGCGCGAACTCATCAAAAAGCACGCAACCATCCCTGTTAACGATCTTATCAAATTGATAAATCCGAAACTAAGGGGTTGGTCGAACTATTATCGACATTGCGTTGCTAAACAAGTATTCGGGTATGTTGGGCACAAACTATTCTATACGTTATGGCACTGGGCAGTAAGGCGCCATCCAACAAAGTCTAAGACTTGGGTAGCCCTTAAATACTTCATCAACCGAAAAGGCCAATGGCAATTTCACGGTTGGCAGAAGGTCAAGGATATGGATTGCCAATTTAATCTATTCCAAATAGCCAAAGTGCCCATTGAGAGACATGTAAAAATCCGAAATGCGGCTATACCGTTCGATCCTCAATACCAAGAATACTTGGCTAGGAGAAAATTGAAAAGGCAAGCTCGTAACTCTTGGAATGAACCTGCTCTCACTGCTTTATAAGTTGCTGGGTATCAAACGATACCTTTGTGGAGGCTTGAGCCTAGTGCAGTGAAAGTTGCACGCTGGGTTCTTAGGAGGGCGGCACTTGGTAACAAGTGTCGTCTATCCGACATTTCCGTGTTAGA
>NZ_JBRIMD010000064.1:0-1542 GCF_052977325.1 Shewanella sp. 0m-6
TTTTATTTTCACTTTTGTAAAAGAGAAGACAAAACAGTATTCTCGAAAGAGAAGCGATAAAGCCCGTTGCTAACGCAACGGGCTTTTTTCGTATATGCGAACGCTGAAAAGAACAGCTCCCAACGCCATTGAGCAGTCTTTCCCGTTTTTAAGGCCGTTATATTGCTTCGGTAATAACAGCATTTTGGTGCTTAGCGCTTTTCTGCGTTGAAGTAAGGCTAAATACTTCGTATTTACAGTGCTTACTTTCGTCCCAAGTGCTCGCTGGGCGAACTGATCAGTTCATTTCCTGCTCGTTTCTTCTTGCTACACCGGTTATATCATTTCATCTTAACAGTTAGTCATTATTGCTGAGTCTCTTGGGCTGCGTGACAAACTACTTTTACTTACACTGATGAAGTCATTCCAAGCAATCGAACATGCCTCCACTATAATCGTCATACCCTATATCGCTGCGATTTCATTAGTATGACAGTCAGTACCTAAGTAGTGAGCATATTTAAATTGCTGCGGATGCACTGCTTTTGGTTGCGCGCCTTTTTTCGCCTATAGTTGTACCTTGCTATTTTACTCGTGAAAACGAGTTGCATGCTGAAACCAGATAGTAATTCGCTAAACTGTCAGCCTGGCAGCTAACCTCCAGAAGAGCTCATGCACTTTGCTTACGCATAGGTAATGTGTTGCTGCTTTTGGTTTGAGGTTAAATAGCTTTTAGGGCCTTTATTCTTTTTGGCATTTAATCATTTGGTGCCGTTTACAAGATATTTTGCGACCTAGGTGTTAGAGCTGCCAGGCGCAACTTTTAGTCACTCAGTGATTTGAACTTAACTACACTTCCTCGAAATAAAACAGCTACCAGTAATCGTAGTGCTGTTGATAAAACTAAGAGCTCTTACGTGACGTAATATTCAAAAGGAATAAAGCTCATTTGTAAGCCTTACATTAGAGCACCACTTTTCGCTCATTAGGGTTAATCGTATTTTATTCCTCTTAATTCCTCATTATTCAGTTCTAATAGGTCGGTATTAACTGTATGGAATAGATTTTTGGGCATGGACATAAATATTAGTTAGTAGCTGGAAGGCTATACTTTAATGCTGAAGTCTAAAATATTAGTTAGTTTTTATCGTTGATTGATTGCAGTTGCTTAGCCCTAAAGTGCATACCATCCTAAGAAAGTATTCGCTCGGGTTGATTATTACCGAATAACTGGAGCTGTTATAAGGCAAGTCTGAAGGTTCTGGCTGGAGCTTTAGCTTACTTATACTTCTACCAAGCAGCGTCATATTAAGTCATACAGCAATAGGTTTACTTAGATAATCGCTGCGACAATGTGGATGCTGCCTAATAGATAGAGCCGAAAAATATCGGGGAATGGAGTGCTTTTAGCTTATTCTTTATGCATGTTGTTTGTTAACTATGCATTTGATTCGATTATTCTAATTTAATTGAAAAACCCCCTTGCGCTGAACTCAAATTTCCCTATAATGCGCATCCACTGACACGGCACAGCAGGCCAACTAGACTAACGCTTGAGATTAG
>NZ_JBRIMD010000065.1:0-1103 GCF_052977325.1 Shewanella sp. 0m-6
CGTCTTTGTCTTCCGTTACAGAAGCTGCGGAAGTGCCTGCTATGATTGCTTTATCGTCAGTGCCGTTAATGGTGACGCTAATTTTCTGCTCGGTGCCATCGACGCTGTGAACAATGAGAGTATCGGTTAACGACTCACCTGACTTGAGCCCTTGAATGACCGCTTGCGAGTTATCCGCGGTGTAAGTCCAGTGACCTAAGTTATTTAAGGTCAAGCTACCAAACTGACCCTGCAGAGACTCGCTAATAAATTGGTTTTGCCCACTATCGGGATCGAGCAGACTCAGCTGGCCGTCGGTATGAAGAAAGCCAACATTTACATCGGTATCTTCGGTTAGCGATGCGCTGGATACGCCGCTAATTTTGGCGACCTCATCGGTACCGTGGATAGAGATAGACACAATTTGGCTAACAGGTAAGCCAGAGCTATCAGTTGCTGTGACTCTAAATGTTTCGCTGGCCACCTGTCCGGCGTGGAGGCCGAGGGTATGCGCTGAGCTGTTGTCCAACTGATACTGCCAAACACCACTTTTTTCATCAATTAGGAGCTGGCCATATTGGCCTAGAGACTGAGGTACAGCCCAACTGAGGCTATCACCATGGTCTGGATCCGTTGTGAGTAACTGACCACTAACGGTATCAACATTGCCCATCTCATTTAGACTAGCAGCGTGCAGGCCTGAGATGGTCGGAAGGTCATTGCTGCCCTCAACTTCAACACTGATGACAGTATTAACTTTGTGTCCTAGGTTGTCAGTCGCTGTGATGGCAAATTGTTCAGTATGCTGCTCACCTTCAGATAATGCGTTGGTTTGGGCTGAATGATTGTTTAGGTGGTAATGCCATTGTCCTGTGCTCGCATCTACAACGAGGTCGCCATATTGACCCTGCGAGTGTTCGGTAGACCAGGTGACAGAATCATTGCCTGTACCGTGTGCTTGAAGTTGTCCATTGACCGTATCAACAATCCCATCTTCTTTAACTTGTTGAATTTGTTCTTGACTATCTACTTGTAACAGTTTTTCATCAGTGCCAGTGCCAGTGCCAGTGCCAGTGCCAGTGCCAGTGCCAGTGCCAGTGCCAGTGCCAGTGCCAGTGCCAGTG
>NZ_JBRIMD010000066.1:0-991 GCF_052977325.1 Shewanella sp. 0m-6
CACTAGTACCCATAGCTTCGGTGTATTGCTTAGCCCCGTTAAATCTTCCGCGCAGGCCGACTCGACTAGTGAGCTATTACGCTTTCTTTAAATGATGGCTGCTTCTAAGCCAACATCCTAGCTGTCTAAGCCTTCCCACATCGTTTCCCACTTAGCAATAACTTTGGGACCTTAGCTGATGGTCTGGGTTGTTTCCCTTTTCACGACGGACGTTAGCACCCGCCGTGTGTCTCCCGTATAGTACTCATTGGTATTCGGAGTTTGCAAAGGGTTGGTAAGTCGGGATGACCCCCTAGCCTTAACAGTGCTCTACCCCCAATGGTATTCGTACGAGGCGCTACCTAAATAGCTTTCGAGGAGAACCAGATATCTCCGAGTTTGATTGGCCTTTCACCCCCAGCCACAAGTCATCACCGCATTTTTCAACATACGTGTGTTCGGTCCTCCAATTGATGTTACTCAATCTTCAACCTGCCCATGGCTAGATCACTCGGTTTCGGGTCTACACCTTGCAACTAAACGCGCAGTTAACACTCGGTTTCCCTACGGCTCCGCTATTCGCTTAACCTTGCTACAAAATGTAAGTCGCTGACCCATTATACAAAAGGTACGCAGTCACGGTCTCAAGAACCGCTCCCACTGCTTGTACGTATACGGTTTCAGGTTCTATTTCACTCCCCTCACAGGGGTTCTTTTCGCCTTTCCCTCACGGTACTGGTTCACTATCGGTCAGTCAGGAGTATTTAGCCTTGGAGGATGGTCCCCCCATGTTCAAACAGGATGTCACGTGTCCCGTCCTACTCGTTTTCACGTAAAGTTAGTTTTCATGTACGGGGCTATCACCCTGTGCCGCTGTGCTTTCCAACACATTCCACTAACACCCTCTACGCTTAAGGGCTAATCCCCGTTCGCTCGCCGCTACTAGGGGAATCTCGGTTGATTTCTTTTCCTCCGGGTACTTAGATGTTTCAGTTCCCCGGGTTCGCCTCAC
>NZ_JBRIMD010000067.1:0-961 GCF_052977325.1 Shewanella sp. 0m-6
TGACTGGGGTGAAGTCGTAACAAGGTAGCCCTAGGGGAACCTGGGGCTGGATCACCTCCTTACCTATACGACTAACTTAATAGTTGTTGAGTGTTCACACAGATATGCTTGTCGTAAAGAAAGAGCAAATTACGTTGGGTCTGTAGCTCAGCTGGTTAGAGCGCACCCCTGATAAGGGTGAGGTCGGTGGTTCAAGTCCACTCTGACCCACCAAAATCTTTGTTTTCTCCTAAACAAGGGTTTTGTATTAACGTAAATTTGTTTGACTGCATGTAAATGGGGCTATAGCTCAGCTGGGAGAGCGCCTGCCTTGCACGCAGGAGGTCTGCGGTTCGATCCCGCATAGCTCCACCATTTACTTACTTTTTTGCTGAAATTGTAAGCTCATGCACTGGTTAGAGATGCCAAAGATAAATGCAGAATTTATCTTTGGCTTTTTTAAGCCCGCTCTTTAAAAATTTGGAAAGCTGATAGTGTTAATCTGAAAGGGATAACGACTACGATTTATCGTGTTGTTATTTATAGGATTAGCGCGAAATTAAAAAATTGAGTTCTAAAAACACTTAACATTAAGTGTCTTGGCTTACTGCTTCGGCAGTGAGTAAAAAATTCTAATTTTGGCGAAAGTAGAAACCATTAGTTACAGTACGGCTGTGTTGAGCTTACCCGCTCAAGACAACGAGTACGTCTCATAGAGACTTATTTGGGTTGTATGGTTAAGTGACTAAGCGTATATGGTGGATGCCTTGGCAGTCAGAGGCGATGAAGGACGTAGTAACTTGCGAAAAGCGTTGGCGAGCTAGTAACAAGCATTTGAGCTAACGATGTCCGAATGGGGAAACCCACATGCATAAGCATGTATCACTACATGAATACATAGTGTAGTGAGGCGAACCCGGGGAACTGAAACATCTAAGTACCCGGAGGAAAAGAAATCAACCGAGATTCCCCTAGTAGCGGC
>NZ_JBRIMD010000068.1:0-826 GCF_052977325.1 Shewanella sp. 0m-6
CGTTCGAGACTAGGACGTTGATAGGCAAGGTGTGTAAGCGTTGTGAGGCGTTGAGCTAACTTGTACTAATGACTCGTAAGGCTTAACCATACAACCCTGATGGGTTTTATGAGATTGATGTTTTTTGCATCATCAAAATTAGAATAAACACTTAATGTGTGTTCGAACTCAATAACTAATTTCAATTACTTGCGCTAGCGAGTAACAGCTTTCTAAAATTTTTTACCTTTAGTTTTTTAAAAACTGAAAGTAATACAGAATTTGTCTGGAAACCATAGAGTTGTGGCACCACCTGAATCCATTCCGAACTCAGAAGTGAAACGCAATATCGCCGATGGTAGTGTGGGGTCTCCCCATGTGAGAGTAGGTCATTTCCAGGCGCCAAATTATAATGTCAATCCGCGGTTAATATGTAAGACGGAATGATATAGACAGATATCGCTGATATGGCTCAGTCGGTAGAGCGCATCCTTGGTAAGGATGAGGTCCCCAGTTCGATTCTGGGTATCAGCACCATTTTTAAGAATTTGTCTGGAAACCATAGAGTTGTGGCACCACCTGAATCCATTCCGAACTCAGAAGTGAAACGCAATATCGCCGATGGTAGTGTGGGGTCTCCCCATGTGAGAGTAGGTCATTTCCAGGCGCTAAATTATTCTCGAAAGAGAAGCAAAAAAGCCCGTTGCTAATGCAACGGGCTTTTTTGTATATGCGTTTCGCGAAAAAAACAAATCCCTACGTACCCCGTTATACCAATCTAAGTAAAAATATGATCTAATTGCATTCATCGTATTCTCTTCATTTGTGGTTATGGATAACTTTAAAA
>NZ_JBRIMD010000069.1:0-791 GCF_052977325.1 Shewanella sp. 0m-6
GGCGATATTCACGGTGTGGCAACCGGTCGCAATTGGATCCACGTTAACTCTATCGAGTACGATCCAACCGATGACAGCATTATTATCAGCTCACGTCATCAATCGGCGGTGATTAAAATTGGCCGCGATAAGCAAGTAAAGTGGATTTTAAGTGCCAGTAAGGGCTGGAGTGAAAAATACCAAGATAAGCTATTAAAGCCAATCACTGCAGAAGGTGAGCCTATTTGGTGCAACGAGAAGGGCGCTTGTCAGGACAAGGATTTTGACTTTAGCTGGACATCGCACACGGCTTATTTAGTCCCTGAAAAGGGTACCTTAACCGTATTTGACAACGGTGACGGCCGCGATTTAGGTCAGCCAATGTTTGCCAATGAAAAGTACTCTCGCTCTGTGGAGTATAAAATCGATGAGCAAAACATGACGGTGCAACAAGTTTGGCAGTATGGCAAGGATGAACTTGGCTACGCGGGATACTCGCCAATTACCTCTATCGTTAAATACCAAGCCGATAAAGACAGCATGATGAGTTACTTTGCTTCTGCGGGCTTATTCGGTTTAGGTGGCGGTTACGGTAACATGAAGATGGATGACACCACGGGTAAGGTAAAATCCATTTTGGTCGAACACCGTTATGGTGAAACAAAGCCTGCAGTGCGCATCAATATCGACAGCCACGATATGTTTGCCACTGGCTATCGCGCTCAAGTTATTCGTATTAACGAGATGCTAAAATAAGCTTATTGCTTGAGTTGCTTGAGTTGCTTGAGTTGCTTGAGTTGCTTGAGTTGCTT
>NZ_JBRIMD010000070.1:0-740 GCF_052977325.1 Shewanella sp. 0m-6
TGTGGAGTCAATCTTGAAATACCACCCTTGTAGTTTTGATGTTCTAACCGCGGCCCCTGAATCGGGGTTCGGGACAGTGCCTGGTGGGTAGTTTGACTGGGGCGGTCTCCTCCCAAAGAGTAACGGAGGAGCACGAAGGTTGGCTAAGTACGGTCGGACATCGTACGGTTAGTGCAATGGCATAAGCCAGCTTAACTGCGAGACATACACGTCGAGCAGGTACGAAAGTAGGTCATAGTGATCCGGTGGTTCTGTATGGAAGGGCCATCGCTCAACGGATAAAAGGTACTCCGGGGATAACAGGCTGATACCGCCCAAGAGTTCATATCGACGGCGGTGTTTGGCACCTCGATGTCGGCTCATCACATCCTGGGGCTGAAGTCGGTCCCAAGGGTATGGCTGTTCGCCATTTAAAGTGGTACGCGAGCTGGGTTCAGAACGTCGTGAGACAGTTCGGTCCCTATCTGCCGTGGGCGTTGGATGATTGAAGGAAGCTGCTCCTAGTACGAGAGGACCGGAGTGGACGAACCGCTGGTGTTCGGGTTGTCATGCCAATGGCATTGCCCGGTAGCTACGTTCGGAATCGATAACCGCTGAAAGCATCTAAGCGGGAAGCGAGTCCTAAGATGAGTCATCCCTAGGAATTTAATTCCTCTAAAGAGCCGTTCGAGACTAGGACGTTGATAGGCAAGGTGTGTAAGCGTTGTGAGGCGTTGAGCTAACTTGTACTAATGACTCGT
>NZ_JBRIMD010000072.1:0-562 GCF_052977325.1 Shewanella sp. 0m-6
ATACCAATCTAAGTAAAAATATGATCTAATTGCATTCATCGTATTCTCTTCATTTGTGGTTATGGATAACTTTAAAAATACTGACTTTACAGCTCTAGCTCGTGAGCAAAAATCTATCCAAATGAAGATGCGCCTACTTGCACTGGCTCATTTTCAGGATGGAAAATCTCGAACTCAAATTGCACTATTTTTAAAAGTGAGCAGAACCAGCGTCAATAAGTGGGTACATGCCTATTTAGAAGAAGGGCTCGCGGGGCTGCAAGAAAAACCGCGTACAGGAAGACCTGCATTTCTCAGCACAGAACAGCAAGCTCAACTCGCTGACTATATAGAGAAAAGAGCAAGCAGCGATCAAGGTGGTAGATTAACGGGGGCACACATACACAACTATATTTTGTCAGAGTTTGGCAAAACTTATCACCCTGACTCAATCTATTATTTATTGAATCATATGGGTTTCTCATGGATAACCTCACGCTCTAAGCACCCAAAGCAATCAATAGAGGCTCAAGAAGAGTTTAAAAAAATTCCAAATTAAAACGATCCTTAAGATCCCGGGATA
>NZ_JBRIMD010000074.1:0-522 GCF_052977325.1 Shewanella sp. 0m-6
CTCTGAGACAGGTGCTGCATGGCTGTCGTCAGCTCGTGTTGTGAAATGTTGGGTTAAGTCCCGCAACGAGCGCAACCCTTATCCTTATTTGCCAGCACGTAATGGTGGGAACTTTAGGGAGACTGCCGGTGATAAACCGGAGGAAGGTGGGGACGACGTCAAGTCATCATGGCCCTTACGAGTAGGGCTACACACGTGCTACAATGGTCGGTACAGAGGGTTGCGAAGCCGCGAGGTGGAGCTAATCTCACAAAGCCGGTCGTAGTCCGGATCGGAGTCTGCAACTCGACTCCGTGAAGTCGGAATCGCTAGTAATCGTGAATCAGAATGTCACGGTGAATACGTTCCCGGGCCTTGTACACACCGCCCGTCACACCATGGGAGTGGGCTGCACCAGAAGTAGATAGCTTAACCTTCGGGAGGGCGTTTACCACGGTGTGGTTCATGACTGGGGTGAAGTCGTAACAAGGTAGCCCTAGGGGAACCTGGGGCTGGATCACCTCCTTACCTATACGACTAACT
>NZ_JBRIMD010000075.1:0-508 GCF_052977325.1 Shewanella sp. 0m-6
TAGAGCTGTAAAGTCAGTATTTTTAAAGTTATCCATAACCACAAATGAAGAGAATACGATGAATGCAATTAGATCATGTTTTTACTTAGATTGGTATAAGTGTACCCAGTCCTTGAGCTTCCAGATCCTAAAAAAAGATTCAATATTCGTTTCAACCTAAACTTGGGACACTCAGTACAAAGTATTAAACAACAAATGCACAGAAGAATTAAAGCGTACCCGCTAAAACTTGAATGGAAACAATAACGAAGTATGTTCAAAATTTAGACACAAAAAAACCACCCTTAGGTGGTTTTTTGTGTCTATCATCTGAATGATAAATTTGGTGGAGCCTAGCGGGATCGAACCGCTGACCTCAACACTGCCAGTGTTGCGCTCTCCCAGCTGAGCTAAGGCCCCATTTTACGTTAAACAATCAGACCGAAATCTCATTATTTTAAATAGTGGTATCCCCTAGGGGATTCGAACCCCTGTTACCGCCGTGAAAGGGCGGTGTCCTAGGCCTCTA
>NZ_JBRIMD010000076.1:0-507 GCF_052977325.1 Shewanella sp. 0m-6
TGGGGTGAAGTCGTAACAAGGTAGCCCTAGGGGAACCTGGGGCTGGATCACCTCCTTACCTATACGACTAACTTAATCGTTGTTGAGTGTTCACACAGATTGCTTGTTTGTCTTTACTCTTAATTGAGTGAGATGAGCGACAAAATATCCTACCTTGTTGTAGTTGATATCGTTCTTTAAAAATTTGGAAAGCTGATAGTGTTAATCTGAAAGGGATAACGATTACGATTTATCGTGTTGTTATTAATAGGATTAATGCGAAATTAAAAAATTGAGTTCTAAAAACACTTAACATTAAGTGTCTTAGCTCGTTGTTTAACATTAACTTGTTGAGTGATGAGATAAAAATTCTAATTTTGGCGAAAGTAGAAACCATTAGTTACAGTACGGCTGTTGTGAGCTTACCCGCTCAGAACAACGGATAATCTCCTAGAGACTTATTTGGGTTGTATGGTTAAGTGACTAAGCGTATATGGTGGATGCCTTGGCAGTCAGAGGCGATGAAGG